>CAJQOL010000201.1 GCA_905479925.1 uncultured Kangiellaceae bacterium | reverse complement strand
AGCCACTGGGCAAATTCAAAACTAAGCACTTACGGGCTTCACTCGCATTCTGAGGGTAAACGCAATGTAATTACTTTCAAGTTAAAAACGTCTTAAATCGCGCTCGCCCAGTGCGTAACGTAAAGGGCATTTTTGCGTTCTTTTGTTGCTCTAGACAAAAGAATGTCGCAGTCAGAGCGCAGCGCTGCGAAACGTCTTTGCCTTAAAAATAGAAAAAATTGTCCGCTTTAGATAAGTTGGAGCCCCCTCACATCATCAGGAACCGGAAAATGCGGAGGTTCGTTCAATGGACTTCGTCTATAAATCTAGCATTTAACGACACGGCCCCACTAATTCCTTTTGATTTACAGTCAAATCAACTAGTTCATTTAATGTGTGCCTAAGATAGCTCGTGATTTAGCATTACAATGGCAAATCGATAGAACAATAAAAGCTCAGTATATAATATGGCTGACCGGATCCATTGACTGATGTAGTACCTCTATAATTTCAATGTGAGTTGTTTGAATACGATAATAAATTGTATGTGAGCCTACAAAGTCACTGTGATAACCAACTTTTAAGTCTTCTCTAATTCTTCCGCGTGACGGGGTTTCAGCTAGTTCCAGCAATCGAGTGCGAATGTTAGAAAGGTAAGAATTGGTTCGCACAATGTCACACTTGTATTTCTGGACATAAATCTCCTCCCATAGTTTCTGTATTAAATATTGATACAAGGTATGACGTTAGTCAAAACAAAGTTCTGATAGAGTCTATTGCGGTTACACCGTAAATAGGCTTTAACTGACCGTACTCAATAAGCTTCGCTTATATAGAATTACCACCAACTAAACTCACAAAATCCGTCACTCTTGTGATTGATAGCTTTTGCCTATACACAGATAGTTTTGCATTCTGCGATAATTGCCCTATAATTCCGCCTCAACCTGAGGGGCGGCTAAGCCTATTTGTGCATTAGCCTGAGATTAGTACCCTTTGTACCTGATCCGGATAATACCGGCGTAGGGACAGGTGGAAAACTTGAACGAAACAAAATACCGACCATATTTGCGCTTATATCAAAGATTTTATTAACGCTCATATCGACGCTTATATAAGTCAGTATTCGTCTCAATTTTCTTTCTTGACCATCGTCTTACCGGATCTCCAATTTTTGTTCATCAAACACTAAAAAGATGAACCCACGGAGATCGATAGTGAACAACTTTACCAACAAATCTTTATTGGCCATTGCCCTTAGTGGAGTCTTAACAGGAGTCTCTGCCGAGCAACGATCAAGCGAAACCAATGAAGAAACTTCAAACCAAACCTCAAACCAAACCTCAAACCAAACAATTATCGTCACCGCAGACCTACAAAACAGAAATGTGCTTGAGCTGCCTGCCAGCGTAACGGTTATAGGTAGTGATTATATTGAACAGAAAAATGCCCAACAGTTAACCGACATTATTAACTACGCCCCCAATGTTAATTTCGCCAGCGGTTCATCTCGTGGACGATTTATTCAAATTAGAGGAGTTGGCGAGCGAAGTGAATTTAGAGAGCCAGTCAATTACTCCGTAGGTGTTGTCCTTGATGGCGTTGATCTCACGGGTATCTCAACCGCAGCTACCATGCTGGATATACAACAAGTTGAAATCCTACGAGGCCCTCAAGGCACATTATATGGGGCAAATGGATTAGCAGGCCTTATTAACATAGTATCTAACTCACCGACTGATAATTTCTATTCTAAGCTGTCCGCATCCTATGAATCTTTTTCGGGTCGTGATCTCTCAGCGGTCATCAGCGGACCAATTAGTGATGAAACCGGCTACCGGATTGCTTTAAAACAATTCAATAGCGACGGCTATATGAAGAACATTCATCTTGGTAGAGAGGATACCAATAACCTCGACGAGTTTAGCTTACGAGGAAAACTAGCATACAACGCTAGCGAAAACCTCACGATAAATACCAGCCTATTTTTAGCTGATATCGACAATGGTTACGACGCATTTAGTCTAGATTCCAACCGCAATACCTACTCGGATCAGCCCGGTCATGATCGGCAAGAAACCCAAGCGATTGCACTTCAAGCTTTGTGGGATATGTCCTCCAACTATCAATTAGAAGCGGTATTTAGCATGGCGGATTCAAAACTCGAATACGGCTATGATGAAGATTGGAGTCATATCGCTATTTGTGAAAATACCGCATGTGATACTGACTTGCATGGTTTCGACTGGTGGTATTCGTCATTTGATAACTACCAGCGCGACAATGAAAATACCAGTTTAGACGTAAAACTTCGTTCTTTAGACAACGGCCAGCCAGTCAACTGGGTCATTGGAGCCTATATACGTGATCAGCAAGTTGAGTTAGATCGCCAATACACCTTTGCCGCAAGCGATTTCGCTAGTAGTTTTGATACCAGTAATACCGCACTATACGGTGAAGTCAATTTTGCATTATCAACCGCCTGGCAATTAACGACCGGCCTCAGGTTCGAAAATCGCTCAGCAGATTATATAGATTCATTTGACGCCAGATTTAAACCCGATGAAGATCTTTGGGGTGGAAAAATGGCCATCGAATATCAATTAGCTAATAATCAAATGGCTTACGGATTAATCTCTAGAGGTTACAAGGCTGGAGGGTTCAATACCGACGCGAGCATTCCGCAAGAAAATCGAGAGTTTGATACCGAGACTATGTGGAACTACGAAGCGGGTATAAAAGGCAACTGGTTAAACAATCAATTAATCGCACAATTTTCTGTTTTTTATCAGGACCGAGAAGACGTTCAAACCAAAGAGTCGATTGTAAGATCGATTGACAGCGGTGTTCTTGTTCAGCTGGGTGGAGAGTGTCCCTGTAGTTTTACTGATTTAACCGGTAATGCGGCAAAAGGAAATAGCTGGGGCGTGGAGCTTGATTCTCAATGGCTAGCGAACGAAAATCTTTCATTCTATTTATCTCTCGGCTTGCTCAATAGCCAATTCGATGATTACCAAAGTTATACCCATGTCGATGCGGATCTGGAAAGTTTACCTCCGGTTCCTTTTGACCTCGATGGACGCCGTTTTGCGCATGCACCAAGCTATCAAGCGACTACCGGCGTAAACTATTATTTTACTGACCAATGGCAATTCAACGCTGAAGTAGAATCAAAGAGTAGTTTCTATTTTTCAGACCGTCATCAAGAAAAATCGGATAGTTATCAACTGCTTAATTTAGGACTTTCTTATTTACAGGAAAACTGGCGTTTACGTTTCTATGCAAAAAATATAACCGATGAAGATGTTCAGACTCGAGGTTTTGGTAGCTTCGGTAATGATCCAAGAAACTTCTACGAACGAGGTGCTTATTATCAATTTGCTGCATCTCGAGTTGTTGGAATCGCCTTTTCAACTGAGTTTGAATAAGTCTAAAAAAAGAATAGATCTGAGGAAAAATAATGAAAATATCACTAGAAATTAGCTTGTATCCACTTGATACTAATTTTTTACCAATCATTCAAGATATTGTGCAACGACTTAATTCTGACGATAGAATTGAGTGTTTGACCAATACCATGAGTACTCAAATTTTTGGAGAATATGATTCAGTCATGGCGGTTCTTAATGAGACGGTTAAACACTCTTTTTCGACCTATGGAAAACAAGTGTTTGTAGCAAAGTTTCTAAACAGTGATGTTTCTCCGAGCAATAATCAGTAGTATTAGTATTTATTAAGAAGCGATGATCCGTTAATGAATGATTTTTTAAATCAGTTTATCGAACAGTTAATAGCGACCTCTTTTCTAGAGTGGGTCGCCGTTATCTGCGCACTCACTTATGTTATTTTAGCGATTAAAGAAAGCCTCTGGTGTTGGCCGGCCGCTTTTGTAAGCACTTCTATTTATATATTTCTATTTTTTGATGTCAATCTATACATGGAGTCGCTGCTGAATATTTACTATTTATCGATGGCGGTTTATGGCTGGCAACAATGGCATAAAAGAACGGATAACAAAGCAAGTGTTGTTATCAATCGATGGTCGTTAGCTTTTCACCTCAAGGCCATCGGTTTAACCTCCATTGCGGTCATTATCACTGCGTTTTTATTAGACAAATATACTAATCAATCGTTAGCTTTAGCAGACTCCTTTACTACCGGCTTTGCACTGCTAACAACTTATATGGTGACTCAAAAAGTGTTGGAAAATTGGTTATATTGGTTAGTGATAAACTCCGTTTCTATTTTTATTTATGTTTCCAAAGGTTTCGCCTTAACCAGTATCCTTACCGTGCTATATGTTATATTGTCAGTTTACGGCTGGATCGCTTGGAAAAAAATCCATGAGCAACAATCCCTTTCAACCACCTAGTTGGTGGCCTCATTCTGCAGCCGCTTGGAATGATATTGCTGAGTGGTTTGGCGACGATAATCAGTTATACCAATTAGCCGATTCATCCCACTGGATTAAGTTAACACAAGGCATTAGCAATCACTGTTATCGTTTTTCACACAACAATGACTCAACCGATAACAATTGCTCTTTTATAAAAATCTTGCGGCAACAAAAACAAACACTAACTCCGTTAACCAGTGATTTAGCATCTCGACTTTTTTCCTTTCTACAACAGTTACCTACACTCGAAACGACGATACTAAAAAACAGCCGAGAAACAAAAAATGTTCAAATCGCTCCGTGGTTCAATGGATGTTCCTTAGCAACTAACTCTACTAGCTCGACTAGCTCGACTAGCAAAACAGTAGCTTTAACCACCAAATGTTCCAATAAAAACTCTTTACTCAATCTTCTATGCGATTCAATATCGAAAATTCATGGTGTAAAAATAGAAACGGCTAAAGATTTCGAGCAATGGAAATTAGTCATGCCTGAATACATAGAACGCTACTACCAACAGGCTTTGCTAGGCTCTCCTGAATCATCAACAAAGATAGAGTCCAGCTACAAAATGGCTATTGCTAACGCCGCTAATTTTGTCCCTCAATGCGTCTGCCACAATGATTTAAACCCCGGCAATATAATGACAGCTGGCAATAACGAAATTCGTATTGTCGATTGGGAGTATGCCAGTATTGGCGATCCACTGTTTGATTTGGCAGGATTAATTATTACTAACGGACTACCCCCTAGCGAAGAAAACTCACTGTTAGAACGATATTCTGAGAACATGAAAAATGGCTTATCAATGAATAAGTTAACGGAAATGAAACGGTTATTTAAGAGCATTTCCGAGCTTTGGCATTTTGTTGTTTAGAAATTATATTCGTAAAATTCAATAATTTTTGAAACCTTTTTAGCGAAAAACTCATCTATAGTTATAGAGAGCAGTAAAAAGGAGAAAGCATCATGAGAAGTTCTAATTATTTACGTCAAGCAAAACGCAGACATAATAAATCGATTGTTGATGATTCGACTGTGTTTACCAGCAATGACCAAATTATTGGTAAAGATACGCTAGCCAGTCTAATGGACGTTACCATTACCAGCGTCGAACGTTGGATACGAGACGGAATGCCCGTTGAGCAACGGGGCGATAAACTCAATGATTGGATTTTTGATTTTAGCAAAGTCAAACAATGGAAAGCAGACAGAACGTAAACAGCATTTTGGTTGAGGGCTTAGTGTAAAAGACCTATCGAGGCACTAATTTGTGCGAGCCGGAGGACGAACCTGCATCAAGCCCAAAAAAACCCTCCCAAACTCCGGCAACGGCTATTTGAATCGCGTATCCTTATTTTCTTGGAGTGGACTATTCTTAATATAGGTCCCTTTGAAGAATAAGCCGTTAATGCGAAAGAAGTTGTATCGATATCTAATTCATAAAATTTCAAGACCATAACAAGTGATAGTTGTTTTGCGAAATTTAGTGCTAAGAAACCATTAAGAGTACTTTTTATATACAGTCTTCCCATGAATATGGGAATGTTCAAGGCTCTGTTTGCCCGCGTGTAGCGGCCAAACGCGGGGTTTAATGAGTTATCAAAATAATTAAATCATATCTCTTAGAATAGAGAAGTCAATGACGAGACTAAGTCGATCTCATTTACTCGTCGTTGGTTTAATAATCCCTACTACTGCTCAACCGGCGGTAATTCTTCATCGAATTCGGTTTCAACTGCGGGCTGTTCTGGTGGCGCGGGTGTATCGGCTCCAACACCAACCACTCGACCTTCAGGTTGTTGGCCTTGCACAATAATGACCTCAACCCTTCTATTTGTCGCTCTGCCTTCTAAGGTCGAATTATCTGCTATAGGTTTAGTGTCTGCGTAGCCGGTTATAACAAACCGGCCTTTGTTTAATCGTCCGGTTCTTAACAACTCGCGGGTAACCGAACCTGCGCGTCCACCGGATAATTCCCAATTTGATCGAAAATATTCATTATCAATCGGTAGGTTATCAGTATGACCCGCGACTCGAATTTCTCCATCGGTCTCCGCTAAAATATCTTCGATTTTTGATATTACGGGAATAAATTTTTCTTCTATGGTATCTGATGCCGATGCAAAAGAACCTTTCTCACGGATGCGGATAACGACAAACGATCCTTTCGCGAGTAACTCTATTTGACCATCAGAAATTTCCTCTGACATTTTAAAAGCAATATCTTTCGCTAACTCCTCTGATGCTTTCTCCGCCGCTTCAGCAGCTTTTGCGGCAAGTTCGGCTTCGCGTAATATTTCGGCGTCGGATTTAGTTTGTTCATCCGATGCGATGTTTTCTTGCTGGCCATCGCCCTGGTTGCTATCTTCACCATCACCTTCAGAGGGGTCATCTTCGTCCGGCTCATCGAATTCCAGGGTTTCTTTGGTGATATCAATGGTTTGCTGCATAACCGCTTCAATAACGGTTGGTTGAGGTTTTCCGGGAGAGAACTCTTTAGCGATTATGCTAGTCCCTTTTGGTATATCTCGCACTCTAACCTTATTCTGAACGCCAAAAGCAAATTTCATAGAACCAGCAATTTGCTTAAACTTAAGTGCATCCATTTCGGCAAAGGAGAGCAAAAGTACGAAAAAGCACATCAGTAGTGCCATGAGGTCCGCAAAGGTCCCCATATAAGCTGGCAGCCCCTCGGGGGGACAGTCGCACTCGGCTTCTTCGCTCATCGTTTAATCTTCTGCCGTTGGACGTTTACCTTCATTAAGGTATCCGTGTAATACTTGTTCAATAACGCGCGGGTTTTGTCCTGCCTGAATTCCTAGCAGTCCGTCAATCATTAACGTTTTCGATAACGTTTCTTCGGCATTTCTCTTACCTAACTTTTCACTAATTGGAATGCCAACGACATTGGCCATAATAGCACCGTATAGTGTTGTTAAGAGAGCTACAGCCATTGCTGGACCAATCGATTTAGGGTCATCCATATTGCCCAACATTGCTACCAAACCAATCAGTGTGCCAATCATTCCCATTGCAGGTGCGACATCCGCCATACTCTTAAATACCGAGCCAGCTTGTTTATGACGCTCTGACGACATTCTTACATCTTTTTCAAGAATAGTTTTAACGACATCTCCATCATGCCCGTCAACCAGCAAACCGATCCCTTTTTTAAGAAAATCCTGTTCGATAGTTGCTCCTTCTAAAGCCAACAAACCACTTTTACGTGCCATATCAGCCAACTCAACAATTTGTGCGATGAGCTCGTCGTTATCTAAGGGCTGAAAATTAAGCACTTTCATGCCTGCACTTGCAGCCCCCATAAAGTCTTTAAGGGAAAAAGTCATGAGTACTACAAAGTGAGTACCTACTACCACAATCAATATCGATACAGGGTCTATAAACGCAATAATTGAACCACCGATAATCATTGCCAAAATGATCATCGCTATCGCGCCAATAAGACCGATCAGCGTACCTAAATCCAAATCCTAGTTCCTCTAATGTTCTTAGTATTCTATTTTTTATATCGTACAAGGTTTAACAGCCATATTGAAAGAATAGGCAAGATTTCAAACATTGCCAGTTAACAGGCTATTTTCTTCATTAAAATCACCAAAGAATTCCTTTCAAAGGCAAAATGCGAGACAATAGTCTGCTGAAACAAATGAGTTTAAAAAATTAGCCTGGTCTTTACTATGAGTAACGATAAAAAGAATACTTTTGAGTCCCAAATTGCGGCTTTAGAAACGATAGTCGAGCAGCTCGAGCAAGGGGATCTGCCTCTTAATGAGTCACTAGCGCAATTTGAAAAAGGCGTTAAGCTAACGAAAGACTGCCAAACAATGCTTAACAAAGCTGAGCAGAAGGTTCACATGCTCAATGACGAACAACAGCTAGAAAACTTCGAATAAGCGATAACCATGCCCCATAGCCTGTTTCTTAAAGATATTCAAACTCGAACCAATGAGCTACTTATAAAGTGGTTACCAAACGAGCAGCAGACACCAACTCGGCTTCATCAAGCAATGAGGTACTCTGCACTTAACCCTGGCAAGCGCATTCGACCAGCGCTCGTCTTTGCGACCGGGGAAATGTTATCCGCAAACACAGAAGTACTTGAGAGAGCTGCTGTTGCCGTGGAGTTAATCCATGCTTACTCATTAATCCATGATGATTTACCGTGCATGGACGATGATGACTTAAGACGCGGAATTCCTACCTGCCACATAAAATTTGATGAAGCCACCGCAGTACTTGCAGGCGATGCGTTACAAACCCTTGCTTTTGAGGTTTTGAGCGCCCCCTACGTTGCCGAATTATCCGACTATAAACAACTGCAGATGTTAAGAAGCCTATGCCACGCGAGTGGCTCGTTAGGTATGGGTGGTGGCCAGGCAATTGACCTTTTTATGACTAATAAAGCGTCTGATTTAGCAACCCTTGAATCAATGCACCGTATGAAAACAGGCGCATTAATAAGCGCTTCGGTAAAACTAGGGTTCTTAGCCAGCGACTGCGAAGATCAAGTGATCGCGACTCAACTGGATATGTATAGCCAATCCCTAGGCTTAGCCTTTCAAATCAAGGACGATATCCTGGATATTGAAAGTGATACCGAGACCCTTGGAAAACCACAGGGCTCTGATATCAACAAGAACAAATTGACTTTCCCTGCTTTGCTTGGCTTAGATGGTGCAAAAAAGCGAGCAACCGAGCTGGTGGAGCGAGCGCTTGATGCGCTAGAAAGAATCCCCTTAAACAGCGAAAAGCTATCCGATTTTGCTCAATTTATTGTTAATAGACATCACTAACAACGGACTTACTGATATGCTTTGCGACCCAAAAATCTATCCGTTACTAGCCCAAATAAGCTGTCCTAGAGATATCAGAGAACTGGCGGTGGAGCAAATAAAACCACTCACCGATGAACTTCGTGAATTTCTAATTAACAGTATCGCCCATTGCGGCGGTCATTTTGCGGCGGGACTAGGAACGGTTGAACTTACCGTGGTTCTTCACTATTTATTCGACACCCCAAATGACAAAATTATTTGGGATGTCGGTCACCAGGCCTATCCCCATAAAGTTTTAACAGGAAGAAAAGAAAACCTTCGCTCTATAAGACAGACCGATGGTTTGCACCCTTTTCCTAGCCGTTTTGAAAGTGAATACGACGCTTTTGGCGTTGGTCACTCAAGTACCTCCATTAGCGCCGCGCTCGGTATGGCTGCAGCCGCCAAAGCACTGGGACAAGATAGACGATTCGTAGCGGTTATAGGTGATGGCGCAATGACTGCGGGAATGGCGTTTGAAGCCCTCAATCACGCAGCAGACTTGGACGTCAATATAACCGTTATATTGAACGATAATGATATGTCTATTTCTGAAAATGTTGGCGGGTTAAACAATTATCTAGCCAAAGTCCTTTCAGGAAAATTCTACTCGGGTTTTAAAGAAGGCGGTAAAAAAGTACTGCAGAATATGCCAAAAATTTCTAACTGGGCTCATCGCGTCGAAGAACATATGAAAGGAATGGTTCTTCCTGGCACCTTGTTTGAAGAGCTTGGTTTTAATTACATAGGCCCTATTGATGGACATGATTTGCCAACACTATTAACAACCATAGGCAACATCCAAAAACTCAAAGGACCGCAAATACTCCATGTGGTAACGACTAAAGGAAAAGGGTTTGCTCCCGCAGAGGAAGACCCGATCGCGTACCATGCAGTCCCAACATTTAACCCAAAAGAAACCAAGCTTCCAAAAACTAAAAAGAAAGTAACCTATTCAAATATTTTCGGTCAATGGTTATGTGATATGGCCAATGATTGCAACAAACTGATGGGCATAACTCCGGCAATGCGCGAAGGCTCGGATCTTATTGCATTTTCCAGACAATTCCCGGAGAGATATTTTGACGTAGGTATCGCCGAGCAGCACGCGGTGACATTTGCCGCCGGGTTAGCCTGTGAAGGCTTAAAGCCAGTGTGTGCTATATACGGTTCTTTCCTTCAGCGCGGTTATGATCAACTAATTCACGATGTAGCCCTTCAAAAGCTCGACGTATTATTTGCCATCGACCGAGGCGGCTTAGTGGGCGGGGATGGTGCAACTCATCACGGTGCTTTTGATTTGAGTTATCTTCGCTGTATCCCTGAAATGGTAATAATGACGCCAAGTGATGAACAAGAATGTCGCTTAATGTTATCTACCGGTTATCAGCATGACGGCCCCGCGGCGGTAAGATATCCTCGTGGAGCGGGTATTGGTAAAGTACCAGAAAATGACTTAGCGACCATCGACATAGGTAAAGCTAACATGCGACGACAGGGAAAAAAGGTCGCTATTCTGGCATTTGGTAGCCTGCTGCACGTGGCATTAGAAGTCGCCGAAGAAATCGACGCCAGCGTAATTGATATGCGTTTTGTAAAACCGTTAGATACTTCACTATTGGCACAAATTGCTAGTAGCCACGATAAACTAGTGACTATCGAAGAAAACGCTATTGCTGGTGGCGCGGGAAGCGCAGTAAACGAGTGGCTAAATAGCCAAAACATTTCAGTAGATACAATTAACCTAGGGCTTCCAGACCGATTTATTGAACATGGTGAGCCGGCCGATCTGCTACAGCGGTGCGGACTAGATAAAACAGGAATTCTTGCGGCTATTTCCTAGTCTTTTAGTTTCTAGTCTTTTAGTTTCTAAAAAACTGGCTGGTGTAATCGCCTGATAATAGAGAGAATATTAATAGTCAGCTGTTCTGGTGGCATAAATTACGCATTAGACTCATAAAAATAGAAAAGGGCTTCGAATGAATCAATTGATCAACAACCGCGACTTTAAGTTTCATTTGTATCAGGTTCAGGAAATTGAAAAACTAACCAATCGAGACCGCTATAACGAACACAGTAAAGAAACTTTTGATGCGGTTTTAGACACCGCGGAAAAAATAGCTGTTAAGTATTTTCTTCCCCACAATCATTTGTCAGACCAAAACGAACCAAAATTTGTCGACGGCAAGGTTGAGATGCTCGACGATGTTAAACACGCTTTTGATGCATTTAGAGAGGCCGGTTTTATTGCGGCATCAACTGGGTTTGAACAGGGCGGAATGCAACTACCCTTCAGTGTTGCAATAGCAGCTTCCGGTTATTTCACTTCAGCCAATCCCTCAACAACTGGCTACGGCTTTTTAACTACGGGTGCAGCTAACCTCATAGATACGTTTGGCAACGAGCAACAAAAACAACAATTCTTACCGGCAATGTTAACCGGTGATTTTTCTGGAACGATGGCTTTAACCGAACCTTCCGCCGGTTCCTCACTAGCGGACATTACAACACAAGCGACCCCGCATGATGACGGCGGTTATCGAATTAAAGGGCAAAAAATCTATATTTCCGCTGGAGACCATAACCTTACCGATAATATCGTCCACATGGTTCTTGCAAAAATTAAAGGTGCGCCGGCTGGTACCAAGGGAATTTCACTCTTTATCGTTCCCAAATTTAGGCTGGACGAAAATAACCAACCGGCACAAAGTAATGACGTTAGTCTGTCCGGACTATTTCACAAAATGGGCTACCGCGGAACCACCTCAACTATTTTAAGCTTTGGTGAAAAAGATGATTGTCACGGCTATTTGGTTGGACAGCCGCACCACGGGCTTGCTTATATGTTCCAAATGATGAATGAAGCTCGTCTCTCCGTGGGTTTTGGCGCTGCAATGATTGGCTATCGAGGTTATTTGGAGTCTCTTAATTACGCAAAAGAGAGGCCTCAAGGTCGAAAGCCGACAGAAAAAGATCCAACAACGCCACAAGTTAATATTATTGAACATGCTGACGTGCGAAGAATGTTACTTGCTCAAAAGTCATTCGTTGAAGGAGGCACCTCCCTTTGTTTTTATTCATCATCATTAGTCGACGATACGTTATCGGCGGAGGACGCTCACAAACAAGACGCTGAGTTGCTGCTTGATTTACTTATGCCAATCGTTAAAGCCTGTAATTCAGATTACGGATTAAAGGCTAACGAACTAGCGATTCAAATATTAGGGGGTTCAGGCTACACCAACGAATATCCGGTAGAGCAATGTTACCGCGATAACCGGCTAAACCCAATTCATGAAGGGACCAACGGAATTCAAGCGCTCGATCTGTTAGGCAGAAAAGCTTGGCAAAGTAATGGTAAAGGCCTAGAGCTTCTGGCAACAAAAATAGCTGAAGATATTAAAGCGGCATCTAAATTACCTCGGGTTAGTTTATTTGCAGAGCAACTAAATAAAAGCCTCGGGCTTTGCCTTACGACCACCCAAAATTTGGCGAAAAGCATGCAGGTCAATGGCCCTGAAGTAACTTTAGCTAACGCCAGCTGCTACCTGTCTATGATGGGTAAGTTAGTATATGCATGGATGTGGTTACGCCAAGGTAATGTGGCGGAGACAGCGTTAGTTTCAGAAACAGATAAGAATGAATTAAATTTCTATAATGGTAAATTACAAGCCGCTGAGTATTTTTACCAATGGGAGTTACCAACCGCTGAACACGATGCTCATTTGTTAAATACTAATAACAAAACTTGTTTAATGATGGACGCAAACTGGTTTTAATGACCGTTTTTATTTATTTTTAGTAAACGAAGGTTTTTGTTCGATATACATACTTTAACCTACTTATTAATTTAACGACTCTTAAAAAGAGGAATCAGCATGAATTTAGACCTTAATAACAAGAACGCTCTGGTATGCGGAAGCTCGCAAGGAATGGGTAAAGCGATAGCCATTCAATTAGCTAAAATGGGAGCCAATGTAACACTTTTCGCGAGAAATCTGGAAGTACTTAACCAAGTTAAGAGCGAGCTGGCCAATAACGGCTCACAAGAACATTTTGCTATTTGCGCAGACTTTAGCGACCCCGACGCAGTTGCTAGAGCGCTAGATGCACATTTAAGCGTAGTGCCAACCTTTGAAATTCTAATTAACAATACCGGTGGACCAGCTCCAGGACCGGCAAACAGCGCTGAAAGCACTGCATTTTTAGCTGCTTTCAACCAGCATCTAATAAACAACCACCAAATTGCACAACGGGTTGTTCCTGGAATGAAAGAGATGAACTACGGCCGTATTATCAATGTTATTTCAACCAGTGTTAAACAGCCCTTACCTAACCTAGGGGTATCAAACACGGTGCGAGGCGCTGTGGCCAGCTGGGCAAAAACAATGGCAAACGAGCTAGGACCTTTTGGTATAACGGTTAATAATGTTCTTCCCGGCGCTACCAACACCGTACGTTTGGAAGCTATCATTAAGAACAAAGCGGCTAAAAAAGGCGTTTCAATTGAAGAGATGGAGGTAGAAGAAAAGTCGATCATTCCAATGCGACGTTTTGGTGAAGCCGAAGAGTTTGCCGACGCATGTGCTTTTCTAGCCTCTCCGTCTGCGGGTTATATCACCGGCGTGAGTTTACCTGTCGATGGCGGGCGAACAAGCAGCTTATAAACTGCACTGTCGTTATTATACAAACCACACAAAAATAGGTCTTTTGCATGCAATCGATACAAAATTACATCAATGGCGAACTTGTTTCGCCGGTTAACCAAAACTACTTGGATAATTTTGAACCTGCTACTGGAAAGATCTATTCAAAAATACCGGAATCGGATTCCGATGACCTTGAGCTAGCCGTAATAGCGGCGGAATCAGCCAAGTCCGAATGGGCAAACATGCCTGCGGAACAGCGTTCAAACTTACTGATGAAGCTAGCCGATGCAATTGAGACCGCCAGTGAAGAGTTAGCTAGAGCTGAAGCAATCGATAACGGCAAACCGATTGCATTTGCACGAGCGGTGGATAGTTATCGAAGTGCCGCTAACATTCGCTTTTTTGCCAATGCAGCGACTCAGTTTTCAAGCGAATGTCACGATATGGGGTCGGTGGGGGTAAACTTTACCTTACGGCAACCTATTGGCGTGGTTGCCTGTATTTCCCCTTGGAATTTACCACTCTATTTGTTTACTTGGAAAATTGCACCGGCATTAGCCTGTGGTAATGTGGTGATAGCGAAGCCTTCCGAAGTCACGCCAATGACCGCCTACATTTTTTCGCGGTTATGTATCGAAGCCGGGATCCCGAAAGGAGTCATTAATATTCTTCACGGAAGTGGCCCTGCAATAGGCTCTCCACTTGTCAATCACCCAAAAATAAAAGCCGTTAGTTTTACCGGGGGTAGTGCCACTGGCAGAGCCATAGCTAGTCAGATAGCGCCGATGCTTAAAAAGTTTTCATTGGAATTAGGCGGCAAAAATCCGACACTCGTATTTGCTGATTCTTGTAAAGACCAAGCGTCTTTTGATAACACCGTTAGCGAAGTGGCACGTGCTGCATTTTCTAATCAAGGCCAAATTTGCCTTTGTGGTTCGCGCATTTACGTCGAACGCTCTGTTTACGAGCGTTTTAAGACGGCTCTGGTTAAAAAGGTCAGGGCGCTTAGAATCGGTGATCCACTAGTCGAAGAAACCCAGCATGGTGCGCTTGTTTCAAAAGCCCACTATGAAAAAGTCTATTCGTATATTGAGCTTGCCAAAGAAGAAGGTGGAACGGTATTAACCGGTGGTAACAAAAGGACACCTGAAGGACGTTGCAGCGGTGGTTACTTTATTGAACCTACCGTCATAGAAGGGTTAAGCTCCGAATGTCGAGTTAACCAAGAAGAAATATTTGGTCCGGTTTGTACCATTCAACCTTTTGATTCTGAAGAAGAAGCCGTCACCAAAGCTAATGGTACCGAGTATGGCTTAGCAACTTCTGTTTGGAGTAGCAATGTTTCCCGCTGTCATCGATTATCTAGCCAATTAGATTTTGGCATTGTTTGGATTAACTGCTGGTTGCTGCGAGACCTGCGAACCCCCTTTGGCGGGATGAAATCCTCCGGAATGGGCAGAGAAGGTGGCCTAGAAGCGATGAGGTTCTTCACTGAACCTAAGAATGTGTGTATTAAGTACTAGCCTGGGCCATCGGAAATACGGATATTTCCCGCAAAACAAGATTTTTATTGCTAAACTTATTGATAAACAACTCCTATCAGTTCTCGCTGATTTTTAATAAGGATTTTTTGTCAATCAGCTATGCAATGGTTTGCTAACTTAGAAAACGCTAAGCGCTTAACTTTAAAGGATTTTTTTCTAGCTCTTGGTGCCTACCACATTGCCATTCTCGTAACCTATCTAGTCTATGGGTTTGATTTAAACTTTTATGATATAAATTACTTTCATAGCTTGATAGCAATAGTTTATTTCAATAATTTATTGTTCTTTATTGGTTATTTAGCTCAAAAACAAGTTACCCCAAGATTTACTCGAAATATGCTCAATTTGCAGGTATTACACGGTATGTTTATCTATTTACTGTGGAGCTTTATTTTGGTTGAACAACGAGTAATAGCACTTATTTTTGCCATGGTAGTTTTGTCATTCTTATACTCCAATGCGAGCTTGATACAGTCTTTTCTTGCAACACTCACCGTTTCCCTTATTCATCTAGGTACTTTTTACGTAGGAACTAGTGTTTACTCTCACCCAGGGACTTTTAATGAAGAACTACTCTACACCTTTACCTTCTTCGCTACAGCAAGCTTAATTTCAATCGTTCTTCATCGATTAACATCACAGCTAGAAAAACGGGCATCTAAAGATTACCTGACGGGTTTAATAAACCGGCGAGCAATGACCAAGCTTATCGAAGAAGAATACCACCGTAATCAGCGATATAAGGGTAACTCCAGCTTAGTGATGATAGACCTAGATAACTTTAAGCTGATTAATGATCATCATGGCCATAAGATTGGAGATGAAGCATTAAAATATGTATCAGAGAAAATCTCTATCGATTTAAGAAAGAACGATTTTCTAGCTCGTTGGGGTGGAGAAGAGTTTTTACTTTTACTGGTAGGAGTATCCCCAGACAATGCAGAGATTGTATTTGAACGCATTCTTAACCACCTGAGACAGTCGACTTTCGATTTTGACGATTGCTCTGTCCATATTTCTGTTAGCGCTGGTCTGGTAGGCTTGACCGAATTTGAGTCTGCCGATCGAGCCTTACTTGAAGCAGACAAACTACTTTACTTAGCAAAAAAAAATGGCAAGAATCGCATCGTTACTCAGAAAAACCTGCGAGAGGGGACGCTATAAATGTCAATTTATTATTATTCTGGGACTGTAAAAATTACGTTAAAAAAATTTCTGACAAACTGAACTGAACTGAACTGAACTGAACTGAACTGAACTGAACTGAACTTAGCTCAAGACATAAACTAGAGCCTAAA
>CAJQOL010000200.1 GCA_905479925.1 uncultured Kangiellaceae bacterium | reverse complement strand
GCTCAAAAAGCAGCAGGCTTTCTTTTTTCTTTTTTATATCAAGCTTAGTAGTAATTAGATATTCGCCATTGGGTGACCAGTCTAAACTTGAAATACTAGAACCTGGACATTGGACGGAAAATTCTTGGATTAGCGTTTTGATATCGAGAATGATCAAGCGACAACTAGCGCCATCAAATTCACGAAACGCAACTTTCTTACTGTCTGGAGAAAAAACAGCGACTAACGCATTTCCTCCATCGTCAGAAGAAGAAGGAATTGTACTGACCGTTTGTTTTCCAACGAGAGAGTGAAGCACCAATCGTTGCGTTTGATCATCCTTATTATTCTTTGAATAAAGTATATACTTACCGTCAGGACTAAACCTTACGCGTCTTTCTCGGTCATGGTCAGAGGTTAGGTTGTCTAATATCGGCGCGCCATCAAAGGCGTAACTTTCGTCTTGTTCTGCAATATACGTATTAAATACCAATGCACTAATAGCGATAAGCAATGCGGCTAGGGTTGTAATAACTAAACCGCGACTTAAAAGGGTCCTTCGTTTTGTTTTTTGTCTCGGTTCGTTTAACCAAGTGACGGTCGCTTTTAATCGATAACCTTGTTTGGTGACTGTTTCGATAACCTGTTGTTTCTGGGCGGAATCATTGAATACTTTTCTTAAGTCGGCGATAGCTCTGCTCAGAACCATATCTGTGGTGACGGTTGTTCCCCATGCAGATTCAAATAGTTGCTCTTTAGAAAGTGTTTTACCTTGATGTTTGGCCAGTTCACACAACACCTTTAGCATTTTGGGTGTTATAGACGTTTCTTCGTTTTGATAGACGACAAGGTTTCGACTAGTTAAAACGGTGTAGTTTCCAACCTTAAAATCAGGCATGTCAGGGATATCAGGTGTGCTTGGTGCGACCATATTGTCGAAAACTATTTAATGGTTAAAAAGACGCCTTATGATAGCTAAGTTCAGTTAATAAATCAGCTAAATAACCTGAACTCGAGCTAATATGGCCTTAAAATCCAAACAGAAACAGGTAGTTAGTTCCTATAGTTTCAACCGTTCGCTTAAACTCTTCTCAAATGTTAGAAGCAGTGAGGTTTATTTGGTGCCATCAAGGCAAACTTGTGGAGTAATAGTGGTTATTATCAACAAGTTTAACGCCGAGAGACGCTAAGTTAGCTTTGCTGAAAAGGTTAAGTTATGCCGAGTTCAGGCTAAATATAATGCTGCAACGATTGGATTTAACTCGAAGGTTATGATGAAGAGTGGGGCATGAGTTAGCGATTACATAATAGCCAGGAGCAATAATAAATTATTTTGACCGCTCGTGGCTATTAGTGTCAGCTTATCGATTAAAAGTAACTCTACTTGTTAATTCTGATCGCTTTGACATAAGACGAATAGTATTCCGAAACATACAAAGTATCTTGTGCTTTGTTGGTTGTTATACCGTTTGGCAGCGCAAGGTCCGCTTCTAGGTTTGCACCGTCTTTATGACCAAAGTTTCCAGAACCCGCAAATTCCGAGACTTCACCATCAAGCGTTACTTTATAGATTTTGTTGGTGAATAGACTTGTGGTGTAAATATGTCCGCCTGCATAAACCAAGTAGGCGATATGATTTCCCCCTTGAGTCAGTGTGGTAATCTCAGTGACCGTTCCATTTTTGTCTATTTTTAGAAGTTTTCCATCGTCATAGTTACCAACATACAAATTGTGATTTTTATCAAACGAGATCCCTACTGGACCACCGGACAAGCGCGGATCGTCCGAGAATACCGTCGCGTTACCATGTCTATCGATTTTGTAGATAGCACCACCTTGATAGCTTGCTACATAGAGGCCATTTCCTTTATCAAAGGCCATTCCGCCGCCACTGGTAATTGAACTAAATAAAGAAACTTCTCCAGATTTACTGCGCTTATAGATAGCACCAGTGTTCATATTTGAGACATAAAAATTCTCGTTGTTATCAAAGGTGTTTCCGAGCGGGCCTTCGAGATTTTCCATCCAGATATCTTGCTCAGCGCCTTCAAAGGTCGAATAGACCTGACTACCTTGCAGTCCATCGGCACCAAAGTTACCAGCGTTAGAGACATAAAGATTTCCCTTTTTATCAACAGTGATAGCATCATTAAATGGCGTCGGAAGATCTGCAACGGTTACTACGTCTGCCTTAGCAACATTGGATAGGCTAAAGGCCGAAGCGCATAGAGCAAGAGTGAGTAGTTTTTTAAAATTAGGTTTCATGTTGTCATCCTTAAATTGTATTGTCGTTTGTAGTCAGCGGGGCGATGTGCCCGCTAAGCCAGAGAATGCGACTGTTTTAAGAAATTCGCTTGAATGAAACCTTTTGTTTAGTTGAAATTTAGTTGAAATTGTTATTTAACAATGAGTTAGGAGGCCTTTTTTAATTTCAATTATCGACCGAATTGACGGCTTATTTGAGATTCCAATAGTTTAATGACGCTCCAATAGTAGCTTTGGGTGTTTTTTGCAGACTGTTTCAATTGCTCCAATTGTAATTCCGTTAACCATTGTCCCGACTTAACGACGGCATAGGGCGACTTCAAATGTCCAATATCGGCTAGCGGATTTTCCTTAACGATCACTAAATCGGCGGTTTTTCCGACTTTAATACTACCCGAGCGGCTTTCTATTTCTAAGGTTTGGGCGGCATTAATTGTTGCTGCTCTTAAAACATCTAGGTTAGACAAACCAGCTTCATTCAATAAGCGCATTTCGTTATGGGTCGATACACCGGATATTGTATAGTTAGTACCCGCGTCGGAACCGACCAGTAAAGTCACTTGGTGTTGGTGTAGCGACTTTACAATATCCCTTAAAAACTGATTCTCTTTTATCAGGTAATTGGTTCGCTTCTGATCGGCTGCCAACCATCGACTAACCGTATAGTGACTCATAATGTCGAAATAGAGCGGATTAATCATCTCAAGATCGATGGTTTCAACAAAGGACTGCTTGAACTGACTCAACTGTGTTAAATGATCAAACGTCTCTAAGGTAGGCACAACGGGAACCCCCAATTGTTTGATTTTTTGAGAGACTAGTTCCAGCCGCTGGTAGTCGAATTGATAGTTAAGAGGCCCTTGGAATATGTCCTCAACATGCTCCAGCGATTGATGTTGTTTAAGCAATGCCCAGTTTGAACCTTTCACAGGATGAGGACCGTGTTTTGCTACCGGGATACCTTGCTTGCGGGCTTCTTGCACCAATGCCTGATAAACAGGCGCAGATAAGTAACCATAGGCTTTAACTAAATCGTAACCGTCTTGTTTAGCCAGCCGAACTTGCTGTCTTGCTTGTTCGGGGGTAGTGACAGAAACGCTTAGCGCGTTGGTATGTTCGCCATCAATGATTGGTGAACTTAAATAGAGGTTGCTTCCTAACCACTCCTTTTGCTGTAACTCGCGCTTCCATCGAAGGTTTTCTGGTTGGCCATTCATTGCGCGAACGCTGGTCACGCCATAGGCAAGATTGAGCGCTAGGTACTTTCGTTCATAGATATGAACGTGCATATCAAATAGGCCGGGTACCGCGAAAGCACCCTTAGCATCGACCCATTTATTGGTTATCGGAGCTACGGTACCCGCTGGATTAATTGCGACAAACTTTCCGTTTTGAATTACCAATTGTTGGTTGTAGCTAATAAGCTCTTGGGTTTTGAGGCCCTGCTCGACATGAATCACATGAACATTATCGATAACCAGAGTATCTGCTGTTTTAACTGGCATGAGATCATTTGGTTTTATCCATCTCGCAATGGGAATCGATGCAGTGACGATTAAAATCAATAGCAAAAGTGTTAGTACTAGGTATTTGAGGGCTTTTTTTGTCCAGAAAAATAGTAATTGAGTATTCATGGTTAATTCGCGATAGGTGAGTATGTGAGGTGCTAAGTTAACCGTTAAAAGGGTTCAAATCGTACGAAAACACGATTTAGCACTTAAAATAGCGGTTATCAAAACTGAAAACATCGAATTAAAGTCATCGAATTAAAGCTATGGATTTCTTTCTTGGGGGCTAACAATCAATCGCCCTAAACAGGAATGAATAGGTGGTGTGCTAATATCACGAAGTAGAGAGATAATTCGCTAGGAATACTGGTTAAATTATCCCGAGTATAGTTTATTCAGCAAATTAACATTGGAGTGATGTCGAGATGAAAACCAGTCGATTTAGTCAATTATTAGGTGTTTTGATATTAACTTTTGTGGCTTTTGCTAGCAGTGGCAAGGAGTCGAGCACGTCCTCCAAACCAAATACGCTTGGTAAGCAGTTTATTGTGCATCTAGAAACAGGAAAAAACTGGGACCCTTTGCTTTCACCGGCGCAGCAAAAGAGTTTCAAACAGCACACGGATAATATGAGTTCGCTTCGAAAGCAAGGCATCATTTTGATGGGTGCAAGGTATGCCAAATATGGCATGTTAGTAATACAGGGTGATTCACTAAAGTCTATGACTGAATTAATGAATAATGACCCTGGAGTTTTAGCAGGAATTTTTATATTTAAGATTGAACCGATCAGTATCTTTTACCCTTGGGCTGCGGCTAACCAATAATTGGTTTCGCTAGGGATAAATGAAATTGAAAGGGAATTATTTAGCTGTTTTGGATTTCATATATTGTGATGGCGTCATGCCCAATTCGCGCTTGAATGCTGCGTTAAAGGACGACTTTGAGTTGAAACCAACCCCAAAAGCGATGTCTAAAAGGTTCGCTTTATTTTCTATCTGATCCAGTTCTTTTTTGATATCGTCTACTCTCAAATGGTTAATGTAGTCGCAGAAACTAATTTT
>CAJQOL010000199.1 GCA_905479925.1 uncultured Kangiellaceae bacterium | reverse complement strand
CGCAATTAGTGATGATGAAATGACCCTATTTTTTAATATTCCCATATAGAAAACCAATGTTTGATTATCCGCTACCATAGATTGCCAGTTTACTGACGCCGGATCTTTTTGGTGGGCCGTTACTAGGACTACTGACTGAGAGTAATCTCGATGAGTTAAAGGAATACCTGCGTAACTAGCACACCCCGACGCAGCGGTTATACCAGGGACTACTTCAAATTGTATGTTGTGTTTGATCAACTCCTGCAACTCCTCTCCACCTCGGCCAAAAATAAATGGGTCGCCGCCCTTTAGCCGAACCACTCTAAGTCCTTTGATGGCATAATCAACCAACAATTGATTAATTTCATCTTGACTAGCGAGATGCTTTTTCGCTCGTTTTCCAACGTGAACCCTTTCCGCGTTTCGAGGAATCATTTTTAGAATTTCGTCACTAATTAAAGAGTCATAAAAAACGATATCCGCAGAACTAATGAGTCGAAATGCTTTTAATGTCAATAGCTCAGGGTCCCCAGGTCCTGCACCCACGAGAAAAACCTTACCTACAATAGCTTTATTGCTAGTTTGACTGTTAATACATTCTTCGGCAAAAGAGCTCTTATTTCGCTCGCCTACTCTAAAAGGGGTAATCATTCTATTTCTCAACTATTAGTATTCATTTGCTCTTATTCAGATATAAGTCCGTATTAAACGCCCATACTGCTGCTAGGCTTATAAGAACACTTTTCTTATTGTAAAAGAAATAGTCAAAAATTCTTTGAGCATAACTAATTGGAATAGCAAATATTTGACTCGCGTAGGCCTTTTGCTTGACACTTACAGCTGTTCAATTAAAACACTATTTACAAGTACTGGTATGAAACTTCAACAACTCAAATATCTGTTAGCCATCGTTGAGAATAATTTCAATATTACGACTGCCGCTGAACGAATCTATACCTCTCAACCGGGTATAAGTAAGCAGTTGAAATTATTAGAGGAAGAGCTTGATCTCAATATTTTCGAACGTAGCGGAAAACAACTTGTTGGTCTCACTTCAACGGGCGAACAAGTGGTTGACCACGCTCGCAAAGCGTTACAGCAAGTAGAGAATATCAAACGACTGTCGGACAATCAGAACCAAGTCGAGCATGGCGCTTTTCGCCTGGCAACAACGCAAACTCAAGCAAAATATGTATTACCGATGGTACTCAGTCGTTTTCACAAGCGCTACCAAAATCTTGCAATTGATATTCAACATGCATCAGTTGACCATATTATTCAATTACTTTTGGAGCAAAAAATCGATTTTGCAATTGCCTCAGATAATCAAACTCTACATCCCGACATTGTAAAAATTCCGTGTTATGAATGGGACCGTGTAGTCTTGTTTCCGCAGGATCATCCGCTCGGTGAGTTAACCAAAATAACATTAGCAGATATTGCGAAGTATCCGATAGTCACCTACAAAGAGCCTTCTAGCGGTCAGTCGGGGTTAAGTAAAACGATGCAAAAACATCAGCTCGAAGCAAATATTGTATTTACCGCTAGAGATGCCGATGTAATAAAAACCTATGTCCGAGAAGGTATTGGAATTGGTATCGTCGCAGAAATGGCATTTGACTCTAAAAAAGAAACTGATCTTATCGGTTACTCGACCAAAAATTTATTGCCGAGGTGTACGACTTGGTTAGCGTTTAACAAAAATCTGTTAATCCGTAATTACATGTACTGTTTTGTCGAGTTATTTGCGCCACATCTTTCCAAAGAAAAGTTGAATCAGCAGATATCGAGTATTAGCAGACAAGTTAGTAATAAAGTTGAGGCGGATGATAACAATACAACTGATAACGCCTTACCAATGCATAATATGTGGCATATTTAGAAACCTAACACGCTGGCAATCAGCCGCCATTAGCCAAACCTTAAGTCAGCTAATAGCGGCCGTTATCAAACAGTTATCAAACAGTTATCAAACCGTTATGATGACTCTGCCAAAAAGACAATAGCAAAACAGATACAGCCCCAATGATCTAGTTATAAAGCTGATGATGCTGTTATAGACCTGATGATGTTTTTACAGGCCAGATAGAGTATCTTCGTGTAACCCACATTCTCGTTTTACACCGTTAAAACGAGTTTCCTCTTCTAACATGCCTTCCTTGAGCGGAACAGTGCTATGCACATCACCAATAGACACATAACCTTTATCCCATAATGGATGATAAGGAAGTCGGTGCTTAGTGAGATATTGATGAGCCTTACGACTGTCCCAATCAATCAACGGATGCACTTTATACCTACCCATAACCCGCTGAACAACTGGTAATTGAGAACGGCTCTTCGCCTGGCTGCGCATGACGCCAGAAAACCAGGTTTGAATGTTCATTTTATCGAAACCTTTTTCCATTGGAATAACCTTGTTAATCTGGTTATAGCGATTTAGATCTTCAACGCTACCTTCCCACAGTTTACCGTAACGGGCCTCTTGCCATGCTCTACCTATGTCAGACCGAAATACTTTAAGGTTTAATTTTAAGGAATCCGTAAGCTGCTCAATAAATTGGTAGGTTTCAGGAAACAAATAATTTGTATCCACCAACACGATAGGAATATCCGGAATGATCCGTGTCACCATATGAAGACTAACGGCTGACTGAACCCCGAAACTAGATGCTAGCGCAAAATTATTGGGCATTTGCTGTAGAGACCATTCGATACGTTTTTCCGCACTCATATTCTCAAGCTGAATGAGTAACGATTCACTAAGCAAAGGGGTCACTTGTTCACTATCGAACTGCACCGGCTTATCACCAGGAACCAATCTGGTCTTTTTTGCACGTTTCCAATTTTCCGCCACTGGTTGATTTTGGTAGTCATTACTTTCGTTTAACATTGTTATACCGCCACGTGAAAGTCCAAGCCATTATTAACAGCTGCAACAATTTTTTTGCGAACAACGAAGTCACCGAAGCTTTCGTTAACTAAGCACTGCTGTGAAAAATTTTCGAGTATCGGTTCCAAAACCTCAAGAATCTGCGACTCATTTATATTTTCTCGATAGAGACGATTTAGCCGGTCTCCAGTATGGCTAGCGCCTAGGTAAAGGTTATATTTTCCGGGCGCTTTTCCGACTAAACCAATTTCCCCTAAGAATGGTCTTGCGCAACCGTTTGGACAACCGGTCATTCGGATATTGATGGGCCAGTCAGCCACTTTATATTTCTCGAGTATTGCCTCGATTTTCTCAATAAACGTGGGCAGATACCTCTCCGCTTCCGCCATTGCTAACGTACAAGTTGGAAATGCGACACAGGCTAATGAGTTAAGCCGAGTCGGTGTTTCATTCTCACCGATACTTATTTGATATTCGGTAAGCAACTTTTCGATTGCATTTTTCGATTCACTAGTGACATTACTGATAATCATGTTTTGATTTGGAGAAATTCTAAACTCACCTCGATGAATTTTGGCTATTTCAAGCAGCCCGCTAAACAACTTAGAGTTTTGACTATCGATGATTCGACCGCTATGAATATACAAGGTTAAATGCCATTGATTTTTTTCATCTTGAAACCAGCCGTAGCGATCTCCATTGTGAAGAAACTCGAAAGCACTAGCAGGTTGCAATTCGAATCCTTGATAGGCGTATAATTTCTTTTTGAAAGTATCAAGACCTAAACGGTCGATGGTGTATTTTAAACGAGCAAGTCTTCGTATTTCTCGATTACCAAAGTCTCTCTGAACCTTTACGACGTTCTCAGCGACCGCTAACACTTGATCCAATTCACAGAACCCGATCAAGCTTGCTACTCGAGGATAGGTTGATTGATCGCCATGGGTGCTTCCCATTCCTCCACCCACAACAACATTAAAACCAACCAGTTTTTCATTTTCGACAACCGCTATAAACCCTAGGTCATTAGCATAGACATCCACGTCATTATACGGAGGAATGGCTACGGCAATTTTAAACTTTCTTGGCAAATAAGTTTGGCCGTAAATGGGCTCATCGGTACTCTCTACCTTTTTTCCGTCTAACCAAATCTCATGATAGGCCTTTGATTTTGGAAGAAGGTGCTCACTAATTTTTTGGGTCCACTCAAAAACCTCTTCATGCACAGAGGAAGTTTCAGGCATAGGATTACACATTACATTTCGATTGACATCGCCGCATGCAGCAATAGTATCCAGCATTGAACCGTTTATTCCTGCTATGGTAGTCTTTAAATTACGTTTAAAAACGCCATGCCACTGATATGCTTGACGTGTTGTTAAACGTAGGCTGCCACTACTGTATTGAGTTGCAAGCTCTGCCATTTGCAGATATTGCTTAGCGGTTGCTACTCCACCAGGAACTCGAGCTCTAATCATAAAAGAATAGAGAGGTTCAAGCTTTTGCTTTCTCCGTTCATTTCGTAAATCTCGATCATCTTGCTGATAGATACCATGAAACTTAATTAGCATTAAATCATCATTTGCAACCGAGCCGGTTATCGGATTTTTTAAGCTATCAGTAATCGTACCTCTAAGGTAGTTACTTTCTACTTTTATACCTTCAACTTCATTATGAATTGTCTTGTCATAATAGGTCGGTTGAATAACAGCGTCTGAATTCTCGCTTGACTCATTATTGGTAACTACTTTGTCATTATCAAATGTCTTATTTAACATTTCTTCAAACCTTTCTTAAACTCTTTAATTTAGGATGCGTCTTCGATAGAAACGCAATATGTTTTTTGTTAGTGATGACTTCTATGAATCAGCTAACTAGTTATAACTTTTAATAACTATAGATTATTTATAATTACTAATAATCTCTAATAGACATCACGCTGATAGCGTTTATTTTTTTGTAGTGCTTTTAAATAGGTTTTTGCATCAGCTTCTGACAACTCACCTTCTTTTTGTATAATTTCTAGTAACGTCGCTTCAACGTCTTTGGCCATATACTTCATGTCGCCACAAACATACAAACTAGCGTTAAGTTCATTTAGCCAAATCCAGATTTTCTCCGCTGACTCCAATAGCTTATCTTGAACATAGATTTTATGTTCTTGATCCCTAGAGAAAGCGACATCTAAATAAGTGAGCAAGCCGCTCTGCAAATAATCCTGCAGTTCAACTTGATACAAAAACTCGGAATTAAAGAAAGAATTTCCAAAAAATAACCAGTTTTTAGATTCTGGGGCAAGAATTGATCGCTGCTGAAGAAAACCTCTAAACGGTGCTATTCCAGTTCCAGGACCAATCATAATAACCGGCGAGTCATTATCAGGTAGCTTAAAGCGTGTGTTTGACTCAACATAAATTTCTAGAGTCTGCTCTTCTTGGACTTGCTGGGTTAGATAATTACTTGCTGCTCCGTACCTAAAACCTTGCTCATTCTCTGACTGATCTAATTTGACCGTAATATGCAATTCATCCGGCGACGCTAATAAACTTGACGCGATTGAATAAACTCGAGGTTTTATTGGCGTTAATAATTCCTGCAACTCAGTCGCCGACAATTGAATTGGTGCCAGCTCTATCAAGTCAATCAGTTGATGATTATTAACATAGGCAGAAAAATTATTGATGACATGTTCTTCAACGACGCCACTTAACGCCGGGGCTTTTAAGTCTACCAGGGCTGCGTATTTCTCAGCGACGTTCTTACCTAGTAGGGTGACTTCTAAATCTTCGATCAGTGCTTTCTCAACACTCTTTTCAACGTTACCAATTACTATTGTTTGCTCTGAATCAATTGACAGTTTATTTAAAATTTCGTTAACCAGAAATTCATTATTCGGCACCCAAATACCAACGGAGTCCCCCGGCAAGTAATCAAGCCCAGAGCCTTCAATTAACAATTCAATGTGATGAACGATTTTGTCCGAATCAGCTGCCGTTATTCGTTGATTTGCCAAAACTTCGGCGGAAAATGGTTTTTGCTTGTTATAACGAGGCTCTACCGTTTCAAGTCCTTTCGCCAGAGAAATATCACTGTGTTGTATTACAGATACATCTTGCTCGACTCTCTGGGATTGTGACTTTTCGTTATCGGTAACAATAAGAGCTTGTAAGGCTTCAGACCATGTATCCACTTTACCATTATAATCTAAATCGCAATCTACTCGCGCTATAGCCGATTGCGAACCGGCCTTTATCAACAGCGACTCCAGCTGCTTACCTGTTTCACAGAAAAATTCATAACTTGAGTCTCCCAACCCTAATACGGCATGTTTTGTTGCTTCAAGTTTAGGAGCACGTCGACTTTGTAATAGCTCAAAAAATTCGATAGCATCGTCCGGCGGTTCGCCTTCACCGTGCGTAGAAACCACAAATACCAGCAAGGAGTATTGATTGAGAGTTTTAGCTTTAACATTCGCAATATTCTCAATGGAAACATTATTTGAGTAGTTGTTAATTCGTTGATGCAATGATTCGGCGATAGACTGAGCATTCCCCGTTTGTGAACCATAAATAATCGCAACGTTGATAGCTTGCTCTAGCTGATGTTCCGGACTGTTTTCGGTATTGACAGCGGAGTGCTTAGATAGCGGCGACGCCAAATCACTTTTCTCGTTCACACGAGCATCAAATAATCCAGCGCAGTAGCCGTTTAACCAGGCCAGATCATTCTGACCAACCGTCTGAATTTTTTCAATCATTTCTAAAGAAATTGATTCCGGTTTTCTCGGTAAGTTTACTTTGTTAGTCACGTCATCTATGTTCGTTCATTATCGGATGCTTTCTATGATGCGACCGAAGCCATTTCTTGACCACTAATTTGAAGCTATTTCGGAATAACTTTTCGGAATAGATGGAAATAGAAACTCATCCGAACGGTTGTTTACATTATGAGTACCAAAAATATCCGAGCGAGATTTCGGTAGTTTGGCTCCCCGCAACCGTCTTCAAAGGTGCGACAAACCGTTAAGTATTTCCATTTGACTGAAAATTTAGCCACGTGCTAAAGTAAACAACCGCCCATAGACCGTGTAATAGACTATGTTTAGCCGTTTTTTTAATAAATCTTCTAAAGCTCAAGAAGAGCAGGAAGATACGAACCATAAAGGTTCCAGCTCGGATTCGGGATCTCCAAAAGGTCAAACTTTCCCACAATTGACAGCGGAAAAGCTAAAAGCGGTAATTGTAAGCCTGAATCAAGCTGATCCCATATTTAAGAAAGCAGGCTACCTTATGGAAGAAATGGACGTTGAATTTGGCATTATGCCCAAATTAACTCCTAGATTTAGGCAGCTTTCAAGCGTTTCAGATGAAGACCAACAGCTATTAATTGACGAAGTTGAAGAGCTTCAATTGATCAAATTTATACTCATATCACTTAACAAATCCAGCCGTATGCAGACATTATTTGAAGATTCGGAACTTTATTATTATGGAATGGAAATAGTCATATCGAATGAGCCGTCTGTTCGTACAATTTTCAAACGTAAAGATGGTATGGCATCGGTGGTGCAAATAAAGCCTTAGTAATAGCACTTTATTTGAGATCCATATTGCCGTCCTAAAACAATATCTTTTGCTCTTTATGTCATCTATTAGTTATAACTAAACGTATTTAGTCTAGTTCACAATTAGTAACAACATAGGCCGGTGCTTTTGCTGTAATAAGTTGAAGCATTGCATCTTGTCAATTAACCTGTGGTTATCTTATCAAGAAGTTAAGCAAAATAAAGAACCTGTCTTACCTTGAGGATTAACCCACGCAAAGAATTTGTAGGGTGCGGAAGCATCAAGCTAAACAGGCGAAATGCCCCTCAATTGAGATAGTTAATCTTGGACACCGTCAACCTTGAACACCGTCAGCTTTAAACACCGTCAGCTTTAAACACCGTCAACCTCACATGGAACTAAAATGAATAAACTCTTAAAAAATCTTATGCTAGCTTCCATTACAATTACCTCGGGTTGCCTTTCCATTTCTCAAGCTAACGAATCAACAAACCATTTGACTCTGACAGAAAAAAATACGCAACCTGGGAGCGACGAGACCGTCAGTGAACAACTACGGCTGAAGAGTATTTTTGAAAAGTATACCGATGCACAATATCAATTTAACCCCTTTAGCGCTACGTTCAAGGGCATAAGCGATTACAATGACCAATTCCTTCCTATTATTAGCAGCAATAACTTAGAGCGTAGATTAGCCCTAGAGCGTGAGGTTTTAAACCAGCTCAATAGCATCGATAGTGACCGATTATCAGTACAAGACTTGCTAAGCTATCAAATGTTTAAACGTGAACGCGTACAAACCATTGAATCGAGCAATTTTCCCTCTCAACAACTACCGATCAATCAAATGTTTGGTATGCATAATTTTTATGCGGTACTCGGGTCGGGAGAAAGCGCACAGCCTTTCGAAACAGAAAAAGACTACCGCAATTTCATGAAGAGAAGTGAAGGCTTTGCCCGCTGGATGGATAGTGTAATTATTGCAATGAGAAAAGGAGTCGCTCAAGGTAACGTTTTGCCAAACGCTATCGTAGAAAAACTAATTCCTCAGCTGCAGAACCATATTGTAACGGATATTAAAACAAGCGTTTTTTACGCGCCTTTAGAAAGACTTCCTGAAAACCTATCCGTCGACGCTAAACGGCAATTAAAAAAAGACTATCAACACAGTATTAGAACGGTATTAGTTCCAGCCTACCAACGGGTGCATGACTTCTTATCAACGGAATATTTGCAAAGCAGTAGAAAAACATTTGGTTTATCAGAACTACCGAATGGAAAACACTGGTATGAATTTATGATAAAAGTACATACTACGTTACCGTTAACCGCAGAAGAAATTCACCAGTTCGGTCGAGACGAAGTTTCTCGAATACTCAATGAGATGAAAATCGTAAAAAATGAAGTGAAATTTAAAGGAAGCCTTGCCGAGTTTTTCGAGTTTCTAAGGAATGATTCTCAGTTTTATTTTGAAAAACCTGAAGATTTAGTTAATGCCTACCAAAATATTAAATTGAAAATTGACGCCACGCTGCCAAAACTATTTAACGTTTTCCCAAAAGCTGACTATATTGTCAAAAAAGTACCCGACTTCCAGGCTCAATCGTCGGCGGGCGCGTATTATTCATCACCGTCGCCAGACGGCGAAAGGCCGGGTGTCTTTTATATCAATACCTATAACATGAAGTCTCAACCTAAGTTTCTAATGGAAACCTTATCTATTCATGAAGCAGCTCCAGGCCATCACTTTCAAATTGCTCTGCAGCAAGAAATTGAGGGTTTGCCTGATTTTAGAAAATATGGCGGAATTACAGTGTTTAATGAAGGTTGGGCGCTTTACGCTGAAAGTCTTGGCAAGGAGCTCGGACTCTTTACGGATCCATACATGTGGTACGGACGCCTAGTGGATGAACAGTTGCGAGCTATGAGGCTTGTTGTTGATACTGGATTACATGCTTACGGCTGGTCGAGAGAGCAAGCAATTCAATACATGATGGATAACTCCTCGATGGCTATGAGTGATGTAGAAGCCGAAGTTGAACGATACATTGTTACACCGGGACAAGCGTTAGCTTATAAGATTGGCCAGCGGAAAATCCAGCAGCTACGAGAGCTAGGGGAAGAAAAGCTCGGAAATAAGTTTGATATTAAAGAATTCCATGCACAAGTATTAATGGACGGCAGTTTACCAATGCCATTGCTTGAGAAAAAGATTAAGGATTGGATTTCAAAAAAGAGTTAAGCTCTTTGATTCTCAAAATAATCTCGTATTCCGGCCTATTTGATAATTTAGAACTCCGATCTAAATAATGTTCTTGTGTTTTTTTAATCTAAGATAGGGGCAGAAGTAGGAATAGAGATAGAGATAGAGATAGAGATAGAGATAGAGATAGAGATAAAATAACTTTCAAGTTCGAATAATAAAACTGGTAAGCTCGGGCAAATGCAAACGTTTGCCCGAGCTTACCTTAATAATTAGAAACAGTGATGTTAATTTGATATCGCTGGAAAGATAATCTAGCCCGAGTTCAGGTTGATTATCAAAAGCCGTTTAGTCTAGTCGCTGCCAGTCGTCTTGCTTTCCTAACCAATCCTTGTATTTCTCTTCACCACCACGACTTTTCCAGTCTGAATCTATCGTTAGATGGGAGCTAATTCCACCTCTCGGGTTACAATGCATAACAATTCTAAGACGGTCGGGTTGATAAACTTCAATTAACTGGTCATAAATAATATTAATCAATCGTTCATAACTGACAATAATGTCACGAAGTTGGTAAACGTAGAGCTTAAGAGCCTTAAGCTCAATGATTTTATCCCCGGGATAAAACGTCAGAAAAATTTGAGCAAAATCAGGCTGACCACCAACCCCCAAAAAGGTGAACTCAGGAATTTTGACTTTAATTTCATAAGCAGACTCTGACGGGTTAGGCAATGCCACTAATAAGGAAGAGTCGATGCTCTCATAAGTTTTTACTTTATCGTTCATGATTTTTCTCTTTGCAACGTTAATTTCTATTGTTTTTGTCATTATAGACTAAGCAACCCAAAATCCGTGTAGTCAATAATCCAAGCTAACTTAAAGACTTATTGGCTAATCAACAAACCTTAGGGTTAATGTAATAATCCGTAACCATAAACCGAGCGGAGTACTTGATTCCATATCGCCCATTATGGTCATATAGCTTATCAGCTCTTTTAATTAAGTCAGACTCGCTTTATTCAGTGAATTTTGAACAAAGGTTGCTATTAATGAAAATAATTACTGGATATAAGGGCGTTTTGTGAAGGCTAAGTCACTAAGATCAAAGAACTCTTATCTAAGTTCAGCCGTTTTCGCTGCTTTTGCGGTCATAACCTCCACTTCCGTGTATTTCTGGGTTGTTGATGATAAGCCACAACAGCAAGAGACAAAGCTATATTCAGGCATAAATGTACAAAACATCGACCATTCAACCAGGCCTCAGGATGATTTCTATCAATATGCAAATGGCACTTGGTTAAGCAAAACCGAGATCCCTGCGGATAAATCAAGCTATAGCACTTTCACCGCACTTAGGGATAAATCTACCGATGACATTAAGGCCATTATCGACAATCTGATACAACTTAAAAATTCTGAAACAGGTTCAGAGACACAAAAGATTGCTGATTTATACAGCAGTTTTATGGATACAGAGCGGTTAAATCGTTTAGGCGCATCACCATTAACTAAAGCGCTGCAGACAATTGAGCACCTAAAAACCTATAACGATATTGCTAACTATTTTGGCGAATCCCAGATAATGGGTATCGATGCTCCGTTCGGCTTTTGGATCAGCAATGACTTAAAAAAACCTAATAGTTATATCGCTTACTTTACACAGTCGGGATTAGGACTACCGGACAAAAAAAACTATTTAAAGAAAGATAAAAAATCGAAGAAACTACGCTCTGACTATGTTTCACATATCGCAAAAATGCTTGCTATTACTAACATCGATAAACCACAATTGAACGCTAACCGCGTCATGGCTGTTGAAGTCGCTATTGCTGAAATTCATTGGACACGAGTCCAACGTCGAGATACAAATAGCACTTATAACAAAATAGCTATCTCTAGCCTTTCAAAATTGACCCCGTCATTTAGCTGGACGGGTTATTTGAAAAAAGTCGGCCTTTCAAACGAGTCCCATATTATTGTTAGAGAAAAATCTTATTTTGAAGATTTTTCAGCTCTTTTTGAAACAATGTCAATTGCTGACTGGAAAGCCTATTTCAAGTGGAATTTAATTAATGCCTCTGCTGAGCGATTAAGTGATGACTTTGAACAACAGAATTTTGCATTCTATTCTTCTCGGCTAAGAGGTACCTTGAAGCAAGAAGCGCGTTGGAAAAGAGGCGTTGATGTAGTAAGCGAGATGCTCAGCGAACTAGTCGGTAAGTTATATGTAGCAAATAATTTTAGACCAGAAGCAAAAGCTAAAATGCTTGAGCTAGTAGAAAATCTTAGAATGGCTTATAAACAAGCTATTGTAGATTTGGACTGGATGAGTGAGTTAACCAAACAACAAGCACTTGATAAGCTCTCAAAATTTACTCCGAAAGTGGGCTACCCCGAGCAATGGCGAGATTATTCATCCTTAGAAATTAAAGCAAATGATCTCTACGGTAATTATCAGCGAGCAGCTCTCTTCAACCACGCTCGACAAATTGCTAAGTTAGGAAAACCGCTCGATCTTTCGGAATGGATCATGTCTCCTCAAACTGTTAATGCCTATTACAACCCCGGCATGAACGAAATCGTATTTCCTGCGGCTATTCTGCAACCACCGTTTTTCAATATGGAAGCCGACGATGCTGTCAATTATGGCGCTATAGGCGCGGTTATTGGTCATGAAATGAGCCATGGGTTTGACGATCAAGGCGCCAAGTCGGATGGTAATGGCATTCTTAGAAACTGGTGGACCGACTCAGATTTTGAAGAGTTTAAAAAGAGAAGTCATAAACTTGCGGAACAATTCTCTGGATTTGAGCCATTGCCGGGAGTGAATATCAACGGGCAAATGACCCTAGGAGAAAATATTGGTGACTTAGGAGGCCTAACCGTTGCGCATAGCGCTTATATGCTTTCACAAAAACAAATGCCGTCTACCACAATAGATGGGCTAACCGGCGAGCAACGATTCTTTATCGGGTGGGCACAAATCTGGGCAAACAAGTTCAGAGAAGAAGTTTTACGTAGTCGACTGTCAACTGCGCCTCATCCTCCCTCTAAGTATCGAAGTAATGGTACCTTAATGAATATGCCGGAGTTTATGAAAGCTTATAACGTAGAACCTGGCGATGGTATGTATAGAGCTCCTGAAGACAGAGTTAAAATATGGTGAGTTTAGCTGTAATAGGTTAGCCCTAGTAACTCAAACTTGAGCGAATACTATAGAAATTAGAGTCCGAATAAATCGATTAATTCATACTTCAGAAAACAACCATAAGCCAACATTGATGCCTTTCATTCGAACGGACTACTACCACCACATCGGTGCGATTGGCGCTAGTCGCAGCATTGGCAACTAGTTCTAAAGGAGAAATCTAACTTCCTGCTAATTCAGTTCCCATCTTTTCCTCGGAAACCAGCTCCAAAGTCGTTTGATAACAACATTGTTCAAGTACGCCACTTGAGAGTGCCTAGCGGCTGAGCGTCTTGATTTTTTGCTTACTTTCGCCTAAAGCGCCTACTCTTGGTGTATCTCCTGACAAAAGTAAGTCGCAGGCAAGTGAAACGCTGCGAAATAGCAGTTAGGAAATTGTCGGGGGTAGTCAATACTGAATCGTGTAAATTATTAGATAC
>CAJQOL010000198.1 GCA_905479925.1 uncultured Kangiellaceae bacterium | reverse complement strand
ATATTACCGACGAAATTAAGTACAAAATTAAGCAAGGTGCTGGTGATGCGGATGTAGCTCTTGTAGAGATAGGTGGTACTGTTGGTGATATTGAGTCTTTACCGTTCCTTGAAGCTATTAGACAGTTAGCTTATGAGCTCGGTCGTGAAAACGCGTTGTTTATGCATTTAACGCTATTGCCATACATCGCTGTAGCTGGTGAGCTGAAAACCAAGCCTACACAACACTCTGTTAAAGAGCTTCGTTCCATAGGTATTCAGCCTGATATTCTAATTTGTCGATCCGACAGAAGCCTTCCAGCTTCCGAAAAAGCTAAAATTGCTTTGTTTACCAATGTCGATGAAAAAGCTGTTGTATCGTTAAGAGATGTCGATAGTATTTACAAAATTCCAGCGATTTTAAATGCACAGGGCTTAGAGCGTATAATTACAGACCGATTTAAGCTTCCTGAGCAACCAGTTGATCTGACTGAATGGGAACAAGTTTTATATGCTGAAGCCAACCCCAATGGCGAAGTTAGAATAGCCATGGTTGGAAAATACATGGATCTAACCGAAGCGTACAAGTCGCTAATTGAATCATTAAAGCATGCGGGACTGCAAAACCGGTTAACGGTAAAAATCGACTTTATTGATGCACAAGATATTGAGAAAAAGGGTGTTGGTCTGCTCGATAGCTCTAACGCTATTTTGGTTCCTGGTGGTTTTGGTGAGCGTGGTGTTGAAGGGAAAATATTGGCTGCTGAATATGCTCGAACTAAAGAGGTTCCCTATTTAGGTATATGTTTGGGTATGCAGGTGGCGGTTATTGAATACGCACGTAACTGTGCGTCAATTAAAAATGCCCATAGTTCTGAGTTTGATAGTAATAGCGAAGCGCCGGTGGTTGGTTTGATTACCGAGTGGATAAATGAAGATGGTTCGGTTGAGTTACGAAATGCAGATTCAGATTTAGGTGGAACCATGCGGTTAGGTTCGCAAACGGCATTTTTAACAAAAGGTTCCAAGCTAGCTAAAATATACGGTAGTAGCGAAATTAATGAGCGCCATAGACATCGATATGAAGTCAATGAAAATTATGTGGCTCAATTAGAACAAAAAGGTTTAAAAATTTCTGGGCGATCAAGTCAAAATAACTTAGTAGAAACCGTCGAAATTCCAGGGCATCCTTGGTATATAGCTGTTCAATTTCATCCTGAATTTACTTCGACACCAAGAGACGGTCATCCGTTGTTCACAAGTTTTGTTGCGGCGGCAATGGAATTCAAAATAAAGGAAGAGGGATAGTATGAAAATTTGTAATTTTGATGTTGGTTTAGAACAGCCATTTTTCCTTATTGCTGGTCCTTGTGTCATCGAAAGTGAACAACTTGCTTTAGATACCGCGGGGTATATGAAAGAGGTTACCGAACGACTAGGAATATCTTATATTTATAAATCATCCTTTGATAAAGCAAACCGTTCATCACATCAAAGTTTTCGTGGTCCAGGCCTGGAGAAAGGTTTACAAATTCTTCAAAAAGTTAAGCAGCAAATTGGCGTGCCTGTGCTAACGGATGTTCATGAGGACACTCCTTTCAAAGAAGTCGCCGATGTTGTTGACGTCATGCAAACCCCAGCATTTTTATGCAGGCAAACTAATTTTATTCAGAGAGTCTGTGAGCCTGGTATCCCAGTAAATATAAAAAAGGGTCAGTTTTTAGCGCCTTGGGATATGGAGCACGTAGTAAATAAAGCTAGAGCTACTGGTAATGAAAATATTATGGTCTGTGAGCGAGGAGCTTCATTTGGTTATAATAATTTGGTTTCTGATATGCGCGGTTTAGCGGTTATGCGTTCCACTGGAGCACCTGTCGTTTATGATGCAACGCATTCGGTTCAACTACCGGGCGGTAAAGGTTCCTCTTCTGGCGGTCAACGTGAGCATGTTCCTGTTCTTGCGAGAGCAGCAGTTGCAGCAGGTATATCCGGTTTGTTTATGGAAACACATCCGGATCCAGCCAACGCAAAAAGCGATGGTCCTAACTCGTGGCCTATGTACCAAATTGAAGCGTTATTATCGACCTTGAAGATGATCGATGATGCGGTAAAGAAAGACGGTTTCGTTGAAACTACCCTGTAAAAATTTAAGTTTATAAATTGAGTCAAAATATTTAAGAGGCCTTTAGGAATGAGCAATATTGTCAACATCATAGGACGAGAAGTTTTAGATTCTCGTGGTAATCCAACAGTAGAAGCAGAAGTTATACTCGCTAGCGGTGCGGTAGGAATTGCCTGTTCTCCGTCGGGAGCTTCAACTGGCTCTAGAGAAGCACTTGAGCTTAGGGATGGTGATAAAACACGTTACTTAGGAAAGGGGGTATTAAAAGCGGTTAGTAATATCAACGATGTAATAAAGCCTAAGTTACTTGGACAAGATGCTAGTGGGCAAAGTCAAATTGATCAACTAATGCTTGATTTGGACGGAACTGAAAATAAAGAAAGTTTAGGTGCAAACTCGATACTCGCCGTGTCATTAGCCGTAGCCAAGGCCGCCGCTATCGACAGCAACAAATCTCTTTACGAGCACATGGGGACTGGGACTATGTTGCCGGTACCAATGATGAATATTATTAATGGCGGCGAGCATGCTGATAATAATGTTGATATCCAAGAGTTTATGGTTTTACCGGTTGGTGTTGCTAGTTTTTCCGAGGCATTACGCTGTGGCGCGGAGATCTTTCATGCGCTTAAAGCGGTACTTAAGGCTAAGGGTTTAAATACAGCCGTTGGAGACGAAGGTGGTTTTGCTCCCAATTTAGGTTCTAACGAAGAGGCGATTCAGGCTATTGCAGAAGCAGTAGAGAATGCCGGATATAAATTAGGAGAGGAAGTTTTTCTAGGTCTTGATGTTGCGAGTTCAGAATTTTATAAGAATGGAAAATACGAACTGGCTGGGGAAGGAAAATCTTTGACGTCAGAAGAGTTCGCCAGTTACTTAGAAGACTGGGTTAATCGTTACCCAATTATTTCGATTGAAGATGGCATGGACGAAAGCGATTGGGATGGTTGGAAAATTCTTACGGAAAAACTTGGAGATAGAATACAGCTGGTTGGTGATGATTTGTTCGTGACCAACACTAAAATTTTGGCGGAAGGAATTGAAAAAAGTATTGCTAATTCAATCTTGATAAAAGTAAACCAAATTGGAACCTTAACGGAGACGTTAGCGGCAATAAAAATGGCCCACGATGCAGGGTATACCGTGGTTGCTTCTCATCGTAGCGGTGAAACCGAAGACACAACCATTGCGGACTTAGCGGTAGCGACTAACGCCGGCCAAATCAAAACAGGTTCATTGTGTCGAAGTGACCGAGTAGCCAAATATAATCAACTGCTTCGTATTGAAGAAAAGCTTGGAGATAAAGCGATTTATCCAGGCAAAGACGCGTTTAATTGTTTCTAGATAAAAGCCCTTTATGCAAAAGCTCTTAGCTCTAATATTGCTTGTACTAATCATCTGGTTACAGTATCGGATATTGTATGGTGAAAACGGGCTAAGCAAGCTAGAGTCTTTGACGGTTAAAATTGAGGAACAACGCGAACAAAATGCACAGCTTGAAAAACAAAATATACTGTTAAGAAAAGAAGTGCATTTATTAAGGAACAATCCTCATGTTCTCGAAGAAAAAGCAAGAGAACATCTTGGGCTGGTTAAAAAGGACGAAGTGTTTTACCGAATTATTCCACTTGATTCAAACTAGAATAAGTTCTAAAGGTGCCGTAAATGATTGACGAGCTTGATAGCGATCTTTCTCAAATTACTAATAACGTTGTACTAATTCCCGCAGCTGGGGTCGGCAAACGATTTGGAGGGCACCTTCCAAAGCAGTATTGTAAGATCAAAGATAGGATGGTTTTAGATATTACTCTAGACAAGTTTTTGTCTTTAGAAAGTGTTGACCTTGTCGTTTTAATTGTTTCTCCAACTGATGAACATTATCAGTCGCTTTCTTCGATAACTAGCGATAAATTAGTACTTATCGACGGTGGTGAAGACCGAAGTAATTCTGTAAATAATGGTTTGAGGTTTCTTTTTGATAATGGCTTGCCAGACGAAACTCCGATCCTCGTTCACGATGCAGTTAGACCTTGTATTAGTGATAGGGATATTCAAGCGCTACTAGATTTCTACGCGGAAAACAAACAGGCTTGTTTTTTGGCTGAACCGGTTAATGATTCATTACGAAAGGTTGATATTTATGATCAGGTTGTTGAAAGCGTTGACCGCGAACAACTGGTTAAAGCCTTAACGCCACAAATGAGTCGGTTTATTGATCTTAAGCATGCGTTAGCAACTATCGTTAAAAATGATTTTGTTGTAACCGATGAAGTAGGTGCTTTGATCAATTGTGATATTCCTGTTTCTGCGATTACTGCTCAAGATCTAAATATTAAAATAACACGACAAAGTGATTTATTATTGGCTGAGACTATTCTATCAGCAGAAAGTTAGTCTTGTTAAAGGTTTAGTCGCTAAGATTAAATCGTTTTTTAATGTTCTCCTTTTTTAAGTGATTAAGTTTTGGACCTACGATGATAAGAATTGGCCATGGTTATGATGTTCACGCTTTCGGTGGTAATAAACCACTTGTGCTCGGTGGGGTCTCAATTCCAAATCATATTGGTTTATTAGCACATTCCGATGGCGATGTTTTATTGCACGCCGTTTGTGACGCACTATTAGGTGCTGCCGGTTTCGGTGATATCGGAAAACATTTCCCTGATAACGACGAACGTTACGCGAATATTGATAGTAGCAAGTTGTTGTCTGAGGTTGTTGAACTTATCCGTAAAGAAGGTTATAAGGTCGCAAACATCGATGTGAGCGTGGTTGCTGAAACGCCCAGAATGTCCCCCCATATTCAAATGATGATTTCAAAACTTGCTGAGTTATTACTCGTAGAAGAGGGGCAAGTTAATGTTAAGGCTACCACTACCGAAAAGTTAGGTTATATCGGTCGCAAAGAAGGTATTGCCGTTCATTGTGTTTGTTTGATTAGTAAATACTAATCTGAAGTTCAACTTTTGCACCTTACTCAAACGCCAAATTACGCTCAACTCATGAACTGTTTACCCAGGGCATATAAAGGGCGCCTAATAACCGCTGATTTGCGTACTATCTCTAGTGATTTTAGAGTAACTGAGGTGCTTTCTTTTCCGCTTAGTGGTAGTGGCGAACATCTTTTTATTTATGTGGAAAAACAAGATTGTAATACTGACTGGGTTATTCGCCAGCTGTGCAAAACACTTAATCTCACGACAAAGCATATTGGTTACGCCGGTAAAAAAGATCGGCATAGTATTTCTAGACAATGGTTTAGTTTGCACTTGCCCGGAAAAGACATAGATATTAATGATATTAATTGCGATGCTTTCAAGGTAATCGAGTCAGCTAGGCACAATAAAAAACTTAGAGTCGGTAGCCTCGCAGAGAATCAGTTCAAAATAATTTTGAGAAATGTGTCTGCACCCTTTGATCCAAATATCATAGAGCAAATCAAATATAACGGAGTGCCCAACTATTTTGGCATGCAGCGTTTTGGTATTAATGGCGCTAATTTAGACAAAGCTGAATTGTTGCTAAAAGGAGAGATAAAAATAAAGAACCGGAATAAGCGCGGAATAACCATTTCTAGTGCTCGCTCGTTTCTATTTAATCTCATGTTAGCAGAACGCATAAAACAACAAAACTGGAATGTGCCAATAGGCGGTGATTGTTTGATGCTTGATGGCTCCCGTTCATTTTTTCATTGCCAACAGCCACAGCACAACGATATCGAAAGAGTCAGTAGTGGTGATGCTCACGTGAGTGGTTTTCTGGTTGGAAAACAAGACTCAGAAACGACGGGCGGCGCTAATGATGTTGAGCAAGTTGTGTCTAATGCCTATGAATCGTGGATCAGTGGTTTAAAGAAACTCAATTTAGACAGCGCGAGAAGGGCATTTCGTGTTATTCCTCGTCAATTAGAAGTAAAACTGGTCGATGATAAAATTTTGTTAGAGTTTTCATTATCGAAAGGTTGTTATGCAACATCGGTGATTAGAGAGTTCGCTGATATAACTGATAAACAGTTGGTTGTTGCCGAGGAAAAAAAGTCATAATGACTAAACGAGTAGCATTAACAAGGGGAGCTTATGCTCAACTTTTTGATTAGTAATGACGATGGTGTTACCGCACCGGGTATAACTGCGTTAGCAGAATGCCTCAAGTCGATTGGAGAGGTTACCGTCGTTGCACCAGACCGAAATAGAAGCGGAACGAGTGCTGCTTTAACTTTAGATCGTCCTTTATATTGCTCTCAACTGGAAAATGGTTATTATCGAGTAAGTGGAACCCCCTGTGATTGTATCCATTTAGGCTCACACAGACTGATGAAGAATCTTCCTGATATGGTAGTGGCTGGAATTAATAAAGGTGCTAACTTAGGCGATGATGTTATCTACTCGGGTACTGTCGCTGCTGCGATGGAAGGTAGGAGTCTTGGTTTTCCAGCAATCGCTGTGTCATTAGTCGGAAAACAGGTAAAAAATTATCAAACCGCTGCAATGGTAACGGCTAAGGTAATCCAATATTTGCGTATAAAGCCGATCAGTGCGGATATCCTGCTTAATATTAATGTCCCAGACATTTCGTTTGACGCACTCAAAGGGATACAATTAACTCGCTTAGGAAGCCGTCATAGAGCAGACACTATTGTAGAAAGTAAAGATCCTCGAGGGACATCGGTATACTGGATAGGGCCACCTAACGAACCCCAGGATACCGGTGAAGGTACCGATTTTTGGGCAGTTAAACACGACTTTGTATCGGTAACGCCTTTAGTCGTCGACTTAACCGCTAAAGCGGCTAATAACTCGCTAGAATCCTGGTTGATGGAATTTAGTGAAACATTTAGAGAATAATAATAATGAAAAAGAATGATTTAGCTGGAATAGGGATGACCTCTCAACGAACTCGATCTCGTTTGGTCAGTCGATTGCGCGACAAAGGAATCAAAGAAGAGTCGGTGCTGGCGGCTATTGATTCTACTCCCAGACATATCTTTATTGATGAAGCCATGGCGCATCGCGCTTATGAAGATACGGCGTTACCCATCGGAATGGGACAAACAATTTCTCAACCATATATCGTGGCTCGAATGACCGAAATTCTGGTTGATAGTGGAATAATGGGTAACGTTTTGGAGATCGGTACTGGTTGTGGGTATCAAACCTCGATTCTTTCCAAAGTCTCATTTCAGGTCTATACCATTGAGCGAATTGCCGTTTTGCAGTCCCGAGCAGTAGAGCGTTTTAAGCAGCTTGGCCTACAAAATATTACTTATAAACATGGGGACGGGTTTAAAGGCTGGTCCGAACACGCTCCTTTTGACGCTATTATTGTCACCGCCGCGCCTGATAATATCCCTCAAGCTTTAGTCGAACAACTCAGTATTGGTGGCCGTATGGTTATTCCCGTTAGTCAGACAAATGGCGAACAACAGTTGTTTTTACTAGAAAAAACAGAGCAAGGTATGACTGAGATTGGTATGGAGTCAGTCAAGTTTGTACCATTGCTAAGTGGAACCCTTTAATGAAAATATTTAGTCCTATCTATGAATCTTGCTTGCGTTGGGCAAAGCACAAGCACGCTAGCTATTACCTCGGGATAATGAGTTTTTTCGAATCCATTATTTTTCCTATTCCCGTTGATGTGATGTTAGCGCCTATGTGTTTGTCACGTTTGGAAAAAGCGTGGCGCTATGCCGCTATTGCCACAATAACGAGTGTGTTAGGGGGAGTTGTCGGTTATTTTATTGGCGTTGCCCTAGGAGCATCGGTTGTTGAGCCGTTTCTTATCGATTGGGGATTTGGTGCTGCGTATGATAAAACCAAAGTATGGTTTGCTGCCTATGGCGTTCTGATGGTTTTCATTGCCGGGTTTGCGCCAATACCTTACAAAGTTTTCACCATTAGTGCTGGAGCGCTTAGTCTTTCGCCAATGGGAGACTTAGTGCCGTTTGTAATCGCTTCATTCTTCGGACGAGCGGGTCGGTTTTATCTCGTAGCTTACTTATTGGTGCTCGGTGGAGAAAAAATGGAGAAAAAACTGCATCAAATGATTGATTATATCGGTTGGGGTGTAGTAATTGTTGCAATTGTCGGCTACTTGATGTACAAATACATTTAATAGCCTGTTAAAACAAGAAGTTAGAGCAACTAGTTAAGGTTAATCATTAAGAATTATGCAATTTTAGTATATTTCGATATCGTTTAACCTATTGATATTCCTTCTTAATTTCGGGCTAAAACAATGTTAATTGTATTAGGTCGCATAGTTAATGATATTAAGACGTCTAAAAGTTGTTTTGGGAATATCCACTGCCTTGGGGTTAGTTGGATGTTCCGTAACAGGTCCGGCACCTGTTTATGACTTGTCAAACGGAAATCAAGTATCTAAATCCTCATCCAATTCAAATAAAGCAAGTTCTGCTCTCAGTCAGCACAAAGTTAAACCCGGCGAAACCTTATTTTCAATCGCTTGGCGCTATTCTCTTGATCATAAGCAGCTAGCTAAATTAAACGCTATCAAGGGTAATCGTATTTATCCTGGCCAATTGCTTAACCTTAAAGCATCACCTAAGCAAACCTTCGACGCTAACCGGTTGGTCGCGGCGATTAATAAGGACTTTCTAAATAAAAAAGAACGTTCTTCAGCTAAAGCTAAGCCTTCCGTATATCGTTCCGCCAGTCTTCAAAAGAACCAGAAACGAGTCGCCCGGACTTCTAAACCCAAAGTGGTGTCTAGAAAAGCGCCTTCAAGAAAATATACTGCGGCGACAACTAACCCAGTTAAGAACTGGATATGGCCCGTTAACGGCAAAGTGATCAACCGCTTCTCTAAAAACTCGATCAATAATAAAGGTGTTGATATTGCCGCTAAAAAGGGTTCGCCGGTGCGGGCTACAGCGAAAGGACGAGTGGTATATAGTGGTAATGGTCTAAGGGGCTACGGGCATTTGGTCATTATTAAGCATAATGACAAATTTTTGAGCGCATACGCACATAACGACAAGATTCACGTAAAAGAAAACGAAATTGTTAAAGCAGGACAAAAGATAGCTGACCTAGGTAGTAGCGGGTCAGACAGAGAGAAACTCCATTTTGAGATCCGATACAAAGGTAAGCCAGTTGACCCCCTCAACTATTTACCTAAATCGGGACTCTTATAGAGTAATTTTAGAGTTTTAAAAATTATTTTTATAAAACCTAAAGTTATATTTGAAAGTGACGATAACAATTAAAGGTCACACTTTTAAGTAGTAGTAAAGAAGCACCTAGAAAAAGCAACATAAAAAGAAATGGTTTTAACCACAAGGGATTGCTGAGGGCAGTAAATCAGCGGTTTCGTTATCTGGGACTTAGGTCCCCACGGCAGAGAGAAGCGAAATGACAAAAACTAATACGATGACTAAAGAAGAACTAGAATTCCATGCAGATGCTTTATTAGCTGAGGCAGATAAAGAGCAAGAAATGGAGCCGGGTCTTCAAGAACTTCAAGAAATTTCCAAAAAAGAACCTGTATCAAAGACCCGTAGGGGAGCCAAAGAAAAGAGCTTTGACGCAACCCAGATGTATTTGGGTGAAATAGGTGCTTCCCCATTACTAACCGCAGAAGAAGAAGTTTTCTTTACTCGCAAAGCAAGAAAGGGCTGCGAAAAGTCTCGAGCTCGAATGATTGAGAGTAACTTAAGACTGGTAGTAAAAATTGCTAGACGTTACTCAAATCGCGGCCTAGCGCTGTTAGACCTTATCGAAGAAGGTAACCTTGGTCTTATTAGAGCGGTTGAGAAATTTGACCCTGAAAGAGGTTTTCGGTTCTCGACCTACGCTACCTGGTGGATTCGCCAGACTATAGAACGTGGAATAATGAATCAAACTAGAACGATTCGTCTTCCGATCCACGTTGTAAAAGAATTAAATGTTTACTTACGTGCTTCTAGAGAGCTTGCGCAAAAGCTCGATCATGAGCCAACCGCTGAAGATATAGCAGAAAAGTTAAACAAGCCGGTTGAAACCGTTGCAAGAATGTTAGGTTTAAATGAACGTGTTACTTCAGTCGATTGCCCCATTGGTAAAGACAGCGATAAACCATTGCTTGAAACGATTGCCGATGAAAGAGAATGCGGTCCATCTAACAAGCTGCAGGACGAAGACTTGAAGCAGAGCATTGAATATTGGCTTGAACAGTTGGGCTCAAAGCAAAAAGAAGTTCTGGCTCGCCGTTTTGGCCTATTAAGCTATGAAGCTGCAACCCTTGAAGATGTTGGTAGAGAGATTGGTTTAACTCGTGAAAGAGTTCGTCAGATTCAAGTAGAAGCGTTAAGAAGACTGCGTTTTATGCTTGAAAGACAAGGGCTTACCTTGGCAAGTATTTTTAACGTATAAAAGTTTATACATAAGCTTTAGAGCGCGGATTGAGAAGTTCGTGCTCATCTCTGCATAAAAAAGGCGCTTTTTAGCGCCTTTTTTTATTGCTTTGTCCCGTCCTGAAATAAGTTGACACTTTGGAGACTTATTATGGATTACCCTACGATCACAGAGAAAAGACGCTCTCAGAAAGATTATTCATTGGCTTTTAAACTGTCACTTGTCGAACAAGTTGAAAAAGGCCAGTTC
>CAJQOL010000197.1 GCA_905479925.1 uncultured Kangiellaceae bacterium | reverse complement strand
CTGCTTGAAAAAGGAAAACAAGATGGCAATGTTCGCGAAGATGTTGATCCTAAAAAGACTTCTCAGTTTCTAGTTGCGTCCTTTCAAGGAATACAATGCAGTGCGAAACACTGTAAAGATCTCAACCGTTTTTCTGACGGATTGGATTACATTTGTAAGCTAGTTAATAACCTATCTGCATAAACAGACCTTAACCCGACAATTTAGGCTACATAAGCTGGCCTAGATTACTGATAATTCCCTCCATAAAAGCACTCCATAAAACGCCCCATAAAACTACTCCATAAAACGCCCCACAAAAGCACTCCATAAAACAACCGATAAAACAATCCGTAAAACCGCTCCAAAATACCGCTGGATTACTGAATTTCTAGGTATAGTGATTTTTGCTGATGATAGCCTTATATATTAAAAACTCACCCATTTAGGGCCCGATTAATAAAGATCTTGGCCGCAGCGGCTTTATGGCGAGTTATAGTCGGCAAAATGCCATTTAGACAGCTATAATTTGCTTGGATTCTGCACCGAGTAAAGACTATGCCAGTAAAAGCAAGAAAAACGATCTCGAGCACAACATTACTAGTATTGATTGCTACTGCATTTCCACTGCAAGCGACTGAGATCTCGGTGCACCTAAAAGATGACAAAAATAAAGCGCTTTCAAACATAGCTGTTTGGGTAACTCCGAATAATATTACCAGTAATACTTTAACTACCCCCGTGACCATCAATCAAATCGGCAAGGCATTTGATCCCTACTTGAACATAATGCAGGTCGGCCAACCACTGGTCTTTGCTAATAATGATGATATAAGCCATCACATATTTTCAGCCTCTAGAGATAAGAATTTTTCATTTAGACTAAAAAAGGGCGAGTCAAATAGCAGTGTTGAGTTTACCAAGGGTGTTTCAATCGCAATGGGCTGTAACGTCCACGACTGGATGAGTGGGCATTTATTGGTTGTAGAGACCCCCTATTTCGCGATTACCGATTCATCTGGCAAGGTTACTTTAAATGTTAAGGAGCTGGGCGAGGCTAAGGTTGAAATCTGGCACCCTCAAATTACCGATGCTTCCGAGACTCTTAAGCGCAGCATCAACATTACTGAGATATCAACGACGTTAGAATTTCAATTAAAAAAGCCAATGGATAAGATTCCGGAGCAAAAAAGTGGAGATGACTTTGACTTTCTTGACGATTATTAGAACCATCGAAAAAATATCAACGACCGGAAACCGATAAATGCAGAGCTTACAAGCGAAAATATTTGTTCTATTTGTCGGATTACTGGTGTGTGTACAATCAATTGCTATCTTCACCATTTATAGAGCTACCGAAGAAAGAAGTCAGGCCTCTATTAATACTCGGCTAACTAACGCCACCACCTTATTTAAAAGCCTTTTTCAATCTAATAGCGAAAAGCTGGTAGCAATTGCCGAGGCAGCTGCACTTGATGGCGGTTTACGGGAAAGCTTTTATGAAGACCAGCGTAGTTTTCTGGTAGCGCTCAACAATCACCGTAAACGTATAAAAGCCGACATCGCCTTCGCAATAGATGATAAACAAATAATTAAAGCTCAATTGATAAAAACAACTCAAGCCAATCAAAAGACAAAGGTTTCTCGGGGGCCGGAAATCGACCAACCATTTAGTCAACCAGACTGGTTACTATTTCCCCAGTTAGAGCGTTTATATCGCATCGATAACAGCCTATATCAAATGAACTTTGCATCGGTCAAAAGCGGTTCTGAAGTTATCGGCTGGATAGGGTTTGGTTTTGTGGTTGACCAGTTCTTAGCAAACAACTTTGAAGACCTAACTGATCTCACTACGGATTTTATTCTGCATGGACAAACCGATTCCACTTTCATCGCTAGCTCAAAAAGCTCGGAGCGAAGAATAGATGTAGACCTAAGCGAAGAGTCAAAAATCTATTCCTTGGAAAATACCATCGCAACTGTCATTCATATTGGTGAAATAAACTCCGATTCACAGGAGTCTTTAAAAGTGGTTTTACATGGCTCGCGAGCTGACTTATTAGACTCTATTGAAACCCAATGGCTACAATTTTTAGGACTCGCTGGAATCACGCTTGTTTTGTCATTAACCGGCGCCTATTTTATTGCGATGAGTATTAGTAAACCAGTTAAACAGCTGGTTAGTTGGGCGAAATTTATTGCCAAAGGTAATTATGACGAACCGGTATCAATTACCGATAAAGGTGAACTCGGACAATTAGCAAAAGAGTTTAGTGTAATGCAAAAAGAGGTATTATCCCGTGAGCTACTAATTTCGCACCGGGCATACCACGATCCTCTAACCGAGTTACCTAATAGAATTAAACTTCTTGAAGAGCTTGAATCAATAAGTTCCGATCAATCTAACTCGTTTGTTCTCTATTTAATTAATGTTAGTCACATTAACGACATTAATAGCTCGTTGGGTCATGCATTTGGTGACAGTGTGATCATTGAGTTTGCCAAAAGGCTTTCAACCATAAACTCACGACCTGAGCTGTTTCATATTGGTGCGGATGAATTTGTATTGTTATTTAATAACGCCACAACAGATAGTGTAGAGTCTTGGGGAACAGCTATTGAAAGCGCATTAACAACACCATTTGTAAACGCCTCAATGACTTTTAACCTTCGCTCCCGCGCTGGAATCGCTTGTTTTCCTGAGCACTCCCTTGATCCTGAAGAGCTTATTCAAAAAGCCAATACGGCGATGAAATATTGCAAACAGCAGCGCCTACAATATTCCATTTATGACGCTAGCCAAGACGTTGACACTCTTGAGCAACTGAGTTTAATGAACGATCTTAGTGTTGCGATTAAAGAGTCACAATTAAGGCTTTATTATCAACCCAAGGTAACACTAGACTGCGAGTTAACTGAAACAGTCGAAGCGCTAGTGCGTTGGCAGCATCCTAAACTTGGAATGATCCCACCGGATAAATTTATTTCAATTGCAGAAAAAACGGGTCTAATTAATCCGCTAACAGATTGGGTAATAGCTGAAGCAGTAAGACAATATGCAGCGTGGCGGACAAAAGGCATTGACCTAATGATTGCGGTTAATATTTCAGCGGAGAACCTTAAAGCAAGCGACTTTTACGATAGCGTATGCCAGAAAATAGAAGACGCCAATATTCCTATGGATTCAATCATGTTGGAAGTAACAGAAAGTGCCGTAGTTGATAATCCCGCGGAAGCAATTGAATTGTTGCAACGTTTTAGAGATAGAGGTTTCAAGCTTTCAATAGATGACTATGGCACCGGCTACTCATCCCTTGCCCAACTAAAAGATTTACCAGTGGATGAGCTCAAAATTGATATGTCATTTGTTAAGAAACTGCCTAATGACGAGGGAGATAAAATTATTGTTCGTAGCACCATAGAGTTAGCCCACAACATGGGATTAACCGTTGTCGCAGAAGGTGTTGAAAATGGCGACGCAATGGCATGGTTAAAAGAAAAAGGTTGCGAAAGGGCTCAGGGGTATCATATTAGTAGACCAGTACCAGCATCAGAGCTAGAATCTTGGTTACAGCATACCCCTTTTTACAACTGGTGCTAAAATATTATGCGGCAATTTAGCGGAATTATCCGTTCTCCTTTCCTTGTTTTGGCTTTGCTCATGGTTACTGGCCTACCCGGTAAGTTATCTGCTGTAGAGTTCGAGTTTAAAGGGTTAGTGGAGCTTAATTTAGGCGTTGTGGAGAATAATAAGAATTCTACGACGGATAATGATAGTTTTTTAACCGGTAACTACGGGAAGTTTTCCGCCGATGACGGCTCAACGTTTAGCATCACCCAATCGGCACTAAGTTTAGATATTCAATGGCAGTCAAATTTCAGTGCCAAGATAATCGGCAACGCGTACCTTAACGGACCTAAAGATGGCATTGGAATTACCGAGGCCTATGTCAAATATAAAGGGCTCCCTAATTCTCGAGGAATAAGGCTAGAGTCGAAAGCTGGTTTTATTTACCCTAAAGTATCTATGGAGAACATAGCAACTGCTTGGTCGACCCCCTACTCTCTGTCCCCCTCCACATTAAATAGCTGGCTTGGTGAAGAAGTAAGACATTTAGGCTTGGAACTTTCGATTGCCAAGATAGGAAAAATTACCAACTCGGATTTTGATTTTCAACTTAAAACCAGTTTGTTTAAGAATAACGATACCAGTGGTGCACTGCTCGCATGGCATGGCTGGACTCAGTCTAGCCGCCAAACCTTGTGGCACGAGAAAATTTCGCTACCTAATCAGCAAATTAGAGAGCCTGGAGCCTTACTTGCGGCACAAGCTAATCAAAGCGACCCATTTATTGAAATAGATAACCGCTTTGGTCATCATTTTGTCGCATCAATGAAGTGGAAAAAAAACTTAGATATAAGTTTTGGCTCTTATGATAATCGAACCCGACCTTATCTAATTAAACTTGGAAATTATGGCTGGCATACAAAATTCGATCACATTGGTTTTAAAGGAATCATCAAACCGGGCTGGACAGTCATAGGTCAATATCTATCGGGCTCTACCCTGATGCAATCACCCGCAAGAATGAATGTCGTGTATAACGATTTTACTAATGCCTTTATACTTCTGTCACATAATCGGCGCCAGCACCGATTTACCGTTAGATATGAAGCTTTTGACGTTGATGATATGGACTACACACTCTTGGATGATAATAACGAAACTGGCAACGCTGCAACCTTGGCATATATTTACCGCATTAACCGAAATTATTTCTTTCACTCAGAGTTTTCATTAATCGATAGCGAGCGCCCTTCGCGGGTATACAACAATCAAGCTGTCAACCTCAC
>CAJQOL010000196.1 GCA_905479925.1 uncultured Kangiellaceae bacterium | reverse complement strand
ATGGAGAAATTGTGGCGAGTTTAAGGCAAGCGCTGCAGCAAACATTACCGGAATATATGATGCCATCGGAATTTATTTTACTGGATGAATTTCCGTTGACGCCGAATGGAAAAATTGATAGACGGGCACTGCTTGAGTTGGAAGGGGTGTCAGCGGCGAGTGAATATGTTGCCCCGAAGACAGAGACGGAAAAGTTGTTGGTTGGCATTTGGGCTGAAATCCTAAAGCTATCGCCAGAGGAAGTTAGTGCGACGGCAAACTTTTTTGAGTTGGGAGGTGACTCCATTCTTTCAATTCAAGTCGTCTCGCGAGCTGCACGGTTAGGGTTGTACTTTACGATAAAAGATTTATTCCATGCTCAATGCATTCAAGTGTTATCTGGTTTAGCCAAAGACAAAAAAGGATTTCAGGCGTCACAGGAAGCGGTTAAAGGGGATTTGTCGTTATTACCAATTCAGAAAGAATTTTTCGAGGATGAGACTGCGCTCGAACATTATAATCAGTCGGTTTTATTAGTTACGCCAAAAGGTTTTAATCGTGAGTGTTTAAGCGGGTTAATCCAAAAGTTGTTTGAGCGGCATGATGCTTTAAGATTGAGATTTAAACGAAGCGAATCTGGATGGACAGGTGAACATGTTGCTTTTGATAATGCTCTTTTAGAAGACGCACTAGAATACAAGCACCTCGATAAGTTTTTGCCTGATGTGATTGAGAGCTATGCAACCACACTTCAAAAAAGTTTAAATTTACAGAGTGGTCGCTTATTTAAAGCGGCTTATATCAGTGATGATAATGAGCGTGGACGATTATTATTAGTGATACATCACTTAGTAGTGGATGGTGTTTCCTGGCGTATTTTGCTTGAAGACATCGAGCTTCTTTACACCCAGTTGCAAACGGAGCGGCCTTTAAAGCTTGCAGCGAAATCCACATCATATAAAGATTGGGGGGCATTTCTACTCGACTATGCAGGAAGTGAATCATTGGATAAAGAGCGAGATTATTGGTTGAGTCTTTATCAAACATCAATAGCTCAGCTGCGAGATGCGGATATAGAAAAGCAGAATTCGATGACGCGACAAGAGTTTGATGTTGCGAGCTTTAATTTGGATAAGTCTTTAACGAGTCAATTGTTAACCCAATGTAATCAAGTATATCGTACACATATTAATGAACTACTTTTATCGGGTTTATTGTTAGGCATTTATTATTGGAATGGAGAGCAAAAAATTCGGATTGACTTGGAAGGGCATGGTCGAGAAATATTAACCGATGATTTAGATTTAAGCCAAACAGTTGGTTGGTTTACCACTGTCTATCCTTTGGCTTTGGTGTTTGAGGGTGGGTTTACATTTGAAAAGCTCATTTGCTCAGTCAAAGAGCAATATCGTGCAATACCTAACAATGGGATAGGTTTCGGGGTTTTTAAATATTTATCAGGTGATAAAGCATTTAAGGCGTTACCAGATAATGAATTGGTTTTTAATTATCTGGGTCAGTTCGATCAAGTGTTAAATAAGGACAAGTATTTCAATCGAGCCATGGAGTCTACGGGCGAAAATATCAGTCGGATGAGAAGGCCATCGCATCCACTGGAAATGAACGGTCAGGTAATCGCGGAGCAACTGAGTTTTAATTTATCATTTGACAGTTCCATTTATCCGTCCGGAGAAATGCAGGGCTTAATGGATGCAATTTCCCAAGCCTTAGAGTCAATAGTTAAACACTGTTTAACCATTGAGAAAGGCTGTTATACGCCGTCCGATTTTCCGTTGGCAAAGGTAGAAGTGTCAGAGCTGAATGAGTGGCAAAAAGATGTTGTTATAGAGGACCTGTATCCAGCAACGGGAATGCAACAGGGTTTATTGTTTCATAGTCTGTTGGAATCGAGTAGCTATGCGACACAAACGGTGATGGATTTTAGCGATCTGGATATTTCGAGTTTTCAGCGAGCTTGGCAGCAAGTCATTCAGAGGCATGGAATTTTTCGAACGGCATTTGTCGGGTTAGAAACAGGGAATGCACACCAATTGGTGTATGAGAAGGTAGAACTTCCTTGGGAGGAGGAAGATTTAAGCGGCGTCGATAAAGCGAACCAAGTCGCTCAGTTCGAATCGATTCGATTATCGGAAAAGTCAAAGGGTTTCGATATGTCATGTGCGCCACTAATGCGGATGAAGCTATTGAAGTTAAGTGAGGATATCCATCAACTTATCTGGACATTTCATCATTCATTATTGGATGGCTGGTGTACACCAATCGTATTTAGTGAAGTCACCGAATGCTATCGAGCGATACGAGCTAATAATAAACCGAAGTTAGGAGAGCTGCACAGCTATCGAAATTATGCAGCCTGGTTGTCCGAGCAAGACAAAGAAGAAGCGCGAAATTTCTGGCGAGAGCAACTAGAGAGGGTTGTAAGTACAACGCCATTACCATTAGTCGGTCGAGGCAGTAGCACTGTAGGGACAATGGTTCATGAGTATGGCGTTCTATTCAGCGATGAAGAAACAGTAAAGTTAATGGAGTTGGCACATACCTCTCGTACGACAATGAATGTCATTGTTCAATCAGGTTGGGCGCTACTGCTATCGCGTTATAGTGGAGAAAGAAGCGTTACTTTTGGTGCAACAACATCAGGTCGACCACCGGATTTGCATGGTGTTGAACAAATGGTTGGGTTGTTTATCAATAGTGTGCCAGTCGTGGTTGATGTTCACGAACAATTAAACGTAGCGGAGTGGTTGCAGCTATTGCATACACAACAAGTAGAGCGTGAAGCACATACTTATTTACCTTTATTTGAGATACAGCAATTAGCGCCTATCGCCCATGGCTTATTTGATAGTTTATTGGTGTTTGAAAATTACCCAGTAGATGAGGCGATAGGAGAGCAAACTAAAACGGCGGACTTACAGGTTCATGACGTTAATCATTATGAAGGAACCAACTATGGTATTAGCTTACAAGCACATTTGAGTCAACAGCTGTCGATTAAGTTCGAAGTTAAAGCCCATTTAATGTCCTTGTCAAATGTCGAGCAGTTAGGTAAACATTTAAAACAGCTATTAATGAAAATGGTAGACTCTAAAAAACTACCAGTATCAAAAATTGAAATGTTGTCTGAAGCAGAGACGAGACACCTTATCTACGAACTCAATGATACCCAGGTTGATTATCCGAACGATAAACTGATTCATGAGGTGTTTGAGTTACAAGTGGAAAAGACGCCTGATAGCATAGCTGTTGAATTTGAGGGGGAATCACTTTCGTATAAAGGGCTTAACGAAGAGTCGAATCGTTTAGCTCAGTATTTAAGGGAGCAAGGCGTTGGAGCTGAAACATTAGTTGCAATATGTGCTGAACGCTCGCTCGAAATGGTAGTTGGGATAATTGCTACTCTTAAGGCTGGTGGGGCTTATGTGCCATTCGACCCAAGCTATCCGACCGCTCGACTCGAATATATGCTTCATGATACAGGCGTTAAACATGTACTGACTCTTTCTGAGTTAATGGGGGTTTTCAAAGGTCTGAGTGAGATTTCTATTATTGAGCTGAATAGTGAATGTCATAAAAATGAAATGAAAAACTATTCAGCAAATAATCCGATAAGAGGGAAAGCGCAGCATACATCTAACCTTGCTTATGTTATTTATACATCAGGCTCTACAGGGCAGCCTAAAGGAGTCATGGTTGAGCATAAAGCTTTGCTCAATCGGATTTATTGGATGCAACAAAATTACTGCATGAGTACCAGCGATAGAGTGCTGCAAAAAACACCTTATAATTTTGATGTTTCTGTGTGGGAGTTTTTGTGGACATTAGGTTTTGGTGGAAGCTTAATCGTCGCAAAACCTGAAGGTCACAAAGATGTTCAGTATTTAGAAAGAATAATTGAAGACAAGCAGATCACCTTATTGCACTTTGTTCCATCAATGCTAAATGCTTACATTTCAGTGGCAAATGCTCAATTTTCCAGTAGTGTTCGTCGTATTTTTTGTAGTGGTGAAGTATTGGACTTGAAGGATGTTCAAGCGCTAAATAAAAGGGCGCCATATGTAGCATTGAGTAATTTGTACGGTCCGACCGAAGCGGCGATTGATGTGAGCTTTTTTGACTGCACAGAAGAGCTTTTATGCATGCCAATAGGAAAACCTATAGGGAATATCCAATTATATGTATTAGATCGTAGTTTAAATTGCAGTCCAATTGGCAGTATTGGCGAGCTCTTTATCGGTGGAGTCGGCTTGGCCAGGGGATATTTAAATCAAATTGAATTAACTAAAGAGAAGTTTATCTCTAACCCATTCAATGATGAAGCAGGGAGTAAGCTATATCGGA
>CAJQOL010000195.1 GCA_905479925.1 uncultured Kangiellaceae bacterium | reverse complement strand
TTTAGCTGTCGGTGAGTCGAGCAGAATGACGTTAACCTTCAGAAAACCCAAATAATCATCATAACGACTATCAACATAAGTTAACTGTCGCAAATTCTAGCCGCTTTGATATAAAACCAAGCGGCTAGAACCTTAAAAGCTTCCTATCTTGCTTATTATCCATCTAACTAGCCCAGTCAAATTAAGAAAGTATTTAGATACCATACTCCAGCATATCTGAATAATCTATTCCGCCAACGATTGCTCTACACCTGTTAACAGCTTAGCCTGACTAGAAATTCAAGAATTTGCCTTAATCTCGTAGGCTTCTATACTTAGTACTGGTAAACCCCATGAAAAGTCTTTAACGAGCCACTAATTTGCTAAAATATGTTGTAACTAATTTGTTGAAAATGACAGTCGCTTTGTACTTGGGCGCTTTTGGATTCAACTTGTATGCAGTGACAACCCAACACCAACCCCCTACCATTCCTAACTATTTCAGGCATCTATCTGTCCAGGAGGGGCTTTCTCAAGTTACAGTCTCTGATATACAACAAGATGAAAATGGTTTTATTTGGTTTGCAACGCAAAACGGAATCAACCGTTTTGACGGCTACGAATTTATTCAATATAAGCGGGACAAACTTTTGACAGGCTCTGGGCCGATTGGTGATTACGCCTATAAATTGGCTCTCGATAAAGACTCATCCGATATTTGGGTAGCAACTTCAGGAGGACTAAGTCGGTATCTCTATGAAAGTGATCAATTTAAACACTATGACTTAATTGGAGCCGACGGTGAACGTCGATATATTGTTTCAACCGTTCTAATGGATCGTTTTGGTCAACTATGGGCGGGAACTCGGCATGGGCTATTTCGTTATGATCGTTCGACCGACTCCTTTTCTCCGGTTAGATTTGATATTTCAGCTAGCGCATGGGTACTCGATATCGAGCGCGATAAAAGCGGCGAATTATTAGTGGCAACCACGGAAGGACTCTTTGCTATCGACCCGGAAAATCCAAACGAAATTGTTTCAGCCCTAAAAGGAGAACAAATAAACGATATAGAATTGCTCAACTCTGGTGAATTCTGGATTTCAACCACTGGGCGTGGAGTTTTAAGGAAGAAAGACGGCGAAAAACTAGCGAATGGCTTAGAAGTCATAAAAGAAATATCCCAATCAAACGTAAAGAGCGGTGTTAATTCAATTGAACAGTTGAAAAACGGTGACATTTGGGTCAGCACAAATACTGGGCTGACACTTGTAAAATTTGGCAAGAAACTTATCAGCGTCGATTTAACCAAAACCAATGATTCCAATAATTTATTAAGCGCGGCTCATATGACACGAACTTATGAAAGCCGCTCTGGACTGGTATGGCAAGGTACATGGACCGGTGGCTTTTCAATCTACGATCCCGATAGTCAACAGGTAGATTCCTTTGCAATGTTGCCGGGTAGTTGGGTAAGAGGACTGGAAAAGGATGATAAAGATAATGTCTGGTTTGGGGCACCTAACGGCATTTGGAAAAGAAACCTTGAAGGCACTATAGATGGACCTTGGTTATTCCCTTCTCAGACTAGTCAACGACAAAACGAGGCGCAGCGCTTTATTCGTTCGTTAGCATTTGATAGAAATAACGACCGGTTTTGGGTTGGAACAACTTCAGGACTTTTTGTTTTACAAAAAGAGTCCGCTGTCTTAGAAAGCGCAAATGCGTTAAATGAAACCAACATTTTTTTTGTCGACACTGACCCCCAAGGCGACCTATGGGTGGGGACTTTTAATAAAGGGCTGTATTGGCTTGATGCTCAATCGTTAGCGATCAAGGGACATTGGGCGGTCGCTACGGTGACCCATTTCCATTTGAGTGATGATACGGTTTATGCTGGAACCATCGAGGGCCTTATTCTCATTGACAAACGTTCGAAAACTTTCGTTAATTTAAATGATGAAAGTCGACCAGAAGCTCAACGAAGCCCTAGAGTTGTTACATGGATTTCAAAGTCGAAGGATGGCAGCTTTTTGTTAGGCACCCAGGGTTCTGGAATCTATCGAATGCGAGAAAATTCGACGACACTGACTTTTGAACCACTCTATTCTGATTCTCATTTAGCAACATTATCAATCGGCGGTATTAAGGAGGATAAAAATAATAATATTTGGGCCAGTACTACCGAAGGCATCGCAAAAATTGATAGCGAAAGTCAGACAATTTCCTATTACGATAAGCGAAACGGCGCCTACTCCGAAGGCTATTACATTAATCATAGTATTCAGCTAGCTTCCGGTGAGATCTTATTTGCAGGTCCGAAGGGAATGTCTTCTTTAATTCCTGAGCGAATTGCTCTTTCTAAGTTCACCCCAAATGTAACAACAACCAAGTTGCGGGTATTAAACAAACCAGTTATTCCATCAATAAAAAACAGCGCAGCTTCACAAATTGATAAACCTTTTTTTATCGCCGATAGAATCCTTCTTGGCCCTGAAGATAATGTTTTTAGTGTAGAGTTTAGTGCTTTAGACTATTCATCACCGGAAAATAATCTATATGAGTATAAACTAGAAGGCTTCGACAATGATTGGATACGTACAGACGC
>CAJQOL010000194.1 GCA_905479925.1 uncultured Kangiellaceae bacterium | reverse complement strand
GTATCGGAATTAGCATCCTATCTGAAAATGATACAAATATTGAAGAAACGCTTAAGAGGGCAGACGAGGCGCTCTACAGAGCTAAATCGGCCGGCAGAAACCGAGTTGAACTTGCTTTACAAGATAGTGATTAGGAAATGCCGTGCTGCTTGTAAATGCTAACTCAGCTTTTGTTACAGAGGGTCTCTACAAAAAATAAAGAGGTATATTGGTAATTGTTGTGAGCCAAATTCTTGCTAATCAGTCTAGCGTCTAATCGTTCTTTCTATTCAACTGACCAGTTCGTCCTTGTGCCCCTTGAGACAGGCTATCTAGAATCATTTGCTACTTTGGTAACGAAAGCCTATTGCAAAAAAAACGGGCCAAATAGGCCCGTAAAGAGTTGTAACTAACATGTATTTTTATTAGATATATTGCTTAGCTTCTACAACGTAATTGTGTTTGTACAGTTAGTTGTAGAACCTGTTTCACACACTTCAAAAGTATAAGTAGAGCGCTTGTCAACAGTATAAACTGCAGAGCCATCGTTCGCAGTACTATTGTTGAAGCTTCCATTGATATATACATCAACGTTTGTTCCGCTTAAACCACTCCAGTTAATAGCAGCTTCTCGGTTTCCTTTTTGACGATTACCACTTAATGTCATTTCTACAGGTGGTTCAGTACCGTCGGAAACTGTTACAGACTGGCTCGAAGAGTTAGTTGCGCCTTCGTTATCAGTAACTGTTAGAGTTGCGGTATAGGTGCCATTTGCAGCGTAGTTGTTTGAAGCTGTTGCTGTAGATGCGCTATTGCCGTCACCGAATTCCCAGCTATAAGATACAACGCTTCCGTCACTATCTGAGCTAGTAGTGCCATCAAAAGTACATGAGAGGTCTGTACAAGCGTAACTGAATGATGCTACCGGGTCGTTATTGCCACCAGGAGGAGTTCCGCCACCACAAGATGAAGCTGCAAGATAATCATTGGCTGCTTTTGCTTTTGCAATACCGTAACCAAAGTAATCATCGCGACCCGCTGTTCCTTGGTCGTCTGCTGTTGCTTTCATAGCTGTACGCACGTCAGCACCAGTACAGTTAGGATTGTTAGACCAAATCAATGCTGCGATTCCAGCCGCGCCTGGTGTAGCCATTGAGGTACCGTCCATATAACCATAATCACCGGCTTCAACCGATACTGTTGCTGTTGAAGCTGCAACTATTGCTGCACGGTCTTCCTGTGCTGCGCCAACTGCTGGAATGCTGGTCGTATTCGTTTCACCAAGTGTTCCATAAAGCATTCCTGGTTCGTTATTGATGATTACTGCACCAACACCACCAGAATTTTCACAGTTAGCCACTTTATCAACAAAAGAAACCGTACCACGGTCTATTACACAAACTTTACCATTTGCACCAGAGTCAGTCGCTTCAGCAGTACCCATAAAGTAAGTAGATGCGGTTGCTGAACCGGAGTTTTCCATCGCAGATGAAGCATAACCTGTTCCACCAGCGGTTAGCGCTGATATGGTTGCCATACCTGCAGGATAAGTTGAAAGTGTTGCTACGCCACCAACGGTCACTTCTACGCCGTAACCATCATCGGTTTCTGTGGTTCTGTTCTTACCTCTACCCACGGTAACAGTGTCCGACGGGAACTGAGAGAAGCTAGCAATGTTGTTGTCGGCATCGTTAGCGCCAATCATCATTACAGACTTGTAACCAGCAGGATAAGAGCGAACGCTATTTCCGTCGTTACCTGCAGCAGCTAGTACTAGGCCGCCGTTATCTGTAAAGGTATTGAAAGCGTTTTCTTCGGTATTGTTAGCGCCGCCGCCACCTAGGCTCATGGTAATGATGTTTGCACCGGCTTGGGTACAAAGATCAGCAGCTTGGGCTAAATCCGATGAGTATCCCCAACCAGAAGCGTTGAATACTTTTATAATATGTAGTGGTACACCTGGTGCCATACCAACAACACCGTAACCATTGTCTGCTGCAGCAACTGTTCCAGCAACGTGAGTTCCATGAGGACCACCGTTTTCGTACCAATTACCAGTTCCAGAGTCATTATCACCAGTGATGCTTGACCAGTCGAAGTCGGTGTTAGTTTGATCAAGACCAGAATCGATAATACAAACCTTTTGGCCCGATTGAAGAGTTAGTTGGTTTGCTTGTGATTGATAGATAGCATAAGGCGTTAACTGAGTCGTTGTCGGGTCTCCCGCATCGTCGTTATATACAGACAAAGGCATACGTCTAACATCTTCTTCAACCATTAAAACGTGAGGGTTATTCATTACACCTCGAACATCGTCAATGCTTTTGCCTGCAAACGTAGCAGCGATAAAACCGTTACCTTCAATATGTACATCGCCACCGTTTTGAGCAGCTAGTGCTTTAGCAATACCTTTTCCATTGTTTGACACTTGAATTAAGTAGCGATCGTCATCAGCAATTGCATGGCCTGTTGCACCGAGTGCCAACAGAGTTGCTGCTGATAGTTTTGTTAATTTTGAAACCATATTGTAATTACTCCAGTTTTGATTGTTATTTCTGACCTTACGGTTTTCGACGATATTGTTTCGACTCTGAAAACCAAAATTTTCGCTGTTAGAAGGTTATTGTTATTAGTCTCTAACACGTGCCGCTAATTGTTGCTGCGGTGACATCCAATGTGAGCATTGATTATTGATTAAACATCTCGAATTCGAATAGTAGGATTCCGACGAAAATTCGACCTAGAGCGACAAATGATGGTAAATAAGTCACAAAAGGTGGGTTTTTGGGTCTATTTTTGGCGTATTTGGTTGTTTTAGCGCTGTGGGCAATAATTGATACGGTCGCCTTCTAGCTAAAGTCAGATAGCTGTTTTGGTTTCGTTCGATTGGTTTCGTTAGATTGGTTTCGTTAGATTGGTTTCGTTACATCGACCGTGTTGCGTTGCGCCCGTTGAGAACTAAGCGACAATTTTGTAGGGAGGTTAGGACTGTTGGTATTTTTTAGGGGTAACGCCAAAATGCTCTTTAAAGCATCGGCCGAAGTAGGTTTGTGATGAAAAGCCGCAGGATTGAGCAACTAGTCCAATTTGTATGTTTTGGCGTAATTGCGATTTGGCTTTTTCTAAGCGAAATCTTTTTAAAAGCTCCAACGGACTGATATCAACTAACGCTTTAACTTTGCGCTGAAGTTGGCGATCGCTCATTGCGAGCTGATTCGCAAGCTGATTCATAGAAAATGCCGCGTCCGTATAATTAGCTTCAAAGTAGCTGTTTAGTTCCTGCAAAAAGTCGCTTCCAGCTTCTGGTTCCGACTCAATTTTCTTATTTTCACTAAAACCACGCCACTGAGCTTCATATTGTTGTTGCAGTTTTTTTCTAACATTAATCTGGTTTGTTATTTTAAGCAGCAATTCTTCGGCATCAAACGGCTTGCTAATATAGTCTTCCGCTTCATTTTTTAAACCCTTTAACTTGCTCTTTCTGTCAGTCTTAGCGGTTAGCATGATAACCGGAATATGCGCGGTTATCGG
>CAJQOL010000193.1 GCA_905479925.1 uncultured Kangiellaceae bacterium | reverse complement strand
TACCCAAATTTGATAAATACATGGTCGTGGTAGCTCCGCATACATCCAATTGGGATTTTTTTATTTTTGTCGTTGTGAAAATGATTACCGGAATAAAGATTGTCTTTATTGGAAAGCATACAATATTCATTGGTCCCATCGGCAGGGTATTGCGTAAGCTTGGTGGAGTGCCTGTAGACCGTTCTGGTTCACATAACGTTGTTGATACGATAGTCGCAGAGTTCAAACGCAGAGATAAAATGATATTTGCATTATCTCCCGAGGGTACTAGAAGCTACTTAGACCATTGGAAGAGTGGTTTTTATCATATAGCAAGGAATGCAAATGTTCCCGTTTTAGCCGCTTTTCTGGATACTTCAACTAAAACTATCGGCTGGGGACCTGTATTTGAATTATCAGATGATAAAGATGCGGACTTAGCTAGGTTAGCTGATTTTTACAAAGACAAAAAAGGATTTAGACCCGAAAAGTATAGCCGTCCTGTTTTTAGAAAATCGGACCGGTACCATTAGGGTTGCCTATGGAAATTAATCCTTTTTCTTTTCTGTTTACCGGTGGCCTTCTTCGGTTTTTTCATTGCTCTTTTTATATTTTGGTTTACTTGCTAATTACGACTCCTGTCGGCAAGACAAATCCAATCGATTATCGATACCAAAAAGCCTTTAAAGTTCAAAATCTTTCAATTACCGACGGATTGTCACAGAGTGTTATCAAAGCGGTGATACAAGATCAGGATGGCTATATTTGGTTAGGCAGTGAAGATGGTTTAAATCGATACGACAGTTACGGATTCACTGTATTTAGACACGATTTCGATGACCCTAGTTCATTACATGAAAACTGGGTTATTAGTCTTCACGAAGATCCCGGCAATGGCATTTGGGTAGGAACGGTAGCCGGTCTTAGTTATTACAATGTAAAGACCAAGAAATTTACGGATATTTCTGCCATTTTTCCACAAATGCGAACTTACATTTGGAAAATGCTTTATACCGATGATGGCCGCTTTTGGGTTGCAACAACTAACGGTCTATTTGTAAAAGAGAAAGATGAACAAGATTTTAAATTGTTTCGCTCTTCCGCCGATAATTCAATTTCAATACGCGCCGATGCAATGGTTGAACATAAGCAATTTCTTTATGTGTCTGGAAACGACTGTTTACACCGGATAACTAAATCGACTAATCATATGGTCAATCTGTGCGATACGACGGCTTTGTCCGCGATCGACCGACAGAGTATTACGGTATTAAATTTTCAGAAGGATATTCTTTGGTTGGGAACCATTGACGGACTTTTCCGTTACGACGAGAAAAACGATTCCTTGACGGCTTATTACAATGATTCCGCTAATGCAAACAGTTTAAGTAGCAACTATGTTCAAGATATTGCTGTAGACCGAGCAGGTAAAGTTTGGGTTGCAACAACCCTAGGGTTAGATTTCTACGACCAGGAAAAGTCAATTTTTCAGCATTACCAGCAACAGGAATATTCCGCTGAAGGATTGAGTTCCAATGATGTACTGACCCTTATGGTCGATAACCAAGGGCTTATTTGGTTAGGAACCTATGGCGGTGGAGTCGACATTCTTAACCCTAACCCTAATCAGTTTGAACATTTACTTACTAAAGGTGATGTTCGTAAATTGGGACGTAATAACACCATTCATGGTATAGAAAAAGACCAGCACCATAGGATGTGGTTTGCAAGTTTTGGCGGCGGATTGATTTCATTTGATTTGCTGACGGGGGAGATTGACCGGCCATTCAATGATGAGAGCAGCTTTAGCCCTTACGTTTATGCGTTAACTATTGATTATCAGCATAGGCTATGGGTTGGTACGTTAGACGCGATGGAAGTCATTGATCTCGACAATGATCAAAAACTCGATCTAGATGTGTATATAGACGGTAAACGCCAAGAATCTTTTCTTAATGTAAAAAAAATCTATCAAGACCATAAAGGCGATTTATGGTTTGCCGCTACAGCTGGCTTTTACAAACAAAAAAGCATCGAACAATCGAACGGGAAACTGGTACTTCATATTACCGACTTAACGCCAAATATGCCAAGTAGCTTTGTCGATTATGAGAGAACGGTTTCAACCATTGTTGGTGATCAAAATGGCCATATTTGGTTAGGCGGGGTAGCGGGTCTGCTGCGATATAATCCAGAGAGTTTTGACTGGTACCATTTCAAATTTGATAAGAATAATCCGCAAAGTCTATCTAATGATAACGTTCAGGTTATTTACGAGGACTCCCATGGTTTTCTCTGGGTAGGTACCGGGGACGGATTGAATCGACTTGTTCGGCGATCGGAGGATCCCGATGGTTTTTATTTTAAGAGAATCACAACAAAAAATGGATTACCTAACAGCAGCATCTACGGAATTTTGGAAGACAGCGATAATAAACTATGGATAAGCACCAATCTAGGTATTGTTAATTACGTTGAAAGCACTGAAAGGTTGCCGTCCAATAGTTATCGAAGCTTAGACGGTCTTTCAAGTGACGAGTTTAATACCGGAGCTCATTTTGCTGATAACAGTGGTAACCTTTTCTTCGGTTCTATAAATGGTGTTACTAAAGTTAGTCCAACGGAAATTATAAGAAATAATCAAACAAGGCCTTTAGTTTTTACCAAAATTAATATTGGTGAGCGCTCGGTTGATGTGTATGACGTTAACCACAGTGAATTACCGAAGGTTGCCCAAAGAACAAATGAGAGTGGAATTGATATATCACTGGCTAATTTAAGTTTCGACAAATTGGGTACCCAGAGATATAGATATCGAATTAAAGAAATTGATGAGCGCTGGAAATACTTAGGCACGCGTCGAAATGTCTTTATAGCGGCTCTTCCAGAAGGCGAATACACTTTGGAGGCGCAATCTCAGTTAGTTGGACAAGGGTGGGGCGAGCCGGTTCGAAAATTAGACATTGTTGTTGAAGCTGATTTTTGGAAAAGTGCATACGCTTATTATTTAATGATTAGCTTGGTGGTCATTGTATTTATGGTTGGTTTAGCGTTTGTTATTAGGTATTACAAGAATCTACTAACCATCGTTAATCGTAAAATGGATGTAGAAGTTTTGCGGCTCAAAGAGTTGCGTTTAGATAGTGAGGTTTTGCGAAATAGCTTATTTGAGCGAGAAGCTGAATTATCAAGTTTACAGAGAAAATTCCAAGTGGCTGATAGTAAGCTTGATATTGAAAAATACCGTGACATCACCACTGGGTTCTATCGATTGAATTATTTCTATAAAATTAATAAAGGTAATCAGCAATTCGACAATCATGAAAATGCCGTTGCTTTGTTATCCAATTATTCTGCTGTCGCATTGATAGAGATAGCTGCTTTTGTTGATGTGCAGAGTACTTTAGGCGTGCTGGCGGCTAACGAGTTACTTTCAAAAATATCAATTACAATGCGTCAAAAAATGCATTCAAACGCTCAAATATTTATGGTTAAGAGCGGTACCTTTATGGTTCTTTCGGATACCGCAAATTATCAAAAATTTGAAGACGATGTGGTTAATCTTAAAAATTTAGTGGCGCGGAGCCAATATGATGTGGCAAACGGTTTAACCCGTTCGACAGAAGTTCTAATCTCTTTAATCAGCCTTTCGGATGTTTCTATAGTCGACAATGAGCACGCCATGAATCTGATAGATTCAATGATACAATGGCACCAGTCTTTATTTACTGACAATAACGCTTCTAGCTATCGCTTTCAGTTAGAGAGTAAACTTATAGAGATAATTAAAAACAAAAGTGAGTTTGAAACTCAGCGTCTAATTGATGATAAATTATTAGTTGCAATAACTATTTAGACGTCGACTAGAGTGATAATATTTAAAAAGAAAAAGCCGACACGGTTTATGCAGAATCTCGATACATTCGAGGTAATAAGGAGCTTTAGATGAATTCAAGACTTGGCCTGATAAAATCATCGTCAAATAGCCGGAACGCAAATAGCCGGTTAGCAAGTGGACGGTTCGCAAATAACTTTGTTTGCTTTGTTTCATTGGTATTTTTCGCCTGTTCAGCCATCGCCGCGAATAAGGACGCCAATAACGGTGCGTTGCTAAACTTCAATGCCCGGATTTTGCCAGAGATAGCGACTAGCGGAATGATTGCTAGCCAAGAGACACGTGCCACAAGAGTGGGGGTTGCAATCCTTGAAAATGGCGGAAATGCCGTTGATGCCGCGGTCGCTGTTGGCTTCGCTCTTGCTGTAACGCTTCCGCGAGCCGGCAACCTTGGCGGCGGCGGTTTTATGATGATATATGATAGAAAAACCGGAACGGTTAATGCTTTAGATTATCGTGAAAAAGCGCCTAAAGCGGCGTTTCGTGATATGTTTTTAGATAAAGAGCTAAACGTTGATAATAAAAAAGCTCGTTTTTCAGTCCTTTCAGCGGGTATTCCGGGAACCGTGGCAGGGTTAATAGAAGCCCATAAGAAGCACGGCAAATTACCCTTAAGTACTTTGATTCAGCCTGCGATAAATTTGGCTAAGAATTTGCCTATGTCATTTGCTATGGCCGAGTCGCTCAATAGAAAGAAACGCTACCTTTCTCGCTCACCAGCATCGCTAGCGGCTTATTACAAGCCTGATGGAAGTCCATGGACTATCAAGGACACTCTCATTCAAAATGATCTAGCGGAAGTTCTCACCGGTATTCAAAAGACTAATGGCAAGAGTTTTTACCTTGGTGATACAGCAAAAAAAATCACCGAGTTCGTTCAGAGCGAAAACGGAATAATGACCATGGAAGATTTTGCCGCCTACAAGCCAGTTTGGCGTACGCCGTTAAAAGCCAAATTTGGTGACGCGACAATCTATTCGATGCCACCACCGAGTTCAGGCGGTGTGCATTTAGTTCAATTACTTAATATTATGCAGAACTTCCCAATTCAAAAATCAGGTGCGAGTACAGCATTTACCACTCATATGACTACGGAAGCCATGAAGTTTGCTTACGCAGACCGAAGTGAATATCTTGGAGATCCAGATTTTGTTGAAGTGCCGATTAAAAAACTAACTTCAACCGATTATGCCAATAGAATCGCTAGTAAGATATCCGCTGACAAAGTGATTAAATCTAGCGACATTGCGCCCGGGATGTATATTTCAAATGAGAGCCCACAGACCACCCATTTTTCGGTAGTCGATAAAGATGGCAATATGGTTTCTAATACTTATACCTTGAACTTTAGTTTTGGCTCGGGAATTACGGTACCTGGAACCGGTATATTATTAAATAATGAAATGGATGACTTCTCTGCAAAAGCTGGCGTCCCGAATGGTTACGGTTTACTTGGTGCTGACGCTAACGCCATTGAAGCTGAGAAACGCCCGCTAAGCTCTATGACGCCGGTTATAGTCCTGGATAATAACGAACCGTGGTTGGCAACTGGCAGTCCTGGTGGAAGCCGCATAATCACCATTGTATACAACTTTCTTATGAATCGAATGGTGCATGATATGAACATAGCGAGTGCTACGTTGGAGCCTAGGATTCATCACCAATGGTATCCTGAAATCTTGATGCTCGAAAGGGGCTTCCCGTTAGATACCGCGCAATTATTAAAGCAGAAAGGCCACAACATCAAATATTATAACCCTTGGGGAAGTCTGCAGAGTGTGGAATTGAAAGACGGCGTCTTTTTTGGTTTTGCAGATACGAGGCGACCAGGGGCTCTTGCTGAGGGTAGTAATCAATAACTGGAACTGAATTATGGTCTGTCCTATACCATAAATCTAAATTAGAAAAGAAAAAACCGGCGAGCTATACTTCACCGGTTTTAAATTTTCCAATCAATAGAACAGGCTGACTAGTTATTGCCTTCCTCAGATTCTTCAATGATTAATACCTTACTCTCTAAATGCAGCTTTCCTTCGCCGTTACCGTCACCCATTTTTATTACTTGAATGTGTTTGCCATCTTCAGACGTCCATGAGTTTGCGTCACCATCAAATTCGAATTCATAATGTTTATTGTCGTCACCATTAATTGAAATAAACTGCATTTCGTGGCCTTTAGTAAAGTTAACTTCTTTATCAACACCTGCGGCAAGAAAAGCATCTCTCACAATTGCAATCTGTTCATCGGTTAGGTCACCAATAACTTGTATTCCATTTCTTTTGACTTTAGTGTGTAGTGGCACGGCATCTTTCAAGAAATGGGCTGACATATCACCACCGATACGAGGAAGGTTAACTTCCTTGCCATTAATATTAACCGTAACACCTGATTCTGTTTTTGTAACACTCACAAGATTACCTGCTTCGGTTGTAATTTCCTTGGTTTCACCAACCTCTAGATCGGGTAGGCTAAATACCTCCGCGTTGCCGTCAACATTCAAGTCAACCTTTGAATTACTATCAGATAACTTATGAATCTGAACCATAACGTTACGCTCTACACTTTCATCAGCGCTTATTGAAAGAGCTGCAAAACCGATAGTACCAACGGCCATTGCAAGTAATGTAGATTTTATTGATTTCATGATTTTTTCCTCATTGGCTAATTTCTATAAAATTGTTTGTGTTCATACAAGGCTATTCAATTCGCGTGCCAACATCGTTAAGCCCATTAAAATAGCGGCTTTTGCCGCGTTGTGGTATTACGCCCCTTGGAACCCGATAGACAATCTCCCGATATCAGGAATAGTCTCTCGATTTAGGGAATCTTATTTCTGATCTGGCTACACTAACCAGGACACTCAATTTCATATAAAATACCAATTGAAATTGAGGAACGAGTAGTGAAGAAGCAAATTAAGACAAAATATAACACAGAATTTAAAGAGCGTGCCGTCAAAATGGTGATTAGCTCT
>CAJQOL010000192.1 GCA_905479925.1 uncultured Kangiellaceae bacterium | reverse complement strand
TTTGCGGTAGTCGCGGATGAAGTCAGAAATCTAGCGATTAAAACACAAGAAAGTACTAATGAAATTGACGCCATTATTAATCGTCTAAAAAATGCGATCAATACCGCCGTACAAGTAATGGAAGTCAGTAACAAACAAGCTGATACAAGCCTTAGTATGATTGACCAGACAGAGCAAGCGCTTAATTTAATCAGTGATTCTATTGCGGAGATCTCAACAACCAATAGTGATATTGCCACTATCACGCAACAGCAGGTTCCTCTATTTCAAAATCTTTCGGCAAACATGACCAGTAACGTTAACCAGTTTAATGCTATGCTCAATAGTAGCTTAGAAGATACTAGTCAAGCGTCTTATCACATGGGTCTGTCCATAAAGCATATGTATGACAACATCAACGAATTTAAGATTGATGAAGATCCCGGCTTACTTTTACATGCCGCTAAATCTTCACATTTTGCTTGGAAAACACGTATACAAGCTTATTTGTTTGGGCTTGCCGAAATAGATCCTAGCGATACCTGCCCGCACAACGAAAGTTATTTTGGGCGATGGTTATATGGTGAAGCGGAGTCTTTTATTGGGCACTTCGCTGAATATTCAGAAATTAAAACCGTCAATCATGTTGCGCATAGTTCACTATCAAAACTGATCGATGCGGAGAGGAAACAAGACGAAAAAGAAAAAGAACAGGCGACGCGCGATTTAATGGCCGCATCGGAAAAACTGTTTTCACTGATGGATATTGTCGCAGCAAAAATCGGCGTTCAGAGAGAATCTAATCTGCTAAAAGCTAGGAAAAGTAGTCAAGATAAGGAAGATATTGAATTGTTCTAAAGACTTCTATTGCCTAATAGAACCAAATATTGGCAAAAACTAACTGAGCAAATACCCCAATAAAAAACCAGAAAAACAAAGTTACTGATGTTTATTACTTTGGCTTGTTACTTTGGCCTGATACACTGGACTTTTACTTTAAAAACCGCCACAAACATCAATAAAATTACCTGTCGTAAAACTAGATTTACTCGACGCTAACCAATAAATCGCTTCCGCCACCTCGCCGGCAGTTCCGCCACGACCAAGAGGAATATTTTGAGAAAGCCTACTAACACGTTGCGGCTCTCCACCATCCGCGTGCATTTGAGTGTCGATCAAGCCAGGCCTAACGCCATTAACACGAATACCGTCATTGGCAACCTCTTTAGCAAGACCTTTAGTTAAGGTATCAATTGCACCTTTAGTAGCGGCGTAATCAATGTATTCATTTGGCGAGCCTGTGAGCGCAGCCCCAGAGGATACATTAACGATACTGCCTCCATTCCCTCCATAAGAAAGAGCCATTCGCTTTATCGCCTGCTGGCAACACATAAAATAACTTGTCACGTTGTCCTTGAAAAGGTCATTAATTCGTTGAGGGGTCATAGCTTCTAGGCGAGATTGGCGATTAATTCTTGCTGCATTGTTCACTAGTACCGAGATAGCACCTAACTCTCTATCGACGGTTTCAAAGAGTCGGTTTACCTCCGCTTCTTCGGCAACATTCGCTTTTACAAGGAGACATTGATTTCCCGTTAACTCAATCTCAGCGGCTACCGACTCAGCCGCTTTTCTGTTTGAACGGTAATTAACACAAATGTGGTATCCCTTGGTCGCAAATAGTTTCGCCGTTGCGGCACCAATTCCGCGACTAGAACCTGTAATAATCGCCACCTTTTCACGTTTCACTGAAAACACCTTTTAAAGCTAATTGTTATTCGCTATTGACCACTTGCTAAGCAATTTTATATCACGCTAAAAGCGTATTTTGAAAAACTAAGGTTTAGGCTGACGCAGCATCTAATGCCTTCAACGCTCGTTTACAAGCACTTCGATAAAACATCTTATTCTTGTAGGTGATCAATTTGTCTGGCAAATCAAACTTGAAACTCTCGGCCCATGCAATGGTATGCGCTAACAGGACGTCCGCCATGGTAAATTCGTCTCCTATCACAAAGCCATCACCACTAAACAATGGTGTGAGCGCATCTAGCGCCTTAGCAAACTCCCAATTAGCGGTCGCCAAAACCTCCGGTACTCGCTGTGCTTCCGGTAATGCGAAGCGATGTTTACCATTTGTCCACAGGGCTTGCTCAAGTTCAGTTAAGACGAAAAAGCATAACTCATCATATTTTGCACGTTTCTTTAAGTCATTTGACGGAAGTAAACTCAAATCGGGGCTATTAGCAGCTATATAATTCAATATTGCCCCGCTCTCAGTAATGACTAATTCGCCGTCTACCAAGGTTGGTACTTTTCCCTGAGTGTTAAGTGCTAAATATTCCGCACTTGCTGTTCCATTTTGCTCACTACTACCAAACACCACGGAAACATAGTCGTACTCGATACCGGCTTCTTCTAACGCCCACAGCGCCCTAAATGAGCGGGATTGCCCCATTCCATACAGTTTCATAGATATATCCTCTTTGGTGATAAGTTTCAAATGAGATAGATTTCATTTTAACCTTAAAACAGATAACATGAACAGATTACATTCACCTTTACACTTAGACGCTTAATTAGGGTTCTATGAGCAATTCAAAAACAACGATACTTGCTAGTGGCAACAAGAAAAAACTCAGTGAATTATCAGCCATTCTCTCACCTTACAAAATGTCCCTTGTCCCGCAGTCTGAGTTCGCCGTTGAAGACGCAATTGAAGACGGGCTTACCTTTGTCGAGAACGCCATTATCAAAGCTCGCCATGCCTGCTTAAAAACCGGTTTACCGGCTATCTCTGATGACTCAGGAATAGAAGTCGATTTTCTTAATGGTAATCCAGGGATTTATTCTGCGCGGTTTGCTGAGGAATCAGCAACTGATGAACAAAACCTGCAAAAACTATTGCAAGAGCTTAACGATGTTAGTCCGCAGCAACGAACTGCTCGCTACCAGTGCGTTATCGTTTACATGAGACATGCCGAAGATCCTACCCCTATGATCTGCCAAGGAAGCTGGGAAGGACAAATTATCACTGAAAAGCGTGGCGACGGTGGTTTCGGATACGATCCCATTTTTTATTGCCCTGTTGCCCAAAAAACCGCCGCACAAATGAGCGCGGAAGAGAAATCTGCAATTAGTCACCGCGGAAAAGCACTTAAGCAGTTCGCAGAGCGATATGTAACAGAAGGAAAGCTACGGTGATAATAACCCAGTTACCGCCACTGTCCTTATATATTCATTATCCTTGGTGCGTGCAAAAATGCCCTTATTGCGACTTTAATTCCCATACTGTAAAACAAACCACACCCGAAGATGACTACATTGACGCGCTAATCCTCGACTTGGAACAACAGTTACCAATTGTATGGGGTCGTCAATTGAGTAGTATCTTTATTGGAGGCGGCACCCCTAGCTTAATGAGTGAGCGTGGAATGGACCGCCTGCTATCGGCGGTTCGCGCAAGGTTACCCTTTTTATCTGATATTGAAGTAACCATGGAAGCCAACCCCGGCACCGTCGAAGCGGATAAATTTAAAGGATTTTTTGATGCCGGTGTTAACCGAATATCAATCGGTGTTCAGAGTTTTAACGATCAATTCTTAAAGACGCTAGGACGAATCCATCAATCAGATGAAGCGATAAGAGCGTTTGAAATAGCCCGCAATGCCGGTTTTAACAATATCAATATCGACTTAATGTATGCCCTTCCAGGACAATCCCCTGAACAAGCAATGAGCGATTTATCCGCCGCCATAAAACTCGCCCCAGAACATTTATCCTGGTATCAGTTAACTTTGGAACCAAATACTGAATTTCATCACCGCCCTCCTAAAAATATGGCCAATGATGATTTACGCGCAGACATTAGCGAACACGGCCTATCCTATTTATCGAAAAAAAATTATCAAAGGTATGAAGTGTCCGCGTTCCATTTGGCCGGGAAAGCCCCTTCTTGGCATAATATGAACTACTGGCAGTTTGGAGACTACTTAGGCATTGGTGCAGGGGCTCACGGAAAAATTACCCGCGCAGATACCCAGCAAATAGCTCGCATAAGCAAACGACGAAGCCCAAAAGATTATCTAAATACTGACAAACCGTTTATCGACAAGGAGCGGATTATCGCCCCTCAAGAGCTACCCATCGAATTTATGATGAATGCTTTACGACTAAAAAATGGTGTGCCAAAGGAATTGTTTCAACAAGCCACCGGGATCGCATTTAATGAACTTCAACCGGTTATTGATCGCTTGATTAAACGGGGTCTTTTAGAGTTGACTAAAACGCAGCTTCTACCAACCGAAACTGGATTTTGTTTTCTCAATGAGCTATTGGATGAGTTTATGCCCGATAACTTTAAGAAGTTGACCAACTTAGCAGGCTCATTGCCTAAGATAAAAATAAAAGAACTGTAATTAATTAGTACTGAACCTTTCTGCTGTGAAATTTGATTTAGGAAACACCAATGATTGGACTGTTTAAACCGGCACCCCATAGCGATTTAGTAGCCCCGCAACGGATAGATTCGGAGTATAAAAAACTTCGATGGCAGGTCTTTATTGGTATTTTCATTGGTTACGCTGCGTACTACCTAATAAGAAAAAATTTCTCCCTTGCCATGCCCTTTTTGTTCGAAGAAAACGGCTACTCAAAAACCGAACTAGGAATTGCTTTGTCTGCAATTTCGATAGCGTATGGATTAAGTAAATTCCTTATGGGCAGCGTTTCGGACCGCAGTAACCCCAAATATTTTTTGGTCGCCGGATTATTTTTATCAGCGCTAATCTCACTTACCTTTGCATCTTCAAGCTGGGCTACCCAAAGCGTAGCGACTATGTTCATTTTGCTGTTCATTAATGGTTGGGTACAAGGCATGGGTTGGCCGGCTTGCGGTCGGACTATCGTTCATTGGTTTTCAGGAAATGAAAGGGGAAAAGTCGTTTCAATTTGGAATGTGGCGCACAACGTTGGCGGCGGAATGATGGGGATCATATTTCTGCTCGGTGTAAGCTGGTATGGGGGCTGGCAATCAGGTTTTTATCTACTGGCTATTTGTGCGAGCGTTATAGCTATACTTGTTTTTTTTGTAATGAAAGATACACCTCAATCGTGCGGTTTGCCTGCCATTGAAAACCACCGAAATGATTATCCAAAAGAATACTCAGACAGTCACGAAAATGAACTGACCGCTAAGCAAATTTTTCTGCAGCATGTCCTCAACAATCGGCTACTTTGGTTTATCGCCTTTGCAAATGCTTTTGTATATCTTATTCGATACGGCGTCTTAGACTGGGCGCCTACATTTTTATATGAAGCAAAAGGTTTTAGTTTCGACCAAACCTCGTGGGCTTATTCGTTTTACGAGTGGGCAGGAATACCTGGCACATTACTTTGCGGTTGGATTAGCGATAAATGGTTTAAAGGTAGACGAGCACCGGCAGCAATTTTATATATGGTTTTGGTACTAATTGCAGTGTTGGTTTATTGGTTTAATCCGGCCGGACAGCCCACAGTTGACATTATTGCACTGATTGCTATCGGCTTTTTAATCTATGGCCCCGTTATGTTAATTGGTTTGTATGCACTAGAACTTGTACCTAAAAAAGCCGCTGGCACCGCGGCAGGGTTAACCGGTTTATTTGGTTACCTTGGCGGTGCATTAGTTGCAAATATTGCGCTTGGTTATACGGTGGACCAATTTGGATGGGATGGTGGTTTTGTCCTATTAACCGGCGGCTGTATCGGCGCAATTGTGTTAATCGGCATTGCTGGTAGGCAGGAAGTAGCACACATAAATAAAACACAGTAATATGTAAGCGAGAGCATTAATGAAAAGTAACTCAATCACCTTTTTGCTGCTATTGGCCGGTACCATGTCTCTTTCAGGTTGCGCTAATAGTTCATTTACAGCTAACCAAATAAACAATCAGGTAGCAAGTATGCCTAGTCAATCTAAAACAATCACAACCAACAAAAAAATAGTTATTGCTCATCGCGGTGCCAGCGGTTATTTGCCGGAACATTCATTGGCCTCCAAAGCTATGGCTCACGCAATGAATGTTGATTATATCGAGCAAGATGTTGTGATGACTAAGGATAACCAGTTAGTTGTACTCCACGATCCCTACCTTGACCGAGTAACTAATGTCGCGCAACTGTTTCCTCACCGCTCCCGACAGGTCTTTGGAAGTAAACGTTGGCTTGCTATCGATTTTACGCTGGCGGAAATTAAGCAGTTGGAGATGACTGAGGGGTTTAGCATTGACCCAAACACCGGCAAAAAAGTCCCTAATTATGCCAATCGTTTTCCCCTATTTAAATCCAGCTTTAAGGTACCAACCTTAGGGGAAGAAATTGAGCTTATTCAGGGCCTGAATCATAGCCGAAATATGAATATCGGCCTTTATGTGGAAATAAAGGCCCCCTGGTTTCATCTAATGGAAAAAAAAGACATTAGTTTGGCGGTGTTAAAAGTACTGAAAGACTACGGCTATTCTAAAAAGTCTGACAAGGTATTTGTGCAGTGCTTTGACCCCGATGAAACTAAACGAATCCATGACAAACTTCTTCCTAAATTAGACATGGACCTTCAGCTTGTGCAATTAATTGCAGAAACTAGCTGGGGCGAAACCATGCGGATGAAAGACGGAAAACTAGTCCCCTATCAATATGACTGGATGAAAGAAGTCGGCGCTATGGAAAAGATAAAAAAGTTTGCCGATGGCATCGGCCCTTGGGTTCCGATGATTATCGATAATGAATCGAGCAAAGACAATATTATGCTAACGGGTCTTGTTGAACAAGCCCATCGTAATCAGTTGGTCGTTCATCCGTTTACCCTACGGATGGAAAAGTCTCAAATCCCCCATTACGCTAAAGACTTTGAAGATTTAGTGACAATTGTTCTTTATAAGGCAAATGCCGACGGCATTTTCACTGATTTTCCAGATCATGCCATCAAATCAATTACAAATTATCACCATCAAGACTAGGAGTGACCATGGGCAATAAAGATAGCGAAATTGGAAAAATAGAGTGGCGTGACTTAACCGTTGAAAATGCCGAAGAGGTCCGTGATTTCTATAGCAATGTAGTTGGATGGAAAACCTCTAACGTGTCAATGGGCGAGTATGATGATTTCTGCATGAACCAACCAGATAGCGGCGAAACCATTGCTGGTGTTTGTCACGCGCGAGGAACAAACAAAGATATTCCCGCTCAATGGTTAATGTATGTTCGGGTGGCCGATGTGGTTAGTAGTTGTAAACAATGCGAAAGTCTCGGTGGGAATGTGTTGGTTGAACCAAAAGCCATGGGCAAAAGCCAATTTTGCGTCATACAAGACCCTGCAGGCGCTGTACTGGGTTTGATTTCTGGATAACAATAGATTGGTTTTAAATAAACGGTAGAGTACTCTTTTATGAAGACACCCATCGCATTTGTTAGCCAACTGGACAATAAACAACGTTCGAGCTGGATTGGACTGTTAAGAAAAGCGCTACCTTCGGAAAAGATAGAGTTTGCTGAAGACCTTTCAGCCGTTGAAAAAGCAGGCTGCGAGTTCGCCATTGTTGCCAATCCTAGCTCCACTCAGCTTGAAGAGCTCAACAACCTAAAATGGGTTCATAGTTTGTGGGCGGGGGTCGAGAATTTAGTGCCGCTAGCCAAACAACGATCATTTGATATTGTTAGAATGACTGATCCAAAACTTGCGGAAACAATGGCTGAAGCAGTTCTTGCGTGGTCGCTCTTTTTACATCGTAAAATGCCTACTTACTCTCAACAACAGCGGGACAAACAATGGAAGCCGTTACTCTACAAAGAGGCCGCTGATACCACCGTTGGAATTTTGGGCATGGGTCGCTTAGGAAAAGTAAGCGCACAACAACTAACCAGAAACGGTTTTAATGTTTTAGGCTGGCGTCGAACTCAGAAACAAGATAGCAATGTAAAGTGTTACTTTGGTGAGAATGGTCTCAACTTGCTACTTCCTCAAGTTGATATTTTAATTTGCTTATTGCCGCTAACGGAAATGACCCACGGAATGATTGGTAGTAATCACCTAAACAAGCTCCCACAGGGTGCATCGGTCATCAACTTTGCAAGAGGGCCCATTATTGACAACAATGCCTTAGTTGAAGGCTTAGATTCCGGGCAGTTATATCATGCCGTTCTAGATGTTTTTGAAAAGGAGCCGCTACCCCAAGACGATACCTTGTGGGAGCATCTACAAGTGACAATATTGCCTCATATATCCGCGGTTACCAGCTCAACAACAGCACTCGAAGTTGTAGCCAAGAATATTCGGCTATATCGTGCGACCGGAGAATTACCAACGGTTGTTTCGTTGGACAAAGGTTATTGAGTTTCGTTAGGGACGTTCTAGTTCCACATAATCCCTGGTCCGACTATACCCATTACCGCCCATTTTTCCAACGGTATCGAGTAGACGATCATTGACTCCCGATTCAGTCAATAACTCATCTTTCACATATATACTGCATACATCAAGCAAAGCAATGGTTCCCCCTGATGGAAGCTCGCTAACTGAAATTAGTTCTCGCAGTGTACACTCATAACGGATAAGCGATTGAGCAACCGAGAAAGGGGTCACACGATGACTTGCCACTTTTTCGATACCGGCTGACTCAAACTCGCTTTCCTCGCTCGCAAGACTTTCACTTGTCTGGTTCATCATTTCCATTAGGCTTTCATTAACAATATGAACCACACACTCCTTGGTATCTTTTAGATTCTGTAGAGTATCTTTCTCCAACAAATTACTTTGTGTCACCTGAGTATAAAGTAAGACCGGCGGATTACAGCTGGCAACGGTAAAAAAGGAATAGGGAGCTAGGTTATCTACCCCTTGCTTCGATTGGGTACTAATCCAGGCAATTGGCCTCGGCGTTATTCCCCCAGTTAGTAATCGATAACTATCTCTCTTACTGAGAGTTTTTGCGTCAAAATTCATGCTCTTGTTATTTCCTTAACGGGTAATTTGAAGGTCTCTCAGTGCGGTTAAAGTATTAATCTAAAACCATAGACCTGCAGTTCTTGCTGCATAAAGTCTAATTCGATAGCTCTCTCAAATCCAAGATTTTGATACATTTTCCAGGCAACCTGCATTGCATCCGTGGTATGCAAAATTACTTGTTTGTTGCCGACCTTTCTTGCAAGCTGCAGACATTGATTAGCCAACGCTTTGCCTACCCCTTTTCCTCTGGCCTTTGCCGACACTCCTAGTAACCGTATTCCCGATGCGTTTTTCTCTAGAGTCGCTTTACCGCCAGAACCATAAGCCGACATATCTGAGAAATACACAATACCACCAAGCAAGGATTTGTCATGATCTATTGCAATCAAAACCTGAGTATTAACTTGTTCGTTTAACTTTCCAATATTTCCGAGCATTTCATAATAACTCGGTTGCTGTTGAGGTGACGGGAAGCCATCAAGACTTGAATATATCGTCACCATCATTTCACCAAGGGTGACGTATTCATTATTAGTAATTTCTCTAATTTGCATAAGTTAAACGCTTGGCAATCAGTTATTTTCGACTTGAGTTGATTTGAGTTTGTTTGTTTTGATTTGTTTATTTGAGTCAATTTATCTTGGTCTTAGCTAATAGGATTAAGCTATATTATTTTAACTCTATTTTTCGACTGTAACTCGGTTTCTATCCAATCGCTTCACTTCGCTTATTTGCTTCGGAAAATAACTCGCTCATTTTTTCCCAAACCGATTCTGGCGGGAAGAAGCCATTATTGATAGAAACGGAAAGACTGAGATAACGTGTTCCATCTCGCAACATTAGCTTATGCTTCAATAGCGGTTTTAATAATTGATTTAGCGCAATTCTTTGCTGTTCTTTGGTGCCGTCTAAGGAAAGTATATTAAATAGATAAGACTCACCGCGTATTTGGTCACAGCATTCATAGATGGTTTGCTGCTTCTCACTTAACCAGTGAATATTTTTCTTACTATTGGGACGGTAATCAGCCACAACCATTTGACCATTAATTTCAAGATGGAAAAGCGCTGCCAAACTAAAATCAATATTCCATTGGTTGACCGCATCGCGCACATCAAACGCGTAACTATCCATATCTTTCTGCGCATCAAAATTCGATAAAAAGTAATAGGCAATTCGTTCACGTTGTGTTTCGTCAAGCTTGGGGTATAAATACTTAAAGCTACCAAATGGACGGAGGTTGCTTAAGCCAAACTCTTCTGGATTAGAGTGATACGGGCTATAACGATCGATTCTTACCCAGGCGATATCTGGAGGATAAAAATGGCTAATCGTTTTTAACAACTCTAGCTGGCTTTCATGATCGGCCTTAACCTCTCCAGGAAAACCAACCATATAATTCCACATAGGCTTTAAGCCAAATTCTCGACACCATTTAAGAAACTGAACATTCTGTAACCCCGTTATTCCCTTACGCATTTTCTTCAATAGACGATTGTCAAAACTTTCAACGCCTGGTTGAATGCTTGTAAGCCCTGCGTCTTTGTACAGTTTTATATGCTCTTTTTTTAGATTGGCTTTAGTTTCATAAAAAATATCCAATTCTAAATCGCTATCCCTTAGTTCAATCAAAAAACCTTTTAGGTAGTCCATGGGAATAATATTGTCTACAACTGCAATCGTTTTAGTATACTTCCCATAGCGAGCTATTAGATGCTGAAATTCAGCCATTGCACGCTCTGAAGATTTGAATTTAAAATTCATTGAGTCAGCATTTAAACCACAAAATGTGCAATGCTGCTTTTGCCCCCACCAACATCCTCTGGAAGTTTCAACCATCATACTCAGTTTTTCATCGGGCAAAGATGCTTGCATACGCTGCGAGAAGAAATCGTCGAAATCAGGAAAGAACAGTTCCTCCATGGTTTTGCTGCTACTGTTAGGGTTCGGCAAGCTTGCAACACTTGGTCTTATCAAAAGCTCTTTACTGTGACTTGGCGCTTTTCCGGCAAGCACTTCCTCGACGAACTTTGGAAAAACAGACTCTCCCATTCCCGTGCAAACCACATCGACAAATTCAAAATTATCAATTATTGCCGCGCCCATATCGTTATTGCAATTAGCGCCACCAAAAACAATTAAGACTTCTGGATGTATTTGCTTAATTCTCTTGGCTAATGATAAAGCCGCTACATGCTGCTGAAATAGACTAGTAAAACCAACAATTTTGTATTGCTTCCAATCAATATCATTGATGCAATCCTGCATGAAGGATTCGACATTATCCCGGCACTTTAAAATGTCAGCTATTTGGGCTTCAGTTCGTTTCCGATTATCATGATAACGATGCTCCTCGGAGCTATCCCGCAATATTTGTTCGATATATTGCTCATCTCTCTGTTTGTCGCTACCCCACAATGATTCTACAAAAATCCAATCCCCCACTAACTGAGCGGTAGGAATTAGCTCGAGATCCTCTAGGATATCTAGACCAATCTTCTCAGCATATTTCATATTTAGGTAATGGACATCAGATGCGATATCCAAATGATTAAGCTCTGATTTTAAGATACTTAGTCCAAGCGATGGGGACTGTGTGGCAGCAATCGGCATGTTAACCAATGCCACAGGTGAGCCAGTGGTTGTTTTCGGTGACAGGTTTGCTTGGGTATTTTTATCCATTCAAACTTCCGAGAAAAAAAGTATACCGATTAATACGGCGCTAAAAAATAAAAACCAATTTATTCGCCATTAATCGGAAAATAAATTGGTTATCAGTTAGTAGTTAACTTGGTAAGAATTTTGCGACTATCCGCGACGACCTTTAAATTGAGCGTCATCAAAGGTATCTAGCTTTTTCTGGATCATTTCTAAATCTTTAAGCTCTTCGCGTGTTAACCCCTTCAATGTATCAATTTGCGCTTCATTTAAACCGACTTTTTTACCGTACTTTTTAATCGCTTCTTCCATACTGCCGCTAGACAAAGCAAGCTCTAGAAGTTTTTTGAGAGCAGGTACATTAATATTAATTGCTTTTAACTCATTCTCACCGGCCTTATCTTTATGGTCATGGGCGTTAGCATCGTTTGTTAGAATGGTATTACTCACACCAAGTACCGCAAGAATAGCGCTAAATTTAGCCGCCGTTGCTAACAAGCGCAAACGAGTTGCCGGGTCATTAGCGTTATCGAGCTGCTCAGCTTTTTGTGTTTGTTCTGTCATTTTAATTCTCCAATTGCTAAACCAACGGCCTATTATCAATAGCTGACTAAATACGGGTATTTAGCGTCTATTAGAGCGAATTTGACCTTTTTAGTGCTTAAAATATAGCAGAATGGCGGTTTTTCCGCAAACCGTCACCGGATCCACACATCGGCAATGTCTGTCGTTTGTTTGGTTTGCTTGCTAGCGGTATCTTTCCATGCATCTTGGTCATTTTCCCCACACAACCCATGTCGACTCACACTTTTAGATAAACTAGCCAAATAGCGCCACTGACCGCTTTGTAATTGAACAAATGTCGGCCCTCCGGAATCACCATAACAGGCAGCTTTGCCGGGTTTACCAATCCCAACTCGCCAACCTTCAGAAATGTTTAGAACGGTATTAACAGGTAGCTCAACGAGATATTTCTTATCCATCAAATCTAACAACTGGCGCTTTGCATCAGCGTCATTTTTTGCGGCTTTTTCAATCAAAGTTGGATCTTTAATATATCCGTAACCGACTTGAACTGCTTTTTTGTACTGCTGCTCTCCAACACTCTCTAATTCTTTTTGGTTTATCATTGGAACAATAGCGATTTCGTCAAATGATCGCTTCAATTTAATAATTGCTTTATCTGATACGCTATTGCTGTTAAAACGAATTTCACGAGTACCGGTGAGGTAATAGTTTGCGATATCGGCATTCCATTGTAACCAACTGGAACTGACAGCAACGCTTTCAACGATATCAAAATAGTTTTTGTCCAGTATTCGGACATGAATAGTGTGTTTGTTATCGTTCACTAAATTTTCTATCGCGGGTTCGATCTTTTCAAGATTAACCGAAGCAGAGGCTGCACCTAACCGCCCTTTCAATGACTTAAAATCATTGGTGTCTTCACGAAAAAGATTTAGTGCGCAATGACCTGCGGTAGCAATTAAATTGGGTGCAATCAAGTTTCCCGAACAAAACGTCGTTCCGGGTCCCTCAATAAGCGCCACAGCGGTAGGAAACTCTTCAGTATTGGCTAGCCTTCCACCGACAATGTAGGTGTCGGGTTTACTTTTTGTTCCAAGGTGTTGATGATAACGGTGAGCTTCTTTTAGTAATTTCTCGAAATTACTAGTCTTTTGGATTAACTCATCTGACAGACTAAACTTTTTTTCATTGGCAATTGCAAAATTCGCCAATAAACAATTGCAAATTAACCAGAAAATAATCCCTAGAATATTATAATTTTTCATCGATTAAACCTGCGTAGAGAAATATATTCCCTTGCGTATTTACTGTTTTAGATTGGCGCGTATTCTTACTATTTATCATCTGCTTTTAACAAACGTTAGTCCATAGTCAAATAATAAGCTAACCATATATTGGGCTCTCTATAAGTTGCGCTGGATTTTTTGTGGTCAATATCTAACGGAACCAATCCATCCGGTATAATAGCTGTCTGTTTATCTTGGAGTGATTTATTGAGCAAATGTTCCCACCATTTAATTGACCCGGTAATCTCTACCGATTTTTCGCAAATATTAACAAGCTCAGCACCAAGCTCCATATGCAAAGTAATCCATGGGTCACTCGCTATTGATTTTACACTTTTATCACCGATGGAGTTTCCAGCATTACTTGCAGAATGTTTCATATGCCCACTCAAAACCAAATAATCGGCTAAGGTCATTTCTGGGTATTGGCTTTTGGAAGAAGGTCTTGCAGGAACAATAATCTTTTCATAACCGAGCTTTATAGCTAACTCTTTTGCCGAGTTTACCAAAGACTTTGCTAACCCCGCAGAACGTTGATAGGGAGAAACTGTGGCGGATAACAAACACAACGTATTAACATTTTCATCGTCGATACTGGCCTGCTGGGCCCAATTCCAGCCGTGCTCATCTAGAGAAGAAAACTTCTGCTCAGTGAACAAACAAGCACAACTTAAGCAAGCGACTAGCTCACCAGTAGCCGCTAAACGAATTCCCCAAACAAAATATCGTTGTCCTAAGTAACGCGCGTATAAAGAAGGTTCATGGGGAATAGTAATAGCGATATCCGGCTGCTGGGTCAAATACGCAGGCCATACCTCATTGATAAGCGATACAACTTGCTGAGAGTCTCGCGTTAGATCGGTTGCCCAAACATAACCCTCAGGAAGCAACGTTTTAAGTTTGGGTATATAACGATTAGTATTTTCGGACATAGAGCGTCAAATAAAAGTCTCTTACATAGTAAAAATAGTAATCGATTCCCTTATCAATATAACCGCCAACACAATCCACGATAAAACAAACACGATAAACCTTGCGTAAACCTTATCGACTGTCGCTTGAATTAGAGAATGAACAATTCGTAGCCCGGTATAAACCCAAGCACAGATAATATGAACCTGATCGACATGACCCAACAGGGCGATAACCAATACAACTGCATAAAAAACCGTCGGTTGTTCGAACAAATGATTATAGTTATTTGAAATACGAGTCACTTCATCGGGCAAAAGATCTTTCAGCTTACTTGTATCTTGACCTTTTTGCGGATGTATTCTGAGCCGCTTCATGGCGCTAACACGGGTTAAATACATCCAAATAGCCATTACCAGGGTTAGCAAAAGCATAACCATTAGCGGTTGTAGAATTAAGTAGGATTGCATAGTTTCTCCATTACAATTTAAGTGGGCAACTTAAACCAATAAAAAGCTGTGGTACTAGGTAGCTGAATATTAGTTATTGAGCATTAACGATTAACTATTGATTTAACAGGCAGCGTAAAGCACAAAGTCAATTTAAGCAACTCGATGACTTCCAAGTAACAGATGACGCTAATATTTTAATCCGACCAACATTTCCGACAAATCCGGCTGCCAACCAAACTGGGAGAGTTTTACTCGATTATTTAACACCACCACCCCTTCTTGCTGTAACAGGCCCTTTTGCCTCTCGGCCTGCTCACTCCCCTTTTCAAACGCTAGCTGGCCATTACTTCTAACAATACGAAACCATGGTAGCTTCATTTCAGACGGCGCTAACCGAAGCGATTTACCAGCTAGCCTAGCACGCCCAGGCAAACCAGCCAGATCCGCTATTTGACCATAACTTGCAACTTTCCCAGCAGGGACAGCGGCTACGGTTTCCCAAATTCTTTGCACTTTACCACTTGGAGAGTTAGTCATATTTAAATATTAATCCTTTTATAGGACGGTTGATGACTCAATGAATGAGAATAATCCAGGATAGCTGGGAGCTATTTTTCTAGAATAACAAATCGATTGTTGTTTCGGGAGATTCTTGTTTCAAGGTTAAAACGCATCGCATAAAGTCCATTAACGTCTTTTAAAAATGGCTCCAGCTCTCTCCTTTCTTTGGAGCCGAGCGATTGAAAATAATCAAGGGGGCGCTGCATCATCCATTGTGTATAGGGAAGAATAACCCGCTGCTCTTCAACACCGCCAATAGAAAACAAACGGGTTCCAAGACGCCGAGGAATTTCAACTTCACTGGCAATATGAATATCATTGGTTTCCCTTGCATACCAATCGGTGACTTGATTGGCGGTGTCTTCAAGTATCGGCCATTGCGTATCAAAACAATCTCTGATAATTGGCAATAAGGTTTCGGGAATCTCATCATTCGGTAAAAATTCGCCATTAACCAGTGAAGCATCAGTCATACGCTCAACCCACTTAGCAACATTTGGTGCAATTTCTTTCATTAATTTTCCGGGATAGGGATCGCGATACAAATGCGCATATAGTGGCCCGTAAAAGCCAAAATCTCCCACACAAGGTTTGTCTCCCAGTAAAAATGGATAAATTGAAAAATGTTTATCAAGGTCAATGAGAAAGGATTGCTCGTACCATGACTCTAGCGCTGGAATTGTTTTTTCAGTCACCCCTAAATAAGGCACCATACCTTTAAAGCGACCGGCAATTTTCTTTCCTAATGGACCTCTTATCAAAGCCGGAAAACGCGGATTAACGATTTTTCCAAATTCCTGAAAAATAAAGGGCGTATTTTTATGATTCCAACGATAATGCATAGCTGGTAATAACAACCATTCATCGCCGTAAAGCTCTAATAACAATGAGACCAACCGCTGCTTAGAAGTGCTGGGAACAACAGAGCGCTCCGGAAATTCAAGCTCCAAGGTATCAATGATATAGCTGGTTTCCTGCAAATATTCCTGCTCTGGAGTCTTTACCACCGGAATAAATTTCACACCGGTTTTTGGAATAATGATATCTTTGTATACCTTGGCAGTAGAAAGCACTTCGTCAAACGGAATTTTCTTATATTTTAAGTAGGCGCGCGCTTTACCGGTATAGAGAGAAAAGTCAGTACCATAAAGAGTGTAATTTGACATAACAAGTTGACCTTTTGATGATCCATTGATGATCTTTTGATAGCCTGTAAAATAAGTGTACACCATTCAGAAATAAAGATTGTTTAATCATTTAGCAATTTTGAGATAAATTGGTAAACTCGCTAAGCTATTGAATGTCATAGATAAAAATCTAGCGCTACAATAGTCAGAGCTAGGCAGCGTCAAGTTTATCGCTGAGATTAAACCTGGTTAAAGGTTAGTAGGTCCCAGAGAAGACTTAACGAGATATAAGAAGCTTTAGCCCTTTAAATGAGTAAAATAACAAAGAAGTCATTATGAGCAATCAACAGTGGATTGATATTGGGGTTAACCTTACCAACCAGCGATTCGACAAAGACAGGGAAAACGTAATAAACGATGCTATCGCCCACGGTGTGATTCAGCAGATAGTTACCGGAACTAACTTAAGCGAAAGTCAGCAAGCCTATCAACTAACCCAAAATCACCCTGAATACTTGTATTCTACCGCCGGCTGCCACCCCCATGATGCTAAACATTTTAGCGATGAAGCGTTATCTGATTTACGGGATTTACTCGAACATAGCAGTGTTGTTGCGGTTGGTGAGTGTGGCCTTGATTTTAATCGTAATTTTTCCCCCCCTAAATGCCAAGTGAAGGTTTTTGAGCAGCAGCTAGAACTAGCTGTGGAGGTTCAAAAGCCGCTATTTTTGCATGAACGTGATGCATTTGAGCAGCAATATGAAATGCTTCAATCATTTTGGCCAAAAGTAAAAGGAGCTGTAGTTCATTGCTTTACCGGTAACGAAAAACAATTAACCGCTTACCTTGAACTTGGTTGCTCCATTGGGATAACTGGCTGGGTTTGTGATGAAAGGCGCGGTAAACCACTAAAGGACATCATCCATCTAATTCCCGATGACCGTCTTATGCTCGAAACCGACGCGCCTTATTTAACACCTAGAAGTCTAAAGCCAAAACCAAAATCCAGCAGAAATCTACCGCAATATTTGCCACATATCGCAGCAACGGTTGCCGAAGTTAGAAAAACAGATTTACAAAGCTTATCAGAGCAATGTTTAGTCAATACTCAACAATTTTTTGGACTATCAGAACGGAATTAACGGACTAATCAATGAATTCGCCTCAACCACAGGTCATCGTATTACACGGACTTGGTCGTTCACCGACCAGTATGCGCCGTATTGAGCATCAACTAAGTGAAGCTGGCTATCGCGTTCTAAATATAGATTACCCAGGAGTTAGCGGCACGATCGACTCAATACTGCCGGATTTACTGGAACGAATAGACCAATGGATAAACCCAGAATCCGTTGTCCACTACGTCGGCCACTCCTTTGGCGGCATACTAACTCGGTTAATTATCGATTCAAAGCCTGAGTGGAACCAAGGCCGCTGCGTAATGTTAGGGACTCCAAATAAAGGCAGTATGATGGCATCATATATGTCTTCTCACCCGCTGATGAAATATTTTAGTCCTAAACTAGCTGATCAAATATCACCGGATAGCGATTTTATTAGGGACTTGCCAGAGCTTTCAATACCAACCGGTGTAATTGCCGGTAGCCAGCAGTTTAGCTGGCTTGTTCCGGTTAGCTGGTTCTACCAAGCTGCTACCGATGGTGCGCCAGGTGATGGCGTCGTTGAAACAAGTAATACCCAGTGTCGCAATATGTCCGACTTTATCCTAATGCCCTTGCATCACTCTTTTATGATGTGGGATAGTCAACTTATCAGCCAGATAAAGCACTTCTTATCTGAGGGAAAGTTTAAGCATTAAACCTGTTACGGAATTGATATGACGCAAGATACTTCAAATAGTCAAACGATAGAAAATTCAGCAACAATGAGCGACCAAGATGAGCAACCTCATCAATTCACGCTGCTGAAACAAAGGCGATTTTTACCCTTTTTTCTTACTCAGGCTTTAGGGGCGTTAAACGATAACATTTTCAAAAACGCTTTAGTCATTATGATTGGTTTTAGGGGGATTAGCGCGTTAGGTTTAGATTCCAAATTATTGGTGACCGCCGCAGCGGTAATATTTATTCTGCCCTTCTTTTTGTTTTCCGCAACCGTCGGTCAGTTTGCAGATAAATTTGAAAAATCTAAAAGTATTCGTCTAATCAAGTTAGCGGAAATCGGCATCATGCTGCTGGCAACAATCGGTTTGTATTTAGACAATGCAGAGCTATTAATCGCCGTGCTATTTTTAATGGGTGTACAATCAACCGTATTTGGCCCAATCAAATATGGACTGCTGCCCCAACACTTAAAAGAAGAAGAACTGGTCGGCGGTAATGCGCTAGTTGAATCGGGAACATTCTTAGCCATACTGATAGGCACCATCATTGGTGGCGCTATTGCCGGGTTAAAGGTCGATATCCCTTTAATACTATCAATAACGATTCTAGCGGTTTCAGTATTAGGTTATTTAACTAGCCGACAAATTCCCGTGACGCCTGCGGTAGCCCCCGAACTAAAAATTAACTGGAACCCGGTTAGCGAAACCTATCGCAATTTAAAGTTTCTAAAATCAAATAAAGTGGTATTTTTGGCGATACTAGGAATTTCTTGGTTCTGGTTCTATGGCGCGGTATTTCTTGCTCAAATTGCAACCTACACACAATACTCGCTGGCAGGAAAAGAGTCCGTTGCGACGCTAATTTTAGCTGTTTTTTCATTGGGAATTGGCATTGGCTCGATACTTTGCGAAAAACTTTCTGCCGGGCGCGTTGAGATTGGTCTGGTTCCTATTGGTGCAATTGGCTTGAGCTTGTTTGCGATTGATTTATATTATGCAAACCCGCAAACAGGTTTATCTGCAATTTATGACTGGCAGTCATTTTTAGATCAGCCGGGGACCTGGAGAATATTACTCGACATCGCATTAATCGGAGTTTTTGGCGGAATTTACACGGTTCCACTTTATTCCTTAGTGCAGCAACGCAGTGATGAGAAACATCTATCAAGAGTTATCGCTGGAAACAATATACTAAACGCTTTATTTATGGTGGTTTCAGGATTGTTCTCAATGGTGTTGTTATCTTTCGACTACTCGATACCTCAGTTATTTTTGATTACCGGACTTATAAATATATTGGTTGCTATTTATGTTTTTGCAAAAGCGCCGGAATTTATTTCTCGATTCATTACTTGGTGTTTAATCAATAGCATTTACCGTATAAAGCAACTTAATTTACGAGCTATTCCAAAGAAAGGTGGTTGCGTTATTGTTTGTAATCATGTGAGTTTCGTTGATGCGTTAATCATTGGTGGCTATTGCAAACGAAACATTAAATTCGTAATGGACTACAAGATATTTAAGATGCCAATCGTCGGTAAGTTTTTTAGTATTATTGGTGCGATCCCTATCGCACCGGCGAAGGAAAATAAAGCCTTAATGGAGGGAGCTTTTGATAAAATTGCAGAGGCATTAGAAGCGGGAGAAATGGTGTGTATTTTTCCGGAAGGCCGACTTACTGCTAATGGAGAAATTGGCGAGTTTAAGCCTGGGATTGAAAAGATTATAGAACGTACTCCGGTTCCGGTCATTCCAATGGCATTAAAGGGACTATGGGGCAGTTGGTTTAGTCGAAAAAATGGAACCGCCATGACCGGGTTGCCGCGTAAGTTTATGTCTAAGATTGAATTGGTGGTTGGTGAATTGATCCCAGCAGAACAAGTTACTCGTCATCATTTGCGGGATAGGGTTTATTCGCTGTGTGAGGAATAAATAGCTATTTCGCAGCTAGTGAAAGAACGGCTTTTCATCATCGATCTGACAGTCGACTATTGACTATAAATTCAGAGTAAAACCTTGAGAAATATATGATAAATTTTAAACGAACGTCGATCTTGATGCTATTCGCCTTCAGCTATTCCCAAATCTCGATTGCTGAAAGTGATGAAAAAATGGAAATTGAATTTTTCGAACCAACTGGAATCGTCAATGATTTAACGCAAAAGAATCTCAACAAAAAGTTTTTCGTCGATAGTCCAATTGATAAGATGCTACTTAGTTCATTAGTATCAAAAAAGAAAAAGCGTGAGAACTGGACGCAAAAGAGGTCAAGAACAGTCAAGATTGACGATTCATCATTGCAAGAGATGAAAGATTATATTGACGACTTGATTGCAACGAAAGGAGAGGTTTCAGGCTTGCATTATTTAAGCGATAATGACGAGTTTTCCTCTCATGAATATGTTTATGCTCGTGATTCGACCAAACACATCGCTCCGTTCAATATGAATTTCTTTGACGACGACGCAGGACTTACGATGTTTTTAGGGCGAGCAGGCTTAATTGAAAGAGGTGGTGTAGTATACCGTGAACTTTCATTGTATAGGAAACCTCTTGAATTTCCTCGAGTTGGAATTCATTTTGACGAGAAAGTTACTGTCTATTTTGAAGACGATGAAGCTAGATTTTATCTAAAATCACAAGACAATGTGTGGGTTCGAGAAACTCAAAAAGGGTCTGGAATATATTTAGTCGATGAAATGCGCGAGGGAGTCTCGGGAACTGAGAACTCCAACCATGGTTCCTACTAAAAAGACTCCAGACTCAGAACCTAAAGAACCTAGAAAAAACATGGATAGTCCGAAAAATAGCAGGGTCGAATCCGTATCGTGAAAAACAGCCAGTCATGATAGCAAGTGTTCTGGCCTCCTCCTGCCTACTATGGTAAAAAATAATGATAGAGTTTTTTAAGATATTATTTTTTTCAAAATTGGTATTACTTACACCAGGCTTCGTGGATATCGATAATAGTGCTGACTACTTTGCTCTAAACCTGAATGAGCCGATAAGCGCCATAAATAGTGGCGCTAGTGTTCAAATTGATGTAACGAGAATGATTCAATTTGATGACAAACCGGATGTGATTGAAATTCAAAAGAGGGCTGATGCTCTATTCTCAGACGAAGTAATTGAAGTTGTATTAGTTGAAACAGATAAAACACATGTTCTTTCATTAAAAAATGGTGGGGCATCTGTGAATGCTAATAGTGCAATACTATCTCTAAGCGGACAGGACATTCCCACAGGGGTAGATTTTAAGGAGCTAAAAATTACAAGCAGCATCAAGCTAGAAAAAATAAAAATATATTGGAAGAATTTCAAAAAATAGAGTGCCCTGATATAAACAATTAGGGCAGTGGCAATTAATAGAATCATTTCGGCACGTTGCTGCCATTGGCGCTAGTCGCTGCATTGGCAACTAGTTATCTAAAGAAGGCATCGAGCTTCCTTCAGATTCAGTCCCCATCTTTTCCTCGGAAACTAACTCAAGGCTCGTTTGATAACAATATTGTTCAAGTACGCCACTTGAGAGTGCCTAGCGGCTGAGCGTCCAGATTTTTTGCTTACTTTTGTATCTCCTGACAAAAGTAAGTCGCAGGCAAGTGAAACGCTGCGAAATAGATATTCTAGAATGATTAACTTATCTAGAAAATCACCCTCTCCCCACCCCTTAGTATGCTCCGCTTCTTGGGTACTCCCGGAATCAGGATGGATAACGAGATGCGTCTGGAAAATCGAAGAGGCTCCAGACTATTTCAGCGTTCCCATATCTAAACAATAATTGTACTATTTGTGACACTATAGTCTGTATTGGTTCACTCTGCTTCTTGCCTTATAAATGTATAATATATAACCTTTCAAGTACTTTTTTTTAAATTTCAGATAATCACATCTAGCTTATTAGCATCGCAAGCAATGCTAATAGACATGGTCTGCAGTGAAAACATTCTCCTTATTCAGTTTTTTTAAGATGGATTTAAATTATTAGGTTATAAATCTATTCTGTAACCTTTTACCCGATTCTTAATACTATGTATATGAGAGCGACACAAAAAAATTCGCTTGTTCTATCTAAGTCTTACGAACTCAATTTGGAGAGAAACATGGTGTTTAAAAAAATACTAATAAACGGATTAATTATCATAACCGCAATATGTAGCACCGCATATGGAAAAGTCAATCATGAGCATGCAGAAAAAATTGTTGGTAACTATTTACCAAGTATTGTTTCTACAAGAGAGCTGAGTGTCTATCTGGATAATAACCAATTGGTTATGGAATCAAAAGGGCAAGGGAAATTTAGGCTTATTCATGATGAGAAGAATAGTTTTCACCTTGAAGGTATACCAATAAAGATTAAATTTATCTCTAATGATAAGAGTGAATTCGATGCTTTTATTTTTACGAAGCGAGGAAAAGACAGGAAATTCACAAGAAAAGAAACGCTTATATCTGAGTATGAAAAGGTTGCTACAAAGCTTCGTTCAAACGGTTTAACCGACGCCATTTTGTTGAATGATATGGATTCCGCCAAAGCGCTTATCAATGCCGGCATCGATTTGGTTGAGTTGGATACACGACCGCATTTGGCTGGCCCAAGCGGTAGAAGACCTTTAAACTGGGCAGCATTAGAAAATAATACTGCGATGATAAATCTGTTGTTAGACGCAGGAGTTGATATTAACATGACAAATCTTTCGGGGTTTGCACCTTTGCATCATGCGGCTGAAGCACAAGCAATTGAATCTATTCAATTGCTTTTAGAACAGGGAGCTAACGTCAACCTGAAAACAAAGAATGGACGTACTGCGCTTGAAATTGCAGCGATTCGCGATAATCAACCAATCATTAAACTATTACAAAATGCGATGCAACTAGATAATCAATAACGATTTAGTTTGCCTTATCATTTATCATTTATCATTTATCATATCTCTTAATACCAGCGCTTAAAAGGTAAAGAACTCATGTCAAATACTTGCAACAAAAGGAAAAATAGAATGATCTGTTTTTTCTTGGCTGTCGTTACCTTACCAATTAACGCCAAGGTTAACGAACCAAGAGATTCGATAAAAGTCATAGAGAATTTTGAGAATAGCTTTCGCAGTGGACGAACGGTTTATGCAACAATTGAAGAGCGTATGATATTACACCGCGTGCCCGGTGCAAGTATTGCAGTCATAAAAAACGGTAAACTCGCTTTTGCTAAAGGATATGGTGTCAAACAAGCGGGGAGCAACAATATGGTAGATACAGAAACCGTTTTCTCGGTAGGCTCTATTAGTAAAGTAGCTGCGGCTGTGGCAACTTTACGATTGGTAGAACACGGTAAGTTAGATTTAGACACGGATGTTAATCAGTATTTAAGCAGTTGGAAAGTTGCAGAAAATAAATACACTAAAAAACAACCGGTCACATTGAGACATATTTTGTCGCATACTGCAGGTTTTACTATTCATGGTTTTGGTGATTTTCAGCCAGAAGAAGAGTTGCCGAGTATATTAGATACTTTAATGGGGAGACCGCCTGCAAAGCATAGCGCAGTTGAGGTTGTTTTTACGCCTGGCACTAACTATCGATATTCTGGTGGTGGCATTACCGTTGAGCAACTGGTCATCGAAGAAACTACTAAGCTTGATTTTGTCACGGCCGCTAAAAAGCTAGTGTTTGAACCGCTAAACATGAAAAGAAGCACCTTCCGCAACCCATTACCCGCAAGCCATGAAAATATTGCCAAAGCACATGGTTCAAACGGAGAGCTTAGAGCTTTACCAAGAGGATGGGAATCCATGCCAGAAATGGCTGCTTCAGGTTTATGGACAACTCCCACGGAAATAGCAATGTTGATCGTGGCGTTGATTGATGCATATAAAGGGGAGCGTTCATCCATTTTAGGTACCATATTGGCTAAGGATATGATGACCAGAGTTGGACCGGGAGAATTTGGATTGGGGCCAGAACTGTTACAAGCCAATCTATTTCAACACGGAGGATCTAATGATTCGTATAGAGCTTTTATGCTGGCGAATCTAATAACAGGTAACGGTATCGTGGTATTTACTAATTCGGCTAATGGACGACCATTAGTGGATGAAATAATAGAATCTATAAAACTATGAAACGAATTAACGTGACGTAAAAAATAATGAATAAAGACAGTAACCTTTGTGCGACGAGTGAATACTATATGTATGGCAAGTTAAGAGTTTAAAAATGAGTAAGTTAGACACAAGCTTTTTTGAGCAGCTATACAGAGATTATCAGCAAGATGTTTTTCGTTTCAGCTACTGGCTTTGTGGTCAGCCTGATGAAGCTAAGGATATCACCGCTGAAACTTTTATCCGCTTGTGGACTGCAAAAAGCGACATACAAGCTGAGACAGTTAAGGGTTATCTGTTAACCATTGCGCGAAATATTTATCTTCAAAAGCATCGAAAAACGAAAGAGCATGTTGAATTAAGGGATGAGTTAGTTGATCCTGCGCCGCATTTGGACAATGTTATGGCTACAAAAGCAGAATTAGGTGTCGTCATAAAGGGACTTCAGGAACTGTCAGGCATTGAAAGGACCGTATTATTCATGAAAGCTTACGAAGGGCTTTCCTATAAAGAAATATCGCAATTATTGAAGCTATCAATCCCTGCGCTTAAAGTAAAAGTTCATCGAGCTAGGGTGAAATTATTAAAATCGAAACTGGAGGAATAGACACATGAAACTAAGCGAAAATATTATAATAGATTTGCTTCCCCTTTACTTTGAAGGTGAAGGTAGCAAAGAGACCCGGGCATTAGTTGAAAGTTATTTTGAGGAAAATCCTGAATTTCATGACACGATGAAAAATGAGTTTGAGCAAGGAATACTCGTCGGATTTCCGAGTGAGTTAGATCCCGAGGATAAAATGCTAATATTGAAAAACACTAAAAAGCTACTTCGCTTACGAGCCTTATCACTCAATACTGCTCTCCTTGGAACATTGCTTCCGCTTCTCTATTTCACATTCTATGATTTTGGAGACAAGTCTTTTCAAGGATTCAGTTGGATGTGGTCGGACATAGGTGTTTATTCTATGTTGCTTGGACTGTTGGCCTGGGTTGGTTATTTTGCGCTACGGTTTCGAATGAGAACTAGTGGTGTTTAGAGTGAATTCCAAGAGAAAATGCAAAGACTATACGGTCACATATTTTTAGTTATGTTTAGAATTGAAAAACACGATTGTATAGGAGAGCTATAAGGGCTCGCAAACAAGCTTTCACTCTTGGCGGTTTCCAGAATAGCTAGACATACCTTTAATTCAAACTGTATTAGTTCCGACTTCATCTGACACTTCAGCTTGACTAGAAGAGAGTTACCCGTTTTGATAAAGGTGTCGAATCTTAAATCAAAACAAAAAGGTAACTCTCATGCTACATACTAACAACCCAATCATTAAACACAAAGC
>CAJQOL010000191.1 GCA_905479925.1 uncultured Kangiellaceae bacterium | reverse complement strand
ACCGCTAATAATTAAAAGTATGGTAACAATACCCGTCAAATCAGTCAGCAGTTTGCCTGGCAGATAAAGAATTCTTCCACTGTGTAAATCTTGTATCAATTTTAATTGAGTCAGCTGTTTGCCTAGGTATTGATTCTGAAGCCGTTCAAGCTCTGCATCTTGGGCTGGTTTACCGGTAGTTTCATTTAAAATTGAAGTAGAGACTTCTGTAAAACTCACCGTTTCGTCATTAAATTCCCAAGTCTTGTTATTGGCCATAAACAACAATTGGCTGTTATTGCCGCTATTAAAAACTGCGGTAATTGGCACCGGTAACGATTGGCTTTCGGTAACACTTTCAATTAATTGTAAATCGTGTGTGAATAAGGAAATAGAGTGAGAAGTAACCAGTGAAATTACTTGCTGGTTTAGTTCTATAACTGCAATTAACGGAAATCCATTGTTGAGTAACTGCTGATTGTTATAGTAGATTTGATTGTCTATTTGGCATACAGGTTTCTCAAGCTTAGCTAGATTAAAACAGGTCGCGCTACTTGGCGCTTTTATTCCATACCAGTTTACAATCCAGCTAGAATCGATATAGCGCTTATCTAAACCAAGGGTTTCTGAATGATTGAGTAAAATGCCGGTTATGGACAAATTTAATAGCAAAATTGCAGCACTAAAACCAAGGCGTCGATGCCACTTACGGAATAAGTTTTTACGCTTTTTTTCTTTTTGTTTTTTTTGGTAAGGGCTCATTGTACGTTTAAACGGTGCTATTTATTTTCGTTATTAGTAACGGTATTGTGCAACAAGATAGACAGTCTAGCAATTTTCTTCATTGCACTTACCGACATGGTTGCACCGGTAATTCCGTCAATATCTTTGTTTAACAAACCATTGTTATCGACGCCGATTTGATCAAACTGTTCGGTAAAGGCAGGGATCTGCACTTCATAACCACGACTCTCTCTATATTCTAGTACGCGAATCAATTGAACGTTTGAGTTTTTGACGCTTATTGCAAAACTAATAGGTTTTTCCTTGCCAATTTCCTCAAGAAACCAAACCGTCGTTATGTTCGATGGCGATGAATTTTCAAGCGGGCTTAACATTTTGTATCTTAGTCTTAACTTTGGATAATTATGATTAAGTATGCGCTTAATTTTCTCTTGCATTGGTTTTTTCAACCAAAGCGTTTTTGAGTTTAGTTGGTTGGCATCTAATAAGGTTGACTCCACTAACTCAACAAAAGCTTGTTCACTCATATATGATTTTGCTGAAGATAAGTTGGACCAAAGCATAAAACCGCAGACTCCCAAAATGAAAGTCGCGGTTCTAAATTGCCAATATTTACTACGAGTTTTAATAGATAGTTCTCTTATTTCTCTCGAGTTAAATCAAGCGCTCTTTAAAATTGATAGCCAACACCAAGGTTAAAACCACTACCATCTTGAGCGCCTGTTCTGTTTTCAATATCTACTTTGAAAACAACGTTTTCATGTGGCCAATAATTTAAACCAATGTTTGTTTGACGCTTTTCAGTATCCGCTGAGTCACCAGCGTTATTGTCCCAAGCATTGTAACGGGCAAACAAGCCAAACTGCTGGTTTATTTTATAAGATGGTTCAACGTAATAACCTTCTTGACTATCTCGTCCAATGCTTTCCGCATCCGAGCCATCAATGTCCCAGCTAGCGTACAATGCTCTAATTCCAAAATTGCCAGTTGTATAAGCAACATGTGAACTGAAAAGGCTAGCGCTTGAATCTAGTTCGCCTTGGGTAACATCACTTTGATGTTGGAAAGAAGCGGCTAGTTCAAGGCCTGGTATTGCGGTATATTTTAGGCGAGCGGTGTAAGCAAGGCTATCAGCATTGGCCTTGGCTACTTTCTGTCGACCATTTCTAATTAGGAACGAGTTACTACCCGTTATATCAACATTTAATCCAGAGTGAATCGCAAAATCAGCGTTAACACCTTCGCCAAACTGAGTAGTTAGGCCTGCACCCGCTTCCCACCAAGTAGCTGGAATAATATTCTTTTCAATTGGATTTCTTTCTACACCATAAAATGTTGGTGGCTCATGGGTTTCGTTGATAATTCCAACTGGAATTAGAAATACACCTGATTTAAGTTTAGTTTGCTCGGTTAGGTCCATTTCTATATAAGCTTGCTCTAGCTCAACTTCTCCTGGCTTTCCGTCACCCGATAAAGCGTGTTCTAATTCTAACTCTGAGAAAAAACGAATTGAATCGGTAAACTCGTGACCGAAAAATAATACGAAGCGATGAAAATCGATGCTCTCGCTATCTTCGATATTATTGTAATGCAGCTCACCATAACCACCAATTTGTGTGTTGCTGGTTGAAGCGGTCATTGATTGCTCAATTGCGTCGGCACTTGATTCTACTTTTTGATCGGTTTCTTCAACTTTTTTATCTGTCTTATCGAGAGACTTTTTCAGCTCTTCGATCTGTTGTTGCTGTTTCTTTAGGATCTCTAACAGTTCTTCGTTAGTTGGTTCCGCTGCCATTACACTTGTTGATAAAAGCGCTGATACTGCCAGGGCAGATGTTGTTAGTCTCATTGTTTTTCCAGTTGTTTAAATGATGATTGTTGTCAGTGGTTGCAACTATAGTAGAATCTTTATCTAAATGCAAATCATTCTCATTAAGAAATGCGAATAATTTTGATTTAGATCAATATTTTGATTTTTTTGTCCGGTTAATCGCCGTTTATAAGGCAATTGGTAGGTTAAATAGACAATCTTGCGTTAAAATTCAGCTTAAATTGGTTTGCTGCAAAAAGGTTTCTCTAACAATGGTTGAGTTTGAACAGGCTTGGAAGGTACTAGCTGGTCTAGGGCTGTTTCTGTTTGGAATGAGCCAACTGGAGTATGGCTTAAAGCGACTTGCGGGTAGTAAATTCCGTCAGTTCTTAAAAGAGTCAACCGATAAGCCGGTGCGCTCAGTGTTTAGCGGCATTGTGGCCACAACGTTTGTGCAGAGTAGCTCGCTGGTTGGTTTAGTGGTATTGGCGTTTGTCGGCGCTAAAATTATTCCGCTTTCAAACGCTATTGGGATCATTATCGGTTCGAATTTGGGCACAACCTTTACCGGCTGGATTGTTGCTACCTTTGGTTTTAAGTTTGACTCTGGTTTGATGGTACTGCCTTTTATTGCCGCATCGGGTATTGGTTACGGCTTATTTCGCGGACGTTTTAAAGCCGCATGTCTTTCTTTATTAGGGTTTTCATTGATACTAATGGGCCTTAGTTTTATGAAGGATGGCGCCAATGCCATGACAGCCAATTTAAGTCTTCAACAGATAGCCGATTATCCACTGATCGTTTTCCTCTTAGCTGGCGCTATATTTACCGCAATTATTCAATCGAGCTCGGCATCCATGATGCTCACACTCAGTGCATTAAACGCCGGCATTATCGATTTGCCCGCCGCTGCCGCATTAGTTATTGGTGCTGATTTTGGTACCACCAGTACGGTTTTGCTTGGCAGTCTGCAGGGAGCCATTGCCAAAAGACGCTTAGCAATGGCGCATATCATCTTTAACTTCTCTGTCGATATTGTCGCGTTTTTGATGCTGACGCCAATTCTAGCGTTTATTAGTTGGCTTTCGCTTACCGATCCTTTATATGCATTGGTGGCTTTTCATAGCCTGTTTAACCTATTGGGAGTGATGGTATTTGTACCCTTTATTAGACGTTTTGCAGGCTTATTGGAAAAGCTGTTTCCCGATAGCGAGCAAACGACTTGCCACTATATTCACCATGTTTCCACTGAAATACCAGAAGCCGCTATTGAAGCACTAAATAAAGAGTTGGAGCAGCTAACAGGGCGGGTGATTTACTTAAACCTTCGTTTCTTGATGGCTAGCAAAGAACAGTTAAAACAACTTCCATTTGAAGACTTGGCTCTGGCTGATGGTGTTAGCTCAACCGATCAAGCGTACCAAAACATCAAGGCGACGGAAGGTGAAATAGCTAATTATGCTCTGCAAGTCGACTGCAGCAAGGAGCTAGATGAAACTAAAAATGAACGGATGAAGCTTCAGTTTGAAAGCGTCATGAGCGCGTCTCGTTCAGCGGTTTTTGCGGCAAAATCAATAAAAGATATTGAACAAGATATAATTTCCTTTCAGCAGAGTTCGCGGGAAAATCCTAACCAGAGCTTTTTAGAATTGCAGAGTCAAGCAATTGAAATAACCCTTCAATTAGGTTTGCTGCTGGTCGCCGATAATCCTCAGGATAAGTTCCAACAGCAACAAAGCATTGCGCTATTATTAGAAACTCTGAAACAACAAACGATGCAACTCATGAGTAACCCAACTAATAGGGAAGGTCTCTCATCGGTGGAGCTTTCAACGTTGCTGAATATGAGTAAAGAAGTTGAAACATCCGCAAATGCAATACTTGAATCCTTGCAGCAGGCTTAACTATAGCGCGATAAAGCTTGTGGTTTTAACTGCTCGCTTTATGTAACCTGAGCCACTAGAAAAATTACAGGCTTTTGAGGCAAAGTGTTCAAAAGTCCGTTTCGTCTATATTAGCTAATTCTTTACTTGTAGACTGGAACTATAAATCTTCATCTTGCGCGGCTGTTGTAACATAAACAACGATAGGAGAAGAATTTCGCGATGCTCAGACACTTCCTTCTTAGCCATAATTTCATGAGTTTTTCTACTCCGTCCGCAGGCACTTAGCAAACTTCGACCAGCTCATAGGAGTAAACTTATTTGAAAGCGAATAACTTAGGGGTTGCTTCGGTCTATAATAGACGAAAAAAGATAGAAATATGGATTCAATTTGACGCTAAAGGTGAGGTAGAACCATTCGGCTAAAAGAAAGACAAATGCCTAGTGCTAACGCTAGGGGCTTTTTTGCATATCTTCGCCTAGAGCGCCTACTTTTGGTTTAGCTCTTGAAAAAAGTATGTTAAAGGCATGGATGCCTCGTATGCAGTTTCTGCAGGAGCAAGAATCTGTCGCAGTCAGAGCGCAGCGCTGCGAAATTGCTATTGATTTCGGTCCATAAAAATAAACTCAAATTAAATGAATGTCTACATTGGTGAAGATCTAAAGTAAACCCATACGACCAGAAAATAGCTTTAGTTTTTAACTGGTTATCTTATCGCTGATCTATTTTAATCGCTTCATTACAAAACGTGCCGGGTTAATAGCGTTAGCGAGGGAATTAGTTAACGGCGAGACTTGCCCGGTAATCAAACTACAAAGGTGCTGACTGGCAAGTGTTGCGTAAAGTAATCCATGAGAGCCGTAA
>CAJQOL010000190.1 GCA_905479925.1 uncultured Kangiellaceae bacterium | reverse complement strand
TCAGAACTATATCGTTTATACGGATTACGTTGTTTCATAGTGCACCTCCTAACCCTTTATAGGCCTATTTAAGGTGTCCGGCAAACCCGGGCAAGACTAAACTGCTCCATCATAATCTGTGATTCTTGAATCACCTTAAAGTCGGGTGGTACGATAAAGTCTAGATTCAAATTCAAAAATGTTAGATGAAGTTTGAGCAACTACAATTAAGACCAGAGTTTTCCTGCCCACTTAGTTAAGCCCGCTGCAACGCTACCATAATAATCTCCGTCTAGAATTTTAGCTTTAGGAACAATTTCTTTAACTAACGTTCTAAAAACGGGAGATTTTGCGCTACCACCGGTAATGTAGATGATCTCTGGATTGGTTCCCGCTTGTGTGATTGCTTCTTCAATTAATTGCTTGATTGAATTTAACGGTTTGACTACCGCTGATTCAAATTCGCTAGTATCAATTAACTTTGTTAGTTGCGGTTCGATATAGTCCAATGAAACATTGGTCTTGTTTTGATCACTAAGGGCTATTTTTGCTAGCTCAGCACTTCTAACTAAACGGTGGTTCAATTTAGTTTTCTGAAGGTTTAGCAAACGCTGAAACAATTCCGGCTGCTCGGCGCTACGTTGAAGTCGCTCAATCCGTTTTACAAACTCAAGGCTATTAAATTCTGTTTGTTCACCAATGTTATTGATACAAACACTCGTCCAGAAAGGGCCGTGCGGCTGCTCAATGCCTTTTTTCTGCAAACTGTTTTTTCCGAATAAAGGCATAAGCTCAGTAAATGCCAATGCAATATCCAAATCATTTCCGCCAACCCTTTCACCGCTATGAGCGAGGAAGTCCTGTTTCCTGTCTTTGTTAGAGTGATGTGAGGGGCCCATGTTAACCATTGAGCAGTCACTTGTACCACCACCAATATCAACAACAAGTACGGTTTTATCTTCCGTTAATTTTGACTCAAAATCGATACCTGCGGCTAACGGTTCATAAAGAAACTCCACCTCGGAATAACCGCACCTTTTCGCCGCACGCGTTAGTATTGATGTCGCCTGAAGGTTACTCTGTTCACTATCAATACCCTGAAAATTAACAGGTCGGCCAATAACCACTTTGCTGAGTTCTTCTTTGATATTAGATTCTGCAGTATTCTTTATATTTATCATCATAGCGGTGACGATATCTTCAAAAAACTCTATCTGTCGTTCTGACAGTCCTGTCGCTCCTAAAAATGATTTTGGCGATTTTACGAATAGTCCTTCTTCTGGCGATTCGATGTAATCTGAAATTGCAGACAAGCCGAAGCTGATAAGCGGCTCATGCGGGGAGAAGCCCTCATGTATACGGGTATTCTTCGCCAAATTAATAGATCGTCCGCGGTCTTTTTTATAGCTGCCTTTAGTTTGTTCTGGTAGTTGATTAAAAACAAACTCTGAAACAAAACAGCGATCGAAGGCGTACAGGGTAGAAGGTAAGTAGGTATTGTTATTTTCGAGCGCTACAAGCTTTGCTTCTCGGTTTTTGATGATACCGATAGCGGAGTTTGATGTGCCGAAATCTAATCCTGTTAACATAGGGCTATTAGCTGTCTTTATGGGAAAAAATGGGGGTAACTTTTGCGGGACCAAGTTTATATTAAGGGCGCAACAAAAAAAAGATAATTAGACATATCAGTTCGATTTGTGAGGCAAGTTATATTGTCGAAAAGACTAGATTGTGGAAAAACTAAATCGCGGAAAAGATTAGATTCTGGAAAAAATTAGGTTGTGGAAAAAATTAGATTATCGAAAAGGCTAGATCGTCGAAAAGGCGAGACTGCTAATTGTGCCATATTGATTGAAAGCATGGGCTAATTAGAAAATTTACCATTAAAAGAGTTCAACATCTTCGCTATCAAGTGGTTTATTATCCCTTTGTTTCGTTGGACGTGTATTGACGTTGCGAGGCTTATTATTCCAATTAGCATTATTGAACGAGAAATTGTCCAACGTTGACTTCAGCTCATGGGATAGATCCAGCAGGTCATGTGATGACAACTCTTGCTCACGCGTACTATTCAAAACTTCGCTATTTAACTCCACCATTCCGGTTACTTCTTTTCTGGCATTCGCAGCGATTTCTTGCTGTGATTGGGAGGACATTCTGATGCTCTTGGAAAGCTCACTAATTTGACGAATAGCAAGCATTACGCTGGAAACTGTTTCGCTAGTGGATGTCGCTGAATCAACTGCTTGCAGCGAGGTATTAAGTCCTTGCTCAATGACACTGCTGACTTTTAATGTGCCATTTTGAATCTGACTGACCATTTTTCTCACTTCATTGGTGGACTCAGCGGTTTTTTCTGCTAATGCTCGAACCTCGTCCGCTACCACGGCAAAACCGCGGCCCTGTTCCCCTGCCCGAGCGGCCTCTATGGCGGCGTTGAGCGCTAATAGGTTAGTTTGGTCGGCAATTGAGTTAATAACATCGATAACGCCGTTAATTTGTTCGCTATCTCGGTTTAGGTCTTCTATCAATTTAGAAGCGTTAGCCATTTCGTGATTTAGTTCTTCGATATTTTTTAGGTTTGAATTGGAGCTTTTTTCAATGTCGCTAGCGGATTGATCTGCGAAATCGACGTGTTCAAACACTTGGTCTAAGGTTCCGTGCAGCTCGTGAGAGCTATCTTTAACTTGAGTTAATACATCGGCTAACTGACTACTAAGCTTATGTTGCATTGAGGCCTTTTGTAGCATGGTTGCATAAACGTTGGTTAATTCCGTAGACATTGGCTCTAACCGAGCTGACGAGCTATAGAGCTTCGTCAAAATCTCATCAATTAATTCGCTTTGAACATTCATCATCTTGAAAGTATGGGTAAATAAACCGGCACCTTTTAACTCAAATCGGTTCTTGTAGTTTATTTTATGGGATTTAATCATCTCGCTGGTATGACGAATTATCATACCAAATCCCCTGAAGAGTATACGTTTAGCGTTGAGTATTCCGATCAAACAGGCTGAAGATATGGTGATGAGCAAAACGATTAGATTGTTGTTTGATAAGTCAAAGAATGCATAGGCAACAATTAACCCTGCGAACAATATCGCTATCGATGGACCCATCAGTTTGATGAATGAGCCGCTAAGACTGACTTTTTCCCCGCGAGTAGGGAGGGGTGTTTTGTTGTGTTTATTATCCATTGAAACTTATAACTTTCGACGATTTAGGTTGATTTATTAACAGCAAGATATCGCTTGGAGCTATTTTTAGTATAGTCAAAATTAAAAGTAATAGTGCTTTAATTTCAAATAAATAGGATTAAAAGGTCTATTAATTACCTGCTAGAAAAGTAAGCCCTAGGGGATAGTGGCAGTTAATCGAACAGTGCTGGTTGATTTTTGTACAAAAATGAGACCTGTAGCCAGATGATTATCTCAAAAGGCGTTATATTAGCTATATTCCGCTTAGCCATTTAATCGCAAAATAGAGGTGTTTATGGACTATCCAACAATAGAAGACAAAATTATCGATGATGGACGAATTAGTGATTGGTTAGCGACGCAAATGGTTGCAACCCGAGATGTAGACCCTTGTAAAGCACTAGAAGATGTTAAAAAACTAAAGGTGATTTTAGACAAACGAGTCGATCGGCTACTTATTGAAAGAAAGACTTTTAAGACCAAAGTTGATCTTAATGCCATTGATTTTTAGCACTGTTTTTTTTACAGCTTCTTTTTATGGCTATTTATACTAGATGTTTTTACTGGCGTTTTTACTGCTCTTTTTAACGGCTACCACCTAGGGGTTCTACTTTCCGCAGAGTCCTATTAGCGCTTCATTTTTCAATAGGTTGTATTCAACCATTGTTCGCGTTACGTAGAAATGATTCTTTTACCGGGAATTCGCCGTATTAGTGACCGCTATTGTCTGATTAATTGCTAATTAGCTTAGTAGTATACCTTTTCACAGGTATAATTAGGCTTTCTAAGCCATCCTTGAATTCTAAATGAAGAAATTTGCGCAGCTAGGTTTAAACGCCACTCTCCAAGAAAACCTCAAAAATATTAACTATATAGAACCAACCGATATTCAAAATAAATCCATTGGGGCGGTATTATCGCGGGCCGATACTTATGCCATTGCTCCCACCGGTACCGGAAAAACAGCGGCTTACTTGTTGCCGGTATTACAGGAATTATCACAGTCATCATTTGAAAAAGAGGATGTCCGTCCGCTTCGCGCGCTAATTCTTGTGCCTACGAGAGAGCTGGCAGAGCAAGTGGAGGAGTCAGTCATCTCTTATGGAAAAGGACTTGGGCTTAGAACCATTACGGTATTTGGTGGTGTAAGAATTAGCTCGCAAACAAAACGGTTTAAGCGTGGTACTGATATTCTAATTGCAACGCCCAAAAGATTAATTGATTTACTAAAACTAGAGACTTTTTCGCTGGCGGATATCCAACATTTTGTGATGGATGAAGCCGACCGATTAGTGAGTATGGGGATTCAACCCATCCTAAGTAAAATTCTGAAAAACATGCCAGCCAAAAAGCAATTACTCATATTCTCTGCAACCGATTCAAAGGCGTTGCAAAAATTCGGTAAAGAGCAGCAAAATAATGCTCGCTTAATTCATGCGACGGAAAATCAGCCTGTTGTAGAGCAGATTTTTCATACTTTTTATCGTTGCGCTAGAAAAGACAAAACGACATATTTATTAAAGTTGATTGAGGAATTAAGTTGCGATCGAGCAATTATTTTTGTAAGAACTAAACAAGATGTTAACTTGTTGGTTGAGCGGTTAAAACAAAATGGCTTAAGTTGTGCGGGTATCCATAATGAAATACCCAACAAAAAGAGACATGAAATCATGGCGAGCTTTAAGCAGAAAGAGTTTTGCTTTCTGGTAGCGACTGACATTTTATCTAGAGGGATCGATCTTACTGACTTGTACTACGTCATTAATATCGATCTACCGGTAAATAGTAATGATTACATTCACCGAGTCGGTAGAACCGCAAGAAAAAATTTGACTCAACAGGAGCAACAAAGTCGTTCAAACACTGCGGACACTAAAGCAACGTTAAAAGGCAAAGATGCGGCTAAAACTATTGGGCGCGGAAATAAAGATATTTCACTGACAAGAAAAATAAAAGGTAAAGAAGTCTTGGGGCATGCATTCTCATTTGTTAGTCCAGAGCAAGAACGTCTTATTGCTAAGATTGCTAAAGCGGTTGGCAAGGAATTAAAACTAGAAAAAAATCCCTTCTCGCGCCGCTAGTTTAATAGAGAACCTATAGGCCAGATGCTCGCTTAACGAAAAATCGCAAGTAATGAGGTTTTCACAGGCCTTTGATTTTTCATAAAGAAGATTATTCGTTGTGCGTTTGATTTGGCTTGTTGCTGTTGATGTTGCTGTTGATGTTGTTGTTGCCGTCAAGTTCGTTTATCTTGTAAATAGCAACTCGACCTTCGTGTCCGGCGGCGACGACTAACTCACCTTCATTGGCAATGGTATAAAACCCTTGGTTGGAAAATACCTGCCATTGGTTACCGTGGTCAAAAGAGATTTCCGTGCCAGTTTTTCCGGCCAAAAAACAAATGTTACTTTGACAGGTCATAGCTGTTCTTAATCCGCGATTACCCGCATTTATGGCCGACCAGTGCGGCAGTGCCTGTATTCCGTTAAATTTTGCGATGTTGGCATAGTTACCCGATCGATCTTTGTAATCACCACCTAATGCGAAAATATCACCGAGACTGTTGCTGGCAAGGGCATAAGCTCCGGCTGTTTCGGTTTCAGCGTATAAGGGCAACGAAAATCGTTGCCAGCTTTCGCCTAAGTCTTTTGAAAAATAAGCCGACGCTGATAAGCCACCGGTTACTATCCAAGCGCTATTATTGGCAGTTGTAATCAAGGTATTACCGCTTGCAGCGAAGGCGGCTTCTTGATTGAGAATATTAGGTAATTTTGCCTTAGAAATCCTGCGCCAAGTTTGTCCGCCGTCTGTAGTCTTGAGTAATGTATAAAACCCATCAACCGGGTCGCCCAATAAAAGCCCATTTGTTGAGTCCCAAAAGTCAATGGAATCAAAGAAACCTTCTGGTGCTTTATTTGAGTAAATTAGCTGCCAGCTTTTACCCGCGTTTTCTGTTTTGTATAAGCGGGATTGTTCACCACTACCAACACTCATAGCAATCGCAGTATTTTTATCGAACACTTCTAGGTCACGTATGTCCCCGCAAAAACCGCTAATTGAGATATCCTGCCAATGGACACCCTGATCACTACTGCGAAAAATTTTTCCGCCTGTTCCTCCGACCCAAGCAATGCCCTTTTTCACTGCGCTAGCTCGTAGAGACGGGGTAGACTTGAGTGTATTAATCTGCCAATTTGACTCTAACGTAGGGTGCTGTGCGGATGGGGTAGCCGCGTTTAGGCTTTTTATCGATAGCGACCAGGACAAAGTAACCATAGTCACTAGTAAGAAAATACCGTTGTTTGGTTTCATTGTAAATCTCCACTCAGTAAAACGGCCGGATTAGTTTATCGCATTTCAGCAAGTCTTGTAGTACGTATTGTAGTACGTATTGAAGTAGGTATTGAAGTAGGTATTGAAGCAAGTATTGTTGCGGGTATTGCAGCTAGCATGGTAATAAGCATAACAGTGAGCCGTCAACGTTGCGGTTTCGAATGCGTTGGTATTATGTTGATCACGAGAGAAAAGCCCGGTAATTGTCGCCAATACTAAGCTTGTGCAGAGGTGTTGTCTGGTTTGTATACTAGGACGGCTGGAGGAATGATTTACTCTATATCCTCCGACTGTGAAATCGCCAACTCAATGGTGCTTATTAGCTGCTGGTAACTTTGGATCAGTACCGGTAACTGTTGGTCAAGTTGTTCAACATCTTCTTGCTTTGCTGCCTGTTCTAACTGTTTTGCTTGTTCAGTTAGTTGGACCGCATCAATATTTGCCGCCGCGCCTTTTAGACCGTGGCAAGCAGAGGCAAGTTGGCTATAGTTAGCTTGTTCATTTGCTGTTGAAATTTGCTCGATAAGGTCACTAGTTGATTGTTGAAATAAGCTAATGACCCTGAGTAGCCTTTTCTTGTTGCCCCGCATTCTTTTCAGCGCCGATTGGCTATTCCAGATATTATCATTAGGAAGCAGTGTTGATGATGGTACTGAGTTCTGAATTTCCTCTAACTGGTGTGATGAAACTTGCTGCTCTGAAATCAGGGTGCCAAGGCCGCTGGGCAACCATTGACGAAGAATTTTGATTAGCGATTCAAGCTCAATTGGCTTAGATAAATAATCATTCATACCACATTCAATGCATTTTTCGCGATCGCCTTCCATAGCATTTGCGGTCATTGCAACAATTGGCATAGATAAATAGTGTTCACCGCATTCACCGGCGCGGATTCTTCTGGTTGCTTCATAACCATCCATTATCGGCATTTGACAGTCCATAAATATAAATTGGTACGGTGAGTCTTTTGGTGCGCGAGACAAGGCTGTTATTGCCTCAGCACCATCATTAACGGTATCGGCTGAGAGGCCAACTTCGTCAAGTAGTGATAAGGCAACTTCCAAGTTTATTCGGTTGTCATCGACTAGCAAAATGCGGGTATTGAGTCTATTCGCCTTTTTTAGCTCCTTTAAATAATGCCTATTAACCAAAGGAGATGCGTTGACTAACGCTTCGCCGCCTTCGGTTATTACCATAAGCGCATCACGTAAATCTGAAATGGTGGTTGGTTTTGGAAAATAAGCGTTATATCCGATATCTGCAAATCGCTGGGCGTCACCTCTTTCACTAATTGAGGTCATCATGATTAGGTGAATGTCATTAAAGCGTTGGTCTTTTCTGATTAATTTACCTAGCTCTTCACCATCCATAAATGGCATCGACATATCAATAATTGCGGCTGAAAATTCAACATCATTGTGATCTAAAATTTCTAGCGCTAGTTTTCCATTGCTAGCTTCGGTAACATTTGCGCCCCAGAGCTGTAATTGGGCCGAAAGTACTTCACGGTTATTTTCTGAATCATCCACTATAAGAATATTCAAGCCTTGCAAGTCGACATTTGGCAAGTTGGCTATCTTTTCTTTAGAGTTATGTAGCTGCAGAGTGAAACTAAAACAGCTACCTTTTCCAGGCTCACTACTAGCGGAAATACTCCCGTTCATAAGTTCACACAATCGTTTGGTAATTGCTAACCCTAACCCTGTACCACCATACTTTCTGGTCGTAGAACTATCCGCTTGAGTGAAGGACTCGAAAAGGCTGTCGAGTTTTTCAGGTTCAATTCCTATTCCGGTATCAGAAATCTCAACGGTTAAAGCGGGATGTTTTTCTTGGTCTTCTAATCGGGCGCGAATAATTATTTCGCCTTGGCTAGTGAATTTAACGGCATTGCTAAGTAAGTTATTTAGTATTTGACGAATTCTTCCGGGGTCGCCTTTGACCATATGGCTGTTTACTTGGGTTAGATCTAAGACAAGTTCTAGATTTTTTTCCTCGGTAAGAATAGCGTAGGTTTCTACGAATTCAGAAAATAATGACGCTAGATTAAAGTCTAAAATTTCAATATCTAGTTTTCCGGCTTCAATTTTTGAAAAGTCCAATATGTCATTAATAACAACCAGCAGTGCGTCTGCGCTGTGTTTAGCCAAATTAGCATAGTGATGTTGTTTCTGGTTGAGACCGCTGCGGGTAAGTAATCCGAGCATTCCCATAACACTGTTCATGGGAGTTCTTATTTCATGGCTCATGCTCGCCAAGAATTCGCCTTTTGCTAGACTCGCCTGTTGGGCTTGTTCCGTTAAACGTTCCAACGATAAGTTCATTTTCTGAGTATTTTCTAAGAGGTCAGAGGTTTGCTTATTTTTTTCGCTAAAGACGCTTGCCGCCTGTGCAAGGTTACCAATTTCATCTTTACGTTGATTTCCCGGGAAATGAGAAATGTCTTCACCACTGGATAACAATGAAAAAACGTCGGTGATTCTTCGTATCGGCAAAATGATGCGTCTAATCATATAAATGGCTGCTAGGAGCGCTAGGGCAATACTTAAGGCTGCGATAACATCGTTTCTAAATTTTGACTCTTTTGCCGAGCGAGTCATGGCGAGTTCGGCTTCTTGTTGTCTTTGGGTAACTTCTTTGGTTATTTCTTTAGTTAAATACAAAAACTCGTTGGCAGAGCCCGCCATAACGACATTGACCAAAAACACATAACCGCGAGTAACTTGTGTCAAACGGTTGAAATCTCTACTAACATCCTGAAGAAGTTTGTCTAGTCCTTCTATATTGAGTGCCTTACTGCTAGCTTTCTCTGTAATTGCCTTTAGCTGCTGGTTAAATTGTTCGATTAATTCATAATTAGGTTCAATAAGGTATTGATAAGAAAGACTTTCAGCACTGACTAAATGATTACGTAGCTCTGCAATCAGTTTTTGCTTGGCTAAGTCTTCACTAGTGTCGGCATCAAGTAGTGAGTGAAGTTGACCAATTTCCAGTTCAATTTTTGATTCAAATATTGTATTACGCTGCGAGCGTCCGTCGACAACACTATTAAAATTGCTTTGATAGTCTTTTAAATGAGCTCTCATGCTAGCAATTTTTTGATGGTCACTTTGTTCTAGGTTGTGAGTTTCAAACTCCGACAGATTTTTATAGATGCCAGCCAATAGCGAGTTAAAGTGATTGATTGAAGATTCGTTCGCGGTGTTTTTATAAATGAATACATTACGCTGAAGATCAATGAGATCCCGTTCTATTTCAAGCACAAGAACAAGCTCCGAAGCTAGCTCGCTTGCTGTTTCAAGGTTCTGTGTTAATTGTTTTTGGTTTGTTTGGGTTAATATTGCTTGCACTAGCAACATCAAAACTAAACCAAAAAGAACAACCAGTATTTGCTTTTGTAATGAGTTAAACATCCGTTAACTAAAGTCCTTATGCGCTGATAAACTCATACCATTTTTGCAAACTATAATCGTAGGTTTCCATAACACTATTCCAAACCGCTACATTACTAAATCGTTTGGTATAGCTTCCACCTGTTCTGATTTCTCCTTTTTTCACCGATATTTTACCGTCGGTCCCCTTTAACTCGGTTGCTGCGGGTTTACCTTGGTACCAGTAATCCCACTCTTCTTGGGACAAATGCTTAGCGGAACGTTCAGGATTTGATATGTAGTAACCTTGGCGCGCAATAAATGCGCCGGGCCAACCCGATAACCACCAATTCATATAGTCATACGCCGCGTCTTTCTGTTTTCCTTGAGTAGCGGAGGATAAACACATTACACCATGCCAGCCACGGTAGCCTTCTTTTGGGGCGGCGTAAGTAACGGGGATATTTTTACCGTTGAGGGCCGATACGGCAGGGGAGAACATGCTTTCAATTACCACTCGATCGGTTGCCATAAAATCGACAGATTCTGGAACTGAAGTCCAAAAACCACTAAAGTGACCGCGTTTTTTCATGTTAATTAATACTTGGAACAGGTTATCTAACTCTTTTTTAGTGAGTGAGCCGATATCCTTGAAAGATACTAAACCTCTGGTTTGTGCAGCTAATGCAAGATCAAACAGACCGATTGTCGGCGCGTTTACGATACCTACTTTACCATGATATTTCTCGTCCAATAACCAGCCCCAGCTTTCGGTTTCATAGGGAACTCCTTTTGGAATAACATTTGTATTGTAGCCAAAGGAGTCGACGTTATGTACGTAGGGCATGAAACTAATCAAATCAGTAGAAGGGGGTCCTAGCTGACCATTTCCCTGCACATTAAGTATTTTATGGGGGGCATCACCCGCACCTATTTTGGCTTGCGGTGTGAGTTTTCCGGTTTTGGTTAATGAATTAATCTCACCCCAATGATTTAATCGCTTTTTCTCAATTGCTTGGATTGAGCCGGAACGCCATAATACTCTAATGCTATTTGACCACTGCTCATAAAGATCAAAAGCCCCAGGGTTCATAGAGGCTTTTTGTAATACAGCGGCACTACCTTTGGGTTCAAACTCTAACTCTATCCCTAAATCGGACATCGCTTGTTGCCTAAGCTCTTCCTGGAGTGTTACATGAGTGCCTAGGATTCTAAGTTTAGTTTTCTGTTTAGCAAATACAAAGGGAGCCTTTCCTGCTAAACCGGCGGCTATTCCTAATTTTCCCAGCGTCGAAAAAGTACGGCGTTTACTGAGGTCAACCTCTTCGTTGGTCGAGGAAGGGGGGGCTTCTGGCGTTTCTTTCATAGTGTGGTCCCAAATAAATTATTAGCTATTCTAGGAGCGTTAATTTTGAAGAATAGATTAGAGTTAAATTTTCTGCATTACCTACAAACTATTACCTACAATTAGTGTAGTCGGTATTTTTGAATTTGCCAGAGCAGCTATCTAAGAAATAGACTAATTATCAGCAACTTGATAAGCATAAATAATAATCTAATCAGGTAGTTAGCGTGCTCTTTCAATGAAAGAACTTTTGCCGTGTGGAAACATCTCAATTTAGCTATAGTAACTATAGGTAGTTTGCTTTATTTTTTGGAAAATAAGGCTATTGCAGCAAATATTCGCTAGTCTGGGTTAAAACTGGTTTCGCTACTTTTAGGGGTAGGACATGTTTTTCAAAGTTGGAGGCATTAATACTCCTAAATTAATCGATATCCTACAAAGTTTATCTTTGCAAACCTTGATGTTATTTAGCTTCTACATTATTGGAGCTTTCTCAACTATCGTCTGGGCGAGCATAAATGGAGCTCAGTTAAGCAAACAAAATAGACAACTTCTCTTAACGGCTCAAAAATCACCATCGGAAGTGCTTGAGAAGTTAGAAAGTCTTGATGCCATGCGGCTTAGCAATAACCGGGAAAAGGCAGAATATTATCTATTGTTGTGTGATATTAATTTATTGCTTACATTGCCTGAGAAATCAACTGAAGCTGCAGAAAAGGGACTTACGTTCGCTAGCGAATTTGACCATCCGTGGCTTTATCATAAGCTTAACATTGCCTATGCCTACGCCTTAGATATGCAAGGAAGACCCGAGCAAGGTGTTGAGTTAGCATCGAATGTTATTAAGTGGTCTATATCAACCAATGACCAACAGTTGCAAGTTGAGTCTTATTTGGCGTTAGGCACTTTGCAGACCAGCCTATTTGCCTACATAGAGGCTCTCGAGAGTCTGCAAAAAGCCTATACGTTAGCGCCTCAGATACCCCCTCAGGAGTCACCTCTTGCTGTTGTGAAAGGCGATATTACCGCAAGCATCGGTTTATTGTACGAATACCGACGAGAGGATGCGCTAGCGCGTCCCTATTTTGAAGAGTCAGTGAAATTCTATCGACAGCAAGAAAACCCAATGCAACTTAGTATCTCACTTTATGGTCTAGGTCGAGCAAATCTAAAATTAGGAGCTCGCGAAGCCGGAAAAAAACAACTCGGTGAGGCTTTAGTTATTTCTTTGTCGTTGCAAGATCAACAAGGGGTGGCGTACGCGTTAAGAGCGCTTGCATCAGCGGAAATGAAGGATAACAATTACGCACAGGCAAAACAGTTGCAAGAAAAGGCCTATCCTCTATTTAAAAAATCTAACAATACCGCCATGTTGTTTGATTACTATCAAACGATGGCTAAAATTGCGATTGCTATGGATGATCTGGTTGCCGCTGGCGATGCAATAGCGGCGGCAAAAGCGGTTATAGCCGAAAAGGCCATGCCGCTTAAGGCATTTGTAATTTCGGGTATTGAATCCAAATTGTTAGCACAATCTGGAGATTACCAAAAAGCTTATCATTTGTTGCTGAAAACAGAGATAGAGAAGGCCAAATTTAGCCGAAATCAAAGTACCGAAAAGTTCCACCAAATGAGAACAAAATATGAGTTGGAGGTTAAAGAAAAAGAAAACGCGTTACAGAAGGTGGTTATCGCACAGCAGGATAGTGAAACTTATTCCTTATACCTAATTGTTTTTGGACTTGTCGCGTTTTGTAGTTTACTTTTCTTGTTTATCTTTCGCTCTTGGCGGCACAAAATTCAGCTGCAAAAATTGGCTAATACTGATTCGTTAACAGGCCTAGCAAACCGACGGGCGGTATTATCGCAATTAGTTAATAGGTTATCGGAAAGCCAACAAAACGGCCAAGCTTTAACCGTTGCAATTGCAGATTTAGACCAGTTTAAACGGATCAATGACCGTTTGGGGCATGCGGCAGGTGATAAGGTGATAGAGGCCTTCGCACAAGTGCTAATAGCTAACACTCGATTAGGCGATCATATCGGACGAATTGGTGGTGAAGAGTTTTTAATTGTGTTGCCTGATGCTGATCTGAATGGCGCGGAGCTCGTACTTGATAAAGTAAGAAACAGTACCCATAGTATTGGAAATCAAATTTCGAGCCTGGATTGGCAAGTATCGGTATCAATTGGCGCGGCGCAATTTAGTGAAGGTATGACTGCTAAAGAATTGATTAAGGATGCGGACCGGGCGTTGTATAAGGCCAAGTCCTCAGGAAGAGACAAAATAGTGACGGTATAAAGTAAGTAGCATTAGCTTGAGCAACAGCAAGAACTAAGAGAAAACGAAGATGACAAAAAAACTAAATGAACTCAGCGCAGAAGAACGTCGGGTAATAATTGACAAAGGAACTGAAAGACCTTTTACCGGAAACTATAACGATTTTATGGAAGGCGGAGTCTATTTATGTAAACAGTGTGATGCGCCTCTTTATCGTTCGGAGCATAAATTCCAGTCTACCTGTGGCTGGCCTAGTTTTGACGATCAAATTGAAGGAGCTGTTAAACGCGAAATTGACGCCGATGGGCGTCGTGTTGAAATACTTTGTGCAAATTGTGATGGTCATTTGGGGCATGTTTTTGAAGGAGAAGGCTTAACCAGTACTAATATTAGACATTGTGTTAATTCAGTATCAATGAAGTTTATGAGCATCGATGATCTGAAAGAAAGAGATACCTCAATTGCATCGGCTTATTTTGCCGGTGGTTGTTTTTGGGGAGTAGAACACTTGCTGCAAAAACAGGACGGAGTATTAAGTGTTGAGTCCGGCTATATGGGGGGCGAAACTAGCAACCCAAGCTACCAAGAAGTTTGCCGCGCTGAAACTGGTCATTTGGAAGTTGTGCAAGTAAGTTATGACCCAAAACTAGTTAGCTTTGAAACACTCAGCAAATTATTTTTTGAGATTCATGATCCCACTCAAATTGATGGTCAAGGACCAGACATTGGTGCGCAATACGCATCGGCTATTTTTTATCAAAATGAACAAGAGAAAGCGGTGGCGGAAAAATTAATTGCGATTTTAGAAGGCAAAGGTATGAAAATAGCTACCAAGCTTCGTCCCGAAGCAACCTTTTGGAAGGCCGAAGATTATCACCAGGATTATTACCAAAAAAATGGGCAACAACCTTATTGCCATCAATACAAAAAACTATTTGATTAACCTGAACTCGGGATAAGGTAGCCTTAAAAATTGAATGTAATCAAATGGTTAGTAATAGCTCGCTATTATCAACAAGTTTAACGCTGAGAGGCGCTAAATTAACAGTGCTGGAAAGGTTAAATTATCCCGAGTTCAGGTTGATTAATAGCCTCTAGTTGAATGGTTTTGACCGTCTTAGATTGAATGCGTAACCCGCACTAGGGCAAGCTAATTCGTAGCTCTCTACGGTTAGACATTGTTGTTGGCATTCTAGAAATCCAAGCGTTTTAATTCCGTCCTTATAAAAGAGGGCGGACGCCATATCTAGATTTCCCTCAATGGCTAAGGCAAAAACTCAAAAGACAATGTATCGATATCGAAAGCGACTTTAGTCATAACCTTTAGACAGGCGAACTCGTCGGTACCAACGTTGATATCAATTTCTTCCGGAAGCGCAGGATAGAGGAAGATATAAACTTTTTCGCTTTTCAACCCGTCCGCTAAGCCAAAATAAAGTTTCTGGATAATTTTAGGGTTGTGAATAATCTTTTTTGCATCCAGCTCGACATTTAATTTCTTGTCGATGATTTCAAGTTGCTGTCGATTTGGACGCCAGTATTGGTTAAGTGATTCACTTTCCATTTCACAATTTTTGATTAACTTAAATGCGTTATCGCCCGGCAGTAGATAAAGGTCGAGTTTGTATTCGGGCTCGAGTAATGGCGGCTCACCAAGAATAATAGAGCTATTAGAAGCCATAACTGCGAAAGAGTTTACTATTAGGGTTGTGAAAATAATGAGTTTAATCATCGAGAAACCTTTGTCAATTTGTTGGTTAATTAGGGCTCTAGTTAATTAAGCCGCTAGTTAATTAAGGCCTAAATCGGTCAACATTAATCGTTTGATAACTGGTACCGGCGCATTTCCATAACTCAAAAATTTATTGTGGAATTCTTTGAGATTAAATTTATCGCCCATTTTTTGTTTAAGCTCTTCCCTGAAAGCATATATTTCCGCAAATCCATTGAAGTAACTGGTTAACTGTACTTGGCTTAATGTCGCTCTTCGCCATTTTCCTTCAGCCTCAGTTCTTTCCTGGAAAGCTTGATTCATCAGTAAGTCGAGTCCGTCTTCTTTGGATAACCCTTTAACTTGGATTTCGTAGTCTAATATGGTGTTGGCGACAACTCTCAAGTTCCATTTGCTATACATTAGCCACATTTCTGGCTCGTTGTTGCCATAACCTGACTCCAACATCATTTTCTCAGAATAAACCGCCCAACCTTCTATCATTGCGCCGTTTCCAAAAATAGATTTAATTAAGCTAGCGGATTTATTAGCGTGCATCAGTTGGGTGTAATGACCAGGCATAGCTTCGTGAATATTTAATATCTGTAGAATCCAGTGGTTATATTCACGAAGGTAGCTTTCAGCTTGCTCATCGTTGTAGTTATCCAAAGGTGTTACGTTGTAATAGGTATTCGCGGTCGCATCATAGGGGCCAGGGGCATTGACAGACGCTCCTGCAACACCGCGCTGATATTCGGGAGTTTCTCTCACTACGAGAGGGCGGCTCGCATCCATTTCGATTAAATCGTTATCGAGAATATACTGCTCAATGATCGGCATTTGTCGCTTAACTTCATTAACAAATTCGTCACGACTCACGTGTTTTGCCGATAGGTGGTCTATCATTTTTTTTACCGCAACCAAAGGCTCGCTAGGTTTCTCGGTATTAGGAAAATAAGTGGGCCATAGTTGATTTGTGATTCGGATCATTTCCGTATGTAGTTGCGCTTTTGATTCTAACGCTTTTTGATACAGTTGTTTGCCGGTAAAGTCAGACACAATATCATGCTTAAATTTCTGTTCATAAAGCTCATCACCAATTCTAAAGTCTTTTGCTCCGCCATCAGCTAGCGTGGCTCTTTTTTGTTCAAGCCAAGTGATATATCCATTAATTGCGGTAACCGCCGCTTGCAGTTTAGGTTGAAAGGCTTTCTTTTGCTCAGCAGTCAGAGTTGATTTCTCGATACTGGCTGGAATCGATGTTTCGAAAATACCTAACGCGCCTTTATTCTGTTGGATAGCCAAGTCAGTATGTTCAAGAGTTGGCGTTGTAAGGTTATCGATTGCTGCTCGGTAATAGGCTGGAATTTTGTCGAGGCGGCTGGATATAGCTGAAAGCCTTTCATCGAGTGGTTTGTAGTCAGTACTTAAAATAAGCCCAAATATGCCGGCAACATTATAGCTCGACGGATTCCATTCTCTTGATTTAAAGACCTCTCGATACCACTGGCTTGATTCGATCTGATTTTTTATCAGTTCCCAGTCAACGGCATTTGATGGTGATAATTTGTTGATGTCAAATACGTTTAATTGCTGGAGAATCTTATTCTCGAAAGCAATCGACTTTTTTGCGCTTTCTGCGTTCGGTACTTCCATCTCATGGTCATGTTTGTAATAACCGACGTAAACGCCATAGGTCGGATTATTGGCCCACAACTCTTCCAGGAAACGTTTTTTAAAGTTCTCGAACAGTGCATTTTGGTCTGCGGCTTTGACGGTGGTAGACGGTGCTTCCGCTGGTTTTGTGGGCTCAGATGGTGACTGACCGCATCCGGGAATGATAGCGAGAGATAATAATCCTGCGATAAGCTGAGTTTTCATCTGAGTGTTACCTTTGTCCTAATATTGATACAAAGGATTAGCTTAGCTTGTTTATTTTTTAAAGACAACCGTTGATATGTAAGGATATCTCTATTTTGAGATGGAAAAGTAAATAATATAGGCTAATCAAGTTCTACTAGTATTGGCGGGCTGCTGATGACTGATGACGTGATCTAAAAGACGACTATTGACGTATTTATTATTAATCTGTCAGTAATCGGAGTTTTGTTTGTGTCTGCAATAAATCCCCTCATTCGTGTTGCGTTTTTTACTCTTTGTTTGTCATTAGTTGGGTGTTCAACAACGTACCCTAATAAGTCGCCTAATGGTGAAATGTTTCCCGATGTTAAAGGAGAGTCACTGGAGAATACCATGGTTGATTTGCCTAATGAGTTCTCGGGTAAAGTTTCATTGTTGCTGCTTGGTTACGTGCAGAACTCGCAATTTGATATCGACCGCTGGTTAATCGGGTTGGATATGACCAGCACCCAAGTAGACGCATACGAGTTACCAACCATACAGGGCATGTTTCCGCGCTTTTTTAAAACGCAAATTAATCAAGGTATGAGAAAAGGTATTCCAAAAGAACTCTGGAAAGGTGTTATCACCATTTACGATGATGGTGAAATCATTCAAGCCTTTACTGGAAATACCAACCCAAATAATGCCAGAGTCTTATTATTAGATGAAAATGGTAAAATTGTTTATTTCTACGATCGGGGTTTTTCGGTAGCGGCACTTAACGAGTTACGAGATAAATTGCAGAGCACCAAGCAAGCAATGGTTTCTCAATAGTTATTATGGTTACCATACGCTCTCATCTTTTAGCTGGCCTCCTATCATTAAAGTGCGTTTTGACAATTGGAGTGATTGTTATGTCTGCCCTAAGTAATTTAGTGCTTGCCAGCGAATGGCTTGAAGAAAAAGACCAGCGATGGATGATTGTTAACGATGATGTTATGGGTGGCCGTTCTGTTAGCGATGCCGCTTGGGTCAATGGCGAAAGAGTTATTCGTTTTAAAGGCGAGCTGTCCCTCGAGAATAATGGCGGTTTCGCGAGTTTAAGGGGGGCTGTAACGCCCGGCTTTTTTTCTAACTCAAAAAATATTTGTATTGAAATAAAGGGCGACGGTCGTGAGTATCAATTTCGATTAAGAAATAGTTATCGATTTGGCAGCTACGCTTATGTCGCTTCGTTTCAAACAGAAAAAGGTCAGTGGCAGAAACACTGTTTTAATAACGATAGTTTTCAAGCACAATTTCGAGGAAGGCAGTTACCAAATATAGGACCTCCGGATTTTAATGAAATACGCCAAGTTGGTTTTTTGATTGCTGACAAAATTGAGCAAAATTTCACACTTGATATTCGCTCGATTAGCGTAACGGAATAAGTTAGCTAAAACTCTCTGTTTGATCGCTCGCTATCAATTTAACTTAGATATAAACTCGCTGATAATATTTGTTTGTTGGTCAGTGTTAATTGGGTTACCAGCCCGGTTAAAAGCTGGACCGTTGATCTTTAAATCAGACTAACGAGGTTCAAAAAAGCTAATATTGTTGTCGTATAAGTGATTAAGCATATCAGTTAACCCATCTTTATCGGCTCTTTCAGAGTCTTGCTTGGTTAAAGCCACAAGGTTCATAATTTTAACCACTCTTTCGCCGCTTTCTATGGTATCCCAGCCGTCCTTCACAAAAGCGGGATGAAGCAGTAATTGGTTACTATCAGAAAAAATAGGGACTGGAGCCTCAGTAGTAATTCTATTCCACCAATCGAATTTATTATTTGTTTTGAATGAGCTTAACGCGACAGAGGCTATGAACTCACTACAGGCGTCAATCTCTGCTGGTTTGAGATCGGCTATCAGTGAAAAGTGCAGCTCGGTGCGATGTTCATTGTCATCGAGCGTTACATCAGACATTCCTATTGTCGTAAAACGAGTCAAATTTAACTCATTATCCGGCTCCCATACTAAGACTTGAATATGGCTGGGGCAACCAAGATCGCGATCACTTTGGCTGGTTTTAAAATCAAATGTCGCTCCGGGCTCACCGAACATCGCTAAGTGCTCTTGATAGATTTTTGTGGCTAGCTTAGATGTTTTTCTCATGTTCAGTAATTCCTATAGGTATGAATATACTTATTATATAAGCATTCTATTTTTGAGTGAAATTCTTATTAGCTTATTAGCTTATTAGCTTATTTAGCTTATTTAGCCTTAGCTGACTTTACGGGAAAATTAACCTTACTAACTGTTCGTATGCGCTCAAGTGTTGCTATCAGCGCTTTTTGTTCTAATTTAATGAGTTATAAACCGTAAAAGTCGCCAAACAGTTTGTAGGTTATGATCTTAATAACTCATCAATATGATGTCATAGTTCAATTTAGTGAGCTTACAAAAATACGCTGTCGATCCATCTTCTGATACCGTCAGGTTATCCTTAAATGCCGAAGCGGCAATGGTAATCGGAAATAACGCTTCGCTTTGGTTGCTGGCAGGAACTTTTCGATATAAGTAGGTTCGTTGTTCTTCATTAGACCATGCGGTATAAAATAGGGCGCTATCTTTCGCATCCCAACTGCCAAAATGTGAGGTTTGATTGACTATTTCTATAGCTGGTTTTTTGGTAATGACATTATAAGAATATATGGCTGTCGATAGAATTTCTTGAAAGTAAATATTCCCATTCGACATCGGTAGGTAATACTTAATTGGTTTGCTAAAAATAGGTTCGATGGATTCACTGTCTTTTTCTTGCTTATTTAATAGCCAATTGCCACTAACTTTTTCCATCCAATAGAAGCTCTGTCCATCCGGTGACCACTTACCGTTAGCAGTGTCCGCAGAACGGGCAAACTCTTTGGTTTGTTTGTTTTCTATACCGATAAAAATAATGCGGCTTCGATTTTTCTCGATCAAGGTAAAAACAATTTGTTTACCATCGGGTGACCAAACAATATCAGCGATCTTCGCGTTTTTCATCTTAAAGAGTTGTTCGCTTTTTTGGGTATTAAGATTCTCAACCCAAATAGAGTCAACCCCTGAACGGGTTGAAATGTAAGCGAGATACTGGTCATTTGGTGATAATCGTGGCTCACTGTTTTCATAGGTAGAGTCAATGATAGGCGATTCACGATTTTCCATAGTATTGTTGATACTAGTGGCCTTCCAGATACTGGTTTCTCTTTTTTGCTGGGTGAATACAAATTGCTTCGTTTTTGCATTGAAGTCGAGGTCCATCATCTTTCCATTAAGTAGGTGAGATGATTTACCGGATAGAAGATCCATTTTCCAAATGACAGATCGCGCGCTTGAGGCTAAAACGTAGAATAATTCGTTATCTGAATTTCCCCAAACGACTTGATTGATTTTTTGTTCAGATTGAAAAACTTGATAAAAAGCCCCTGTAGCAGAGTCAATCAAACCTATAACCCACAAGTTGTTAGTTGGCCGCAAGAAAATAACGGCGATACTTTTACCATCCGGAGAGTACCGAGGGAAAAGGTAACCTGCAGAATCAAATTCTGGTGTGC
>CAJQOL010000189.1 GCA_905479925.1 uncultured Kangiellaceae bacterium | reverse complement strand
CTTATAGAAATCAACAGCAGCTAAACGCGTTTAGTTTTTTATTAAGCGCTTTAGACGCCTTGGCCTCAGGTAATAATGAACTAGCTCTAGAAATAGCAAAAGAGGCCTTTGCCAAAGAAGACGTTCGCTTTTCCCATGGTACAAAGGATCTATTAAGTCGGATTATTACTAACCAATTACTGGCGCAAAATAAACCGCTACAAGCTGAGGCATTTTTGCACCTAAATCATCCTTTTCTCGTACAGCTTAGCAATCCTAATCTTGCTAACGAAAAGCCCCTCAAGAAGCTTAATAAAACTTACAAAGGTCCCAGTCAAGCTAAATTGATTTTGGCTTATGCAGATACCTTGAGGATACTCAACAAAGAAACGGAATTTGAGCAGCTTAGAGAGACTTTAAATAGTTTAGAAGTTAGCAATATCTTAAAAACCAGTGCCAATATCAGAGCAAAGGATTATTTAATCCAAGCCGAACTGTCAGCCATAAGAGGTCAAAATAGTACCGCACTATCAATGCTAAAAAATTCAATTGACGCTGGCTTTAGACTTAATTGGCAACTTGAAATAAAGAACAACTATTCATTTAGAGGTCTATATAAAGATCCTCGTTTTATTAAGCAAATAGAACGTCTTGAGACGGATATGATTGCTCAAAGAAACCAGCTTAATCTTGAAAACCAGCTGGTTACCAACTAGCAACTACTGGTTACCAACTAGCAACAAGGGGTTTATTATTAATCTGAATCAAGTAAATTTGGCCCTTTCTTAGACAGCCTATCGGCGATCGCTTTCAACATTAAATTACCGCACCCTCCGGGAGATACACGTTGTTGTATACTTTCTAAAGGTAATCTTTCTGCGAGCGCTTGCGGGTTATCGGCGACTTGTTGATAAGCAGCTCTAAAAGGTACGTTGTTAGCGCTTAACTCTATGGCTTTGTCAGTAGCAAACATGGGGCCGTCTATTTTTTCCTCGCAGCTTTCGCTTAAGAAATCCGTTCCCTCAATTAACGCAGGAAATAAAGACATGGTATCAATCGCTTTTTTTATCGCTCTAAGCATTGGCCCTTTAGTTAGTTGCAAATCTCTTTGATAGCCCGAAGGCAAGGACAGTATTGATTGTAATTCTATGGAAGCAGATTGCACTACCGCGTAACTCCCCCTCATTAACTCAACCAGATCAGGATTATTTTTATTGGGCATGATAGAACTACCCGTCATCATTTCATTTGGTAGTTTTACCATCGCAAATTCTTGGGTAGTAAACAATGAAATATCCCAACAGTACCTTCTAACATCCAATAAGCAAAGTGATAGTGCGTTTAGCGCTGCTAGTTCAAACTTCCCTCGACTATTCTGACAATAAATAGGATTTATCTGCATTCTTGAGAAAGCTAGTTCCTCCGTAGTTAATTGCCTATCTAACGGTAAATTGACCCCATAACCAGCAGCTGTTCCAAGCGGATTGGCGTCAACCAATTTAAGCGCCGCCTCAAGGCTCAATAAATTATCAATCATTGATTCAGCAAATCCTGCAAACCACATTCCCACCGATGACGGCACGGCTCTTTGCAGATGAGTATAACCCGGCATAGGCGTGAGTTTGCCCTGCTCTGCCTTTTTAAGGCACGCGTTAGCACTTTGTTTCGTCAAATCTATCATTGACTGTAAAGAGGACTTTAAGTGAAGCCTAGTGGCAACTAATACTTGGTCATTTCTGGAGCGACCGGTATGAATTTTTTTTCCTAAGTCCCCTAGTTTTTCCACTAACCAAAATTCTATCGCCGAATGGCAATCTTCAAAGCGATTATCTAAACTAAACTCTGAGTTTGCGATTGCCTCTTCCAATGCGGAAAGCTGAGTAATCAACTGTTCCGATTCCTGTTGAGTCAAGAGATCGATTGAGAGCAATCCCAGGACATGCGCCTTACTGGCGATAATATCATAACCGATTAATTGTTGGTCGAGCACTATATCCTCACCCGCCATAAAATCCATCATGGTTTGGTTAATCGTAGTCGAGGATTTTTGCCAAAGGGGTTGAGTCATTACTTTTCTCCTAATGTTTCTAATTTTGGTTCTAGCGCTAGTTCAATGCCGCAAGCAAGAGCAATATTTTGCAAAGCTTGGCTTGCTGCGCCTTTCAATAGATTGTCCAAACAGCTTACAAGGGTTAGCCGAGTACCGTCGGCACTTAGTTTAAAGCCACCAACATAACAAAGTGGTGTGTGATTAATTTGTTGTATGGTCGGAATTGTTTGTTGTACTTTTATCAATGCTTGTTGTTTAAAGTAATCTGCAAACACTTTAAAAATCTCTTCTTCAGTCGAAGGCTGCATAAGTTTGATTTGCACAGTCATAGTGATGCCACGGAAAAAAGGGGCTACATGGGGAGAGAACGACACCGGTTGTTTCAGCTGATAAGAAACTTCTTTCTCATGAATATGTTCAACCAGCCCATAGGGAAGAATATTGTCTTTTAGGTTCTCAGGATCGTTATTGACTGATGGCTTGGTTCCTGCTCCACTA
>CAJQOL010000188.1 GCA_905479925.1 uncultured Kangiellaceae bacterium | reverse complement strand
CAACAAACCGAATCGGTCAATTAATTCTACCTGTAATGCCCGCAGCTCTAGTGCATTTTTAGCGCCAGCGATACGTTTATATAACGACAAACGGATCGCTACGTCTGGCACATAGTCCTCAGGCAGCAGAGCAGAAATACCCAAGTTTACTTCAGTCATTTCGCTTCGTGCATCAGTTAGGTCAGGTTCTTTTCCTTCTTTTATGGCTTCGATCGCCCGTTCTAGTAACTCCATGTAAAGACTGAAACCGATGGTTTGCATGTGGCCACTTTGTTCTTCACCAAGTAACTCACCCGCGCCGCGAATCTCTAAATCATGGGTCGCTAGAATAAAACCAGCACCCAAATTTTCTAATTTTCCAATAGCTTCGAGACGTTTTTTTGCGTCCTTAGTCATATTTCTGGAAGAGGGGGTCATCAAATAGGCATATGCTTGATGGTGTGAACGACCAACGCGGCCTCGAAGTTGATGCAATTGCGCCAAGCCAAGTTTGTCTGCGCGGTCCATGATGATCGTGTTTGCGGTTGGTATATCAATACCTGTTTCTATAATTGTGGTACAGACTAAAACGTGGAACCGGTGATGATAAAAATCTTTCATAACTTGTTCTAGCTGTCGCTCACGCATTTGACCATGGGCAACCGCTACTTCTATTTCAGGAAGTAATTCACGGATTTCATTGGCGGTTTTCTCGATACTCTCAACCGAATTGTGTAACAAGTAGACTTGTCCGCCACGCCTAATTTCTCGTTGTATAGCCTCTTTAATTAACGGCTCATTGCGCTCTCGGACGAAGGTCTTAATCGCTAGTCTTTTCGCTGGAGGCGTTGCTATTATTGATAGATCTCTAATGCCAGACATTGACATATTTAGGGTACGAGGGATTGGCGTCGCGGTCAGCGTTAATATATCCACCTTTGAACGATAAGCCTTTAATATCTCTTTTTGGCGAACTCCAAACCGATGCTCCTCATCGATTAGTAACAGACCAAGGTTTTTAAACTTTAGTTTTCCGGAAATAAGTCGATGAGTTCCTATTACCAGGTCTATTTGGCCGGACTCAAGCCTCTCAAGTACCTCTGCTTGCTCTTTTTTGGTTTGAAACCTAGAAAGTACCGCTACGTTAATTGGCCAGGCGGAAAAACGGTCCTGAAAAGAATGAAAATGCTGTTGAGCGAGTAGTGTTGTTGGTACAAGCATAGCAACTTGCATTGAGCTTTGAACACTTATAAACGCTGCCCTCATTGCTACTTCTGTCTTACCAAATCCAACGTCACCGCAGATTAGACGATCCATTGGTTGCTTTGACGACATATCGTTGACGACTGCTTTGATTGCTATATCTTGGTCTTGAGTAAGCTCAAAGGGAAATTCCGAGGCAAATCGCTGGTAGTCGGATTGGTCCACTTTATGATTAAAACCAATTTCTGCCCCTCGTTTAGCGTAGATGTCTAGTAGCTCTGCCGCTGAATCTCTGGCTTTTTCTATTGCTTTGCGTTTTGCCTTACCCCAGGCCTCGCTCCCTAATTTGTGCCAAGGTGCTAACTCCGGGTTATTTCCAGAATAACGGTGTATCTGGTGAAGAGATTGAACCGGCACATAAAGCTTACTCCCTCCCATATATTCTAGTGTGAGAAATTCGGTAGAAATTCCGCCAGCATCAATAGTTTCAAGACCTTTGTAGCGGCCGACACCTTGTTCAACGTGAACTACGGGGTCGTCTATTTTTAGTTCGGCGAGACTATGGATTAACTGGTCCGGCGAAATTACACGTTCCGTTTTGTGGCGCCGCTGTAGGACCTGATTACCGAATAAATTGCTTTCACTAATAATGAGTTGTTGGTCGATTAGAAAACCATTCCTTATTGGCATGGTTGTCAGGTTTATTTTATCGGTACTTTTCTTATAATTTGCCCAGTCGGATACTGGGCTGCTTGATAGATGTGACTTGAGAAGTAACTCTCTAATTACTTCTTGTCGGCCTTGTGATTCTGCACAGATAAGGATTTTATCCATTCGATCAACAACATCAATTAATGCTGAAAGTGGCTCAGTCAGTTTGTGCTCGACAGTTACGGTTGGACAATTGTCGATATTTAATGATTGCGAGTGCCTATTAGCGGGCTCGCTGGTAGCGATTTGTACTTGCGCAAATTGTTTTTTTGCTTCAAACAATAATTCTTCTGTTAGGAACAAATCCGTTGGTTCAACGATCGGTCTGGTGACGTCATGCCGATGTTGTTCGTACCTTTCTGTCAGCTCCGTCCAAAATTGGGAAATCGTTTGTGAAAGCTGGCTTGAGCCTATTATTAGGGTGTCTTTTTGAGGTAGATAATCGAAAATCGAACACATTTCGGTGAAGAACAACGGCAGATAGTACTCAATGCCCGCTGGAAAAATACCTTTGCTAACGTCACGGTAGAGAGAAGACTCTTTAATATTACTGTCAAATTGAGTTCTAAATGCTTGCCTAAAACGTGAGATGGCTGTGTCATCCGTTGGGTATTCTCTAGCAGGCAATAGTTTTATATTTGTTAGTTTCTCTTGGGTCATTTGAGATTCGCTATCAAAATACCTTAAAGACTCGATTTCATCATCAAAAAACTCAATTCTTATAGGGTTTTCTGTACCCGAAGGGAAAAGGTCTAAAATCGAACCTCTAACTGCAAACTCTCCGTGTTCCATCACCTTACTTACGAGGTTATACCCGTTTTCTGCGAGTCGCGCTTTGAGCAACTGAATATCGAGGGTTTGTTTTACTTCAACCGCTAAGCTTTTACTTTCAATGTAGTTCCTAGGGGGAAGTTTTTGTAACGCGGAAGAGACAGGAATTAG
>CAJQOL010000187.1 GCA_905479925.1 uncultured Kangiellaceae bacterium | reverse complement strand
CCGTCGTGTTGATTTTGAGTATTCCACTAATCCACGTGAAGATCGCTGGCGTTCATACTTGGGTGGTGCGTCGATTCAACACAGTAAGTTGTTAGACGCGATCAGTACTTTTTATGGTTCCACTCAAGTTCGTGAATACCGATTGGATTATAGTTACAGTGACCACAGCGAACGAGCCATATTAGATAGTGTGGAAGAGTGCGGTTACGTCAATGGTACCCCTAATTGTTTAAGACCAACTAATTTTACCCAATATACACCAGATCTTGAATGGGAAGCGGTTTCAAGTGGTAGTGAGGTTAATGCTGTTGTTGATTTACTCGACGGTATTACGGTGAATGAAGACGAAGAGCAGGAGCAATTTACCGCAGAAGATAATGTGATATTAAAAGATCTGAATGGTGATGGTATAGCGGAAGGGCTTTTCCTCGATCAAACACAAGACATTCATGGCAGTTATGTTTACCAAGTAAAAGTTTTTGAGCTAGATAATGGTGCCTATGACGAAGTCACCTCAAGCATTCCTAGTCATCTAAAATCACTGATTTATGCTGGGATTGAAGGGGACATCAATGGCGATGGTATCACGGACTTTATCGCTAACGATGCTGGTAAATTAGTCTACTTACAGTTTGACAGTAATTTCACGCTCACAAAATACACCACGGGTTATACATTAGCGTCAAACTACGACAACTTCTCGGCGAGTAATGGCGTGCAATTAATGGATATTGATGGCGATGGTTATCAGGATATTGTATTTAGTAATTTAGGTTTTAATAATACCCGCCGCGTTGCTTATTACCGCAATAAAGGTAACGGTAATGTTGATTTTAATGGACCTTATACCATTCATAACCTAGATTACTGGGATATTGATAACGATTCTAACCGAGTGTTTCAAAACGCTTCTCTTATGGACATGGATGGTGATGGTCTTGTTGACTTGGTAATGAGCTTTAATTCGGCGGATGGAGTCGTTGAAACCTCCATTGGTTTCTCTAGCCTTAACGGCTCTAACGTGATGACCGTTACGGAGAAGACGGCGAGTCAAATGGGGTTACCGGCCAATAGTTTCTCTAATCAATATACCTGGGCTGATTTAAACGGTGATGGTCTTAAAGATTATGTTCGAGCCGTAAAAACGGGCAGTACATTTGATTGGAAGTTTCGTTTTAATAAAGGGAATGAAACGTTCACAGGAGAGCAATCGCTTTATTCTAATGTAGGTATCCATGAATCACCGGTATCATTACTTTATGGAACGGTGATGCGAGTGCAGGCGACTTATGGCGGTATTCAAGCGGTTGATTTGGATAACGATGGTAAAGATGAGCTATTGATTGCTACCGATAGTGACGATGATTTTTGTGTGAACGCTGGCGGTTGGCGAACTAACCTAGCAAATGGTGAAGTCAGTGATATGGTCATGCTTACTAGCTGTAATGACGATATCCACCAACTAGAGCACGACAATACTGAAAACCCTGGTGAGCAGCTTAAGATAGATTTGAGTCCGTATGATTTAAGACGTTTTAATTGGTCAGTTGTTGATTTCGAACAGTCAGGAACTAATAACATGCGCGAGGCTAGAGTTATTGCAGATGTTGTCAGCGCACCCATTAGTAATAGTCTCTTTTTTGGCGGCAAGTCTATAAAGGCATTGCAGCTGAAAGATTTTAATAACGATGGTTTGAGTGATTTTAATTACCGAACGGTTACCAGCACTAACTTCCAGGGTAACTTTGATATCGGTAGCATTCATATCACCGGTGGTTTTATCGGTGGAGCATTCAAAGCCGGCAGCCCAGCGATTGTCGATGGTTACTTTGTGCAAGAGAACCTTGTTTCTCATAATTCCCGTCAAGCGGACACTGTTTATAAAGTAGTAGACGGTTTGGGCAAAGTAGCCCGCTGGGATTATGCGCCGATATCACGTCCGGGGCATGTCAATGGAACTGATTTATATACCGTGCCGAGCGACCGTTATATCGCTCAAGATCCTAATGGCGAACATTGTTACTTTACCTCTAGCATGCCAGTAGTTTCTAGCTTTTATCAGTCGAATGGTATTGGGGCTGAAAACGAAACCAGCTACCGATATAAAGAAGCGATTTACAATCGTCGTGGACGAGGCTTCCAAGGTTTTAGAACCATTATGGTTGACAGTGCCAATGATGTTCGCTCAGTGACTGACTTTTCTCAATTTTTCCCAACCGCCGGAAAAATAGAGTCGGTTCGAACTTGTCTCACTAATGATGATGAATTATGTTCGGATGATCCGATTAGCCAAACGGATTTTACCTACCATGAAAAAACAACCTTAAATGGTGATATTTATTGGACGCCGGTTAAAACCAAGGATGCAACTTCTTATAGTCTCAATGGTCGCACTCAACTTTCTAATGAGTTTACTGAGGTCAAAGCAGCGGATATTGATATCTACGGTAATGTTAAAAAATCGGTTGTTGATATCGATAACGGATTTAGTCTTGTCGAGAAAACAACGGTTAATACATTCAATACCAGCGATGCTAGCTGGAGAAATAAACTTACTCAATCGAATGTGACCTTTAAGACCATTACCGGCTCAGACTGGCATCAAACGGGGTTAGATGACACCAAAGAAACCAAAACAATTTACACGTGGACTTCAAAACGTAAGCCGAATATTGTTACGCTATCTGCTGAGCAGGGCGGGGGTAAAACGGTTATCACTAACCATGATTATGATAGTAACTACGGCTTGCCGACAAAGGTTACTACCAGCAGCCCAGATGATGATGAAGACGACAGAATTGTATACACCAATTATTCAAGCGACTTCTATTTCGTAGACGAAGTTATCAATGATGTCGGTACCGCTAAAACGGTCACCGATGAAAAAAATGGTCAGGCGGAAAGTGCCACTGACCTGAACGATATG
>CAJQOL010000186.1 GCA_905479925.1 uncultured Kangiellaceae bacterium | reverse complement strand
TGCTGCGTTAAAGGACGACTTTGAGTTGAAACCAACCCCAAAAGCGATGTCTAAAAGGTTCGCTTTATTTTCTATCTGATCCAGTTCTTTTTTGATATCGTCTACTCTCAAATGGTTAATGTAGTCGCAGAAACTAATTTTTCCCACGACATTGAAAGCCCTAGAAATTTCCCGTGGGTTAAAACTTGATCGCTGTGCTAAGTCGTTTAACGACAGTCTCGGTTGGTGATGAAGATTTTCATCACTAATCAGTTGTTCAAGGTGTTCAAAAATAATCTTTAGATGCAATTTTTCCGAAGCGCGCAGATCCTCCTCTAAGTTAACAGCATTATTGGAGGCTTGGTCATTGAGCGTTTGCTCTGTATTTGAATCTGTACCTGAATCTGTACCTGTCTCGGACCCTGTCTCGGACCCTGTCTCTGGTTTCTTCTGTTCGGAGTTTGTTAATCTTTCGGAGCTTGTCAGTCGTTCATAATTTGCTTGTCGTTCGGAAGAAAGCGGCTCCCTGATGACTATATTTTCGTAAGTGGCCAGTCCTTGGTAAACATGCGGATGCCGGAAGGTTTTTAGAATAAGAATACTGAATAGAATTAATGTTGTTGCGTTTTCTACAAATTGCCCCGCCAAATTCCACGTCAAAGGTATTAACTGTTGAGTATTTAGTCTTACGAGATCGAGTAAGCCAATGACTAAAAAAGCGATGAGTACCGCCAGTATCCAATTTATATTAAGAGAATGAGCATCTGAGCGACTGCCTGCGATTACTCGGTGATATCGCTGAATGAGTCTTAGCGAAAGTACCCCGTAAACAAGTTGGCTAGCGGAACCAAGCGCAATAACCAGTTGTGGCCACTGAGTGAAAGGAATAGCAAAAAGCATGGGTAAACTGTGCCATAGATAGTGCTGCTTAGGTTTTAGCTCGGGATAAACCAAAAAGTAGATGAATAAATAGAAGTAGGGGCCCTTTCCTAAAGTAATAATCGGCGTAATCAAATAAATATCACGGGTAACACCTGTTTCTTCCAAAAGATTAAATGCCATTGAAGCCATGGCTAATAAAAGTAAATAAACCAATCCACGAAAACGCGGTTGACTGAAAAGCAGCAGCGCCCCAAAGCCAGCCTGGAAGACAAAAATAAACTGTACGATATTGACGGGTTGAAAAGTCATTGTTTACAAAATCTTCATAGTATTAAGGCCAGTGGATATTCTATCTTAGATACCTGGTTTGAGAAAATTAACTTTGGCGCTCTGAAACAAGTTCGATTTTATAACCCCTTTTTAAGTGTTGTTACGTTTGTAATAGATGGTTAACATCAAACCAAATCATTTTTGACCAAACAAAACACAAAACATGGGGTAATTCATATGAGAGCTTTAAGAGAAAAAGTACCAATGCACCGCTTGTTGTTGGTTGTTACAACGGCCGTTTACTTTGCCGCAGCAACAATCACGGCGTGTCCCGTTTATGTATATACGCTTGCGCAAAAAATAGAAATGACAAATGATATTTTTATAATTGAAGTTGATGATGTTGAGGTTGTCGAGCAGGCAGACAAGGCAAGTGACAATTATGGCTTAAGGCGAGCGGCCTTTAAAGTCGTTGATGTTCTAAAGGGTTCTGAGCCGTCAAATAACATAATTGAATCTTTTGATGAGTTTTTTCACCCGTATTGTAACTCCGTTTTGAAGGCAAATACTCGCTATTTGGTGCTGTCTAATCAGACTGAAGGTTACTCTTATAGCGGTTGCGGAAATATTGTGGTCGAGTCCAAAGCTAAAGAAATGATAGAAGCAATAAGAACAAGTTTACTGGTGCACAAGCCGACCGAGATGTTCACCGGCATCTATATTCGCGATGGAGAACAATTCATTGGAGACGATGGCACTAGAACAAAAGCTATTGACCTTTGGCCAAGGATTTCAAATAGCGAAATGACTCGTGTATTCATTGAAGCCGTACCAATGCCCAGCGGACGTTTATTAGTGATGAATGTATTTGATGAGACCGAGCTTTCAGCGGATGAAGTCGCCGTAGTTAAAGAGCAAGCCGGTATAATGGACTCACAAATCTTTGTTGCAAATAACTAAGGTAGAATTAGTCGTAAATGGTAATTGTATAAATTAATCAGGTGTTTTTTTAAGGTTATTCGCCGAGTATGAGTTGGGAGGAAAGCTCGGCGTAAGCTTTCAGACTAAACTTTAATATTATTTAACAGGTAATAGCTTATAACAAATTAACGACAGCCTATAACAAATCAAAGACTATCTTTCCCATGCGATAGGATTTGGTGTCCAGTCACCTTCTCCTAATAGATTTTCAATGATCTCACTAAGACTATAACCGTAAGCTTTGTGAAAGGCGGCTTCACCACCATCGCTGTGATTAGCATCTTTGACGAATGCATAAAATTCCTCAGTATTTTCAGCTAACGAACGAACAATAAGTTGTGCTAATTGATAACTTAACTCGTTACCATCATCAGCTCTTGAGAAGGAGCCGCCCGACCAAAATTCCTGAATTTCCATTTCACCCCAAAATGATAGGTGTTTATTGTGTCTGTGCGTATTTAAGCGATGAGGGTTATAGCCTGTAATAGCCACTTCCATATTGACCGCGAGTCCTTCATTTAGCCAAAGTGGAATGGGTAAATGAGACACCATCGCGTGAGTGAGTTCATGAGCGACTACCGATTCAACCGAACTCATGTCCGTCATGGGAAGCGTAAAGTGAGGTATGGCGTCGTTTAGGAAACAGCCACTGCTATGGGCAAATTGACCTTCTTTGGGGTAGTAGTAGGAAATATATTGATAGTAATCTTCGACTTGGTCGAAAAGAATGATTATGAATTTTTCTTTATAGCTATTTTCTAGGATATCCCCAAGAGCGTTAATAATTCTTAGGCGAATGTTTTCAATTGCTTTTAGAAATAAGGAAGTATGTTTCTCGTTTTGCGAAGTGACGTGAATGAAATGGTCACTTTCAAATGCAGCATAAGTGCTTTCCAGTGTTTGTAACAGGTCACTTACCCATGCATCCTCGAGAGCTTTACCAATAGTATTCTCGCTAGATTTTGCTTCCAAACTATCCCAGTTTTGAGCTAGCTTAAGTCGGTCAATTCGAGGGTAGTCATCAACATTGTTAATGTACTCACCGGGGTTTACGTCATCGATTGAACTCTGTTCAACTGACTCGAGTCGATAAGCTTTGAAGTGACCCTTCTTGTTTTTTTTGTTAAATATTCCAAACATCTCTAGCTTATTTCTATGCTCATATTGTTGTAATTTTCTTTTGCATAATTGACGATTAATACCACCGAACATTCGATTGACAATCGGCTATTAGGATTCACATTTCTCTAATCTATAGCAGGTTTTCTAGAGTTTTTTAGCTAAAAGAAATCTTCGATTCCTAAGGTTGTTTTATCGTGCGTTGTGTCACCAAATGCAGTCATTTTTTTAGTTTAACAAGAAAATTCACAATTGACACAAAAAAAATTTAGTGATATAAATTTAGGCCTCAACCATTTTTCACTTAAAACGAACAGGAGAGACATATGATTAAAAACGCGCATTGCCTTATGTCTTACCATTATTGTGAGTTTTACCTTTCCGAGTGGTTTGACGAGTAACCACATCCTAGTAAGTCCCTCTTTTGCTGTTTTTTTCTGAGCATTTTTGAGGCGAATATTATTTTTGAATTTTAAATTTAATCTTAACTACTAGGTAATTTTTCATGTCTAATCAACTATTTAAGTATTCACTTTGCGTGCTAGCCTGCGCTCACATTTTATCTTCGCCATTACTTCTTGCTGAGGAGTCGGAGGACGAGGACGACCAAAAAGTTGTCATCACCGGTTCTAGAATCAAACAAGTTGATTTAGAAGGGGTTGCGCCGGTTAAAACGATCAGCCAGACTGATATTAAAGAATCCACCGCTGGAAACCTTTCCGACTTACTTAAAGAACTATCCATTACCCATGGCGGTGAAGGTTCTTTTTCAACTCACAACAGCGGCGCTTTGCAAGCTGACTCACCGGTTGGAACCGCTGCGGTTTCGCTCAGAGGATTAGGTGCCTCGTCAACTTTGGTTCTAATCAATGGTCGTCGAGTCGCGGGTAGTTCTTTTGCCTTTCGCTCACAAAATTTCATTGATATTAACTCAATTCCACTGGCAGCCATTGAGCGTGTCGAAATACTGCCCTCTGGAGCATCTGCTATTTACGGCGCGGACGCCGTCGCTGGCGTTATTAATCTAATTCTTAAGAAAGACGTATCGGGGAACGAAGTCGTAGTGAGTTATGGTGATTCCGAAGCCAGCAGCAATGATTCAAGAAAGAATGTTAGTGTCGTTTGGGGGTATTCCGCTGAAAAGACGGACATCAACGTCTTCTTCGACTATTACGATGTTGATGCTCTTTATGACCGAGAGCGCGGCATAACAGCAAACAGTTTTTCACCTTCGCAGCAAGGCATTTGGCCTAGCTTTAACGGTCAATTTTTTGATGATATCGATTATGTGGAAGCAAGCTGTCCCGATGATATTCGCTTTGATGACCGAGCTGGTTTCCCGAATAGTTCATTTGGTGAGTACTGCCAATATGATCAAAATCAATTTCTGCCAACTTATCCTGCCTTTGAGTCAATGTCTGCAGGATTTTTTTCTAACTCACTGATCGGTGGTGACCTTACTTGGTTTAATGAATTGTATATCTCCTCAACAGAGGGCAGTAGTAACTCTACTTCGGCTCCTTTCAGCGGCGTTGAAGTGCCATTTGATCATCCTAATATGCCAACAGAATTGTCCGACCGCTTTGTCGATTTGTGGACTGATTTAGGTGTTCCCGACGAAGATTTTCTATTAATGTGGGGGCGGTTCGATAAGCCGAGAACCTTGCAAAACAAAACCGACAATATTCGACTAGTGACGGGGTTAGAAGGTACTTTTGGTGAATGGGATTGGAACTCATCCCTCAACTATTCTTCCAGCAAATCGCAGCAACGTGGATTGGCTGGGATTATGAATGTGGCCAAGTTTGAAGCGGCGCTTTATGGCGAGTTATGTTCAGACGGTAGTTTAAATTGCACACCTGGCGTCGATGGAATTTTCTTTAATCCTTTTAACGGTGGTCGAGATAATTCAAGTGATGTAATGAATCTGCTTGAAGAAAATGTCCCACGGGATGGTCGTTCTGAATTGTTCTCGCTTGATTTTAATCTTTCAGGGGAGCTCATGGAACTAGACACCGGAGCAGTATTGGCGGCATTTGGGGCGGAAGTCAGACGGGAAGAAATAACCGATGAGCCATCGCCTTTGGCAACAGCCGACCCAATTACAGGCGAGGTTCCTGTTTATGGTTTTGGCTCGACTGGCGCCAGAGCCGACAGAGACATTTTCGCTATATATGGTGAAGTATTAATGCCACTCAGCGAAAATTTTGAGCTACATATTGCCGGCCGCTACGATGAATACAGCGACTTTGGCGGCGACTTCAATCCTAAGGTTGGTTTTGCCTACCGTGCTACCGAAAACCTTCTTTTAAGAGGCTCGTGGAATACTTCATTTAGAGCACCCTCTTTAGCGCAAGTCGGCGCTGATACAACGCTTAGTTCTGGCGCGCTAGAATGCGGACCGGAATTTATTGATAATTTCTGTGGCGGGTTTGGAGGAACTGATGGCTACCTCTCGGAAATTTATGGTAATCCGAACCTTAATGCCGAAGAGTCGACTGCATCAGATTTTGGGATTGCTTATAGTCTAACGGGTGACATTTCGCTGACTCTTGATTACTGGTCCTTCGAACACACCAATATTGTAGGAATAGATGATGAAGAATTATTTCGAGCGGCACTTCGCGGCGATGTTCCTATAGTTGCCGAAGATACGCTTTTACTTGGAGAAATAGGAATAGAGACTCGAGATGGAACGCTTGGAGCACCTATCGAGGAAATACACCTCGAGTTGCAAAACTTAGGAATTCAGGAAACGAGTGGGATTGACCTCACCTATACGCATCATTGGGGAGAGGGGGACAACCGCTGGACATTCTTGATTGATGGAACCTATTTGCTGGATTACGAACGACAAATATCTAAACAGGCAGAGGTGGAAGACTTAGCGGGAACATTCCGCTACCCAGAGCTAATTGTTCGTACTAAGCTACGTTATAGAAACGATAATTGGTCCACTAGCTTGACGGCCAACTACACTTCTAGCTATGACGATGATTTGGAGAAGTATTCAAGTACCGAACTCGATGATTTTGGTATCAGTGAAGAGCGACAAATTCCTTCCTGGCTCGAGTGGAACTTATCGGTTGGCTATAATTTGAATGACGATGCAAGTATTCGACTAGGTATCAATAACCTGCTCGATAACGAAGCGCCGCTTGCCTATGGTACGAGTGCTAATGTCGATCATTTTAATCATGATACTTTGGGACGTTCCTATCGGTTAACTTATACCCAAAACTTCTAGGCTTACTTCCATGGGTCGAAAGGCCCTATTTTATGAAGACGATAAATATGATAAAACTCAGTAATATTCGAGTTCCCGATACATTAGTCTTAATACTACTATTAATGGCATTTGCATGGTTATTGACCGGTATTATTCCTGCTGGAAGTTTCGAGACGACAACCGTTCACTATGAATATAATGATAGGAATGTATCCAAGGATGTTCTTGATGCCGGTTCTTTCAAATACGATCTTGACCAGCAGGGATAAAGCAAAACGAAAATGGCGGAACTGTTTGCTGATCCCGGTGAAGTCGGTTTTCTGAATTCGGTTTTTAACGGGTTAACTAACGGAAGTCGAAGCGGTGGTGCTATTGGAATCATTGCTTTTCTTCTGATCATTGGTGGTTCCTTTGGAATGATTATGCTGCCATCGAGCATTCACAAATCAATGCTTCGGTTAATCGTAATTACTAAAGGGCATGATCTGCTGACCATTCCCATTCTCTGCTTAATTTTCTCTTTAGGAGGAGCTGTATTTGGTATGGGAGAAGAGGCCATTGCCTTTGCGCTATTGTTGACGCCTATTCTTGTTCTCCAAGGCTATAATCCAATCACTGCCGTACTGTGTACTTATATCTCAACCCAGGTGGGTTTTGCATCTTCTTGCATGAATCCATTTAATGTCGCTATTGCACAGGGGCTCGCCGATGTACCATTACTTTCGGGGGCGGGCTTTCGTTTTGTTATGTGGATAGCATTTACTGCGACATTAATGATATTTACCACTCTTTATGCCAAACGAATTAAGAAGCCCGGCCAGTCTGTCGATATTAAAGAACTTGCGCAACAGTCAGTCATGAGCCTAGGGGACCGATTAGTAATAGCCAATCTTTTCTTGGGGATAGCATGGGTTATTTGGGGGGTATCCGCGCGTGGCTATTATATCGCTGAAATTGCCTCGCAGTTTTTTACCATCGGATTAACTTCCGCCATCATTAGTCTTGTTTTTCGTTTAGACAATGTTTCTGTTGATCAACTCGCCAAATCTTTTCAAAAAGGTGCAGCCGATCTGATGCCTGTTGTTCTTATTGTTGGCTTTTCTCAAGGAATTCTTATTGTGTTAGGTGGAGCAGATCCAACCACTCCGTCAGCGCTTAACTCGATTTTGCACCATGCTTCGCAATCGATTAGTGATTTACCCAGCATAATAAGCGCCTTCTTCATGTTGACCTTCCAGTCTATATTTAACTTTTTTGTGACTTCGGGTTCTGGCCAAGCAGCGTTGACGATGCCACTGTTAGCACCCATGGCCGATTTAGTCGGCGTTACTCGTCAAACGGCGGTACTCACTTTTCAGCTAGGTGACGGGCTGACCAATATGATTGTTCCTACCTCTGCTGCGTTGATGGGTAGTCTTGGGGTTGCTGGCGTTAAGTGGAATGATTGGGCGGCATTTATTTGGAAATTTTTGTTATTCAACTTTATTCTGGCAATGATTTTCGTGGCTGTTGCCGTTTTGATAGGTTTCTAATATGTTGACGTTAATTAAAAACGCCGAGGTTTATTCGCCGGACTACCTTGGTAAAAAAAGCAATTGCTTTTGTGTGGCGAAAAAATATTGGCAATCGACGAGGAAATTAGCATTGATTGGAATCACCTTAATGTGATCGATGCTGCGGGTAAATTGGTTTTCCCGGGCTTTGTTGATTCCCTCGTTCATATTACCGGTGGCGGCGGAGAAGGTGGGTTTGATACTCGCACACCCGAGGTTAATGTGACTGACTTAACCAAGGCAGGGGTGACGACATTAGTTGCAGCCCTAGGAACCGATTCAATCTCGCGTAGTTTGCCAAATCTTTTAGCAAAAGCGAAGGAGCTTAACGGTTTCGGGTTGTCTTGTTATGTATATAGTGGTTCCTATCATTTACCGATTAAAACGATTACTGAATCACTGCAAAGCGATATTATGCTGATCCAAGAATGTATTGGTGTTGGCGAAATTGCTATTGCTGATCATCGAGGTTCTCAACCGAGCTATCGGCAGTTAGCAACGGTTGCTGCGGATGCTAGAGTGGGAGGCATGCTAAGTGGCAAGTCTGGTATCGTGAGTATTCATACCGGCCCTAGTTGCGAGTGTTTGGGATTATTAAGAGAAGTCGTTGAAAAAACAAGTATTCCAATTACTCAGTTCTATCCGACCCATATAAACCGCTCTCAAAAATTGTTAGATGACGGAATCGATTTCACAAAAAAGGGTGGCTATATTGACTTGACTACAAGCAGTAGTCCCAGTTCATTTGAGTTTGGCGAAATCAAATGTAGTAAGGCTCTTAAGTATTTCCTGGAGAATGATGGGGATATAACTCGCATCAGCTTTAGTAGTGATGGACATGCGAGCCTGCCGGAATTTGATTCAAAAGGTCAACTAAAATCAATTGACATTGGTCTAGAGTCATCACTGTTTGAGGAGGTTAGGGACGCGATTATCGAGGAGGAGCTAGACATAGCGTTGGCATTAAAAGTGATTACTTCAACACCTGCGGATATCCTAAAGCTGCCTACTAAAGGACGACTTAAAGTAGGGTTTGACGCAGACATAGTAATACTCGACAGAACAAATTTAAGTGTAGAAACAGTTATAAGCCGAGGAAATATTGTATTGGAAAATAGTGAGCCGACGGTAAAAGGGAGATTTGAATAATGTTTCCTCTTACTCGGCTGTTTGCTCGATCTCTTAACTCGAGTGGTATTCTTATAACTTTGGCTAGCTTGTTATTGGTTAGCCTTCCTATTGTTGGACAATCAAAAACATTGCACTTAATCGGTGGAGGGTTAAAAGTCTGTAGCAGCTATTCTAGCAAATATTGTTCTGAGAAGGTGTCTTTTGGAGAGTCAGCGTTTACTGAAAACAAATACCAAATAACAGAGCGTATATCGCAATCGATTGAGCAAGATCAGTTCAAGCTATTTTCTCAGTCTGAACAAAGAGGTAATCTTTTGCAACTGCTGAATAAATACTTTGTTCGGCACCCAAATGACATAGTGAATCGTCGTTCCTTATTAAAGAAACTGGATGAGTTGACCATTACTTCAACTCAGCTATCCGGTCGAAAAATCTTAGATGACCTCAATCAAAGGCAGTTTTCTTTTCTGCTGGATAACTTGCAAAAGGCTCCAGTTGACAAGAAAGGCAAACCGTTGACCGAGTATGTCGATTTTCAGAACAGCCATCCAGACACTCAGATTATTATTAGTCGTTTTGTGGAAGACGTAAAGAAAACGAGTGTTTCTAAACGCCCATTAATATTAGTGAGTACGGCATCCGCCAGTGATGTGTTTGACGCTGTTAGTTTTTATATGCAGTTATTCAAGTCATTTGATGTTGATGTGGCGTGGTTACCGATCGAAGCTAGTTTAAACGCGGTTATGAATGATTCTAATTTAAGCTGCAATGATATTGATGTGTATAGGGGAACCCATTTTTCTAAGTTTAACCGGGAAGTGGTCTACCCGCATTTAACCGACTACCAACAGCAGTTTTGTAAAAATCCAGACTTCTTTAAAGACTT
>CAJQOL010000185.1 GCA_905479925.1 uncultured Kangiellaceae bacterium | reverse complement strand
CATTTCAGTAACGGCAACACTGACACCATCGATTTGTTGTCGTTCCTGCTGAATTTCGTTGTCAGTGTCAGTCGATATTTGATTAACGTTTAAGGAGCGCTCGCCTACCTGAGAAGCTCTTGTAGATGCTGTTCTTAAAATATCACGGAGTTTTGCGGTGAATGTATTAACATGAACTGCTAACTGGCCAACCTCATCATTACTTTTAATATCAATCTGACGTGTCAAATCGCCTTCACCGGAGGCGATGCCTTGCATAACATCGGTGAGTTGAAGCAACGGTTTTGCAATTGCACTAGTTGCACCAATGATAACCACAGCAATCATTACCAACATCGCAATAACACTAAAGAAAGTCGTCCAAACGGCATTCTGTACCGGTGTATCTAAGATCTCCGCCGGTAGCAATAGGCCGATAGTCCAGCTTAATTGCAACGACTTAATTTCAATACGGTTAAAAGCGACGTAATAATTTTCTCCTTTAAGCGTGACTTCAGTAAAACCTTGATTAGTGTCCTGCATCATTGAGTTAAGTTCGGCAAAACCGGAAGTCTCATTAAAATCGCGTTCTAAACCACGGAGCGAATCTTTCTTTTTATCGTCATCATCGACAATTGATAACGAATGTCCTGTCTTTTTGGATAAATGCACAACATTAAGCTGACCATCCAATAAAAAGCCATGCCCTTGCCCCCTGAAGTTAATATCCTCTACCATATCGGCAATACGATTTAACTGAAGATCGACCCCACCAACTCCTATTAAGACACCATCGCTATATACCGGTTGCTGAACAACCGAGGAAACCGCCCCAGAATTTATATCGACCGAAAGGTCGCCGACAAATAGCCCACCTTTATCCAGCGCTTCTTTCCACCATGGCCGTTTGTAGGAAAAGTATGGACGCCCATCGCCGTAATTGGCCGTTACCTCACTTTCCTTAAAATATTCACCGGTTTGAGCAGATGCGAAAAATGTGGATAGAATATTTGGATCGGCGGTTATCCGTTCAAAATCTTTAGCGACTTCTGCATAGCCTTCAATTGTTGTATGGTCTACGTTTCTATCGCTGCGCTTTTTAAACCAGTTGATCAAATGGGGATTGTTCACAATGCCATTGGATACCCTCCCATACTGCGCAAAAAACGATTCAACTTGCAGCTTTTCATTAGTGATATAGTTTTTCGCTTCCTGCTCAATCGATTGTCTCGACATGCCCGCTATGTGCTCTATTAAGAAAAAAGATGCGACTAACATCAACGCGGTGATTGTTCCTCCAATGGATACCAATATTTTTTTTCTTAGAGAGAGGTCTTTTAACATAAGTAGAACGGTCCAAATGATTAATGAATGCTTCGCGTATTCTCACGATTGGTGCTTGTTAATAATTATAGACAACTTTATGACAAATGCTTAAAAATCTAGCCAAGTCCAAATAGGTTGTTTTCTATCATTACAAAAACAAGCAAGATATTGGATAACTCACTGATAGTTAACGCATAGATAGAAATTTAGGACAGGATGAGAAAGGAGAAAGCTCTATTTTTGGCGCAAAAAAAGAACTTCGACCGAAATCTACAACGGAAAGATCAAATAAGTGACCAAAAAAACCTAAGGGGGGCAGCTATTTGCCCCATAATTTGCATGGCAGTTAGGCTATTAACTTTGGAAGTAATTGATAAGCCTAGAAATAGGCTAGCAAAGCAGCCGTTAGTCAACTTCTTTAAGTGCTGCTTGATACTCTTTTTCAGACTGATCAAGCTTAAGCGCTCTAACTAAATCAATCGCGGTATCAATGTCTTTTCGAGCAATGGATAAAACTATTTCATTGCTGTCGGAGCTAGGTAATAGCTCCACAAAACTCAAATTATCAACCAATAAAATCAATTTGTTGCCAAAAATGCTCTTTTTGTAACTGATCTCAATAAGATTTTCGAGGGGAATGTCAACGTTTTTTAAATCGCTCTTAACCATTCCTAAAATGGCATCCTTTGTCTGGAACTGAATAATGACGGCACCATTCTTGAGCAATAACAGTCCTTTTGACTCAGCAAAACCTTCAAAACTATCATTCAACTTAATTGGTATTGAAAATGTATCCATAACCTTTCCCCTTTAACTGGTTTTAATCACAATAATCGATGTTACTAGCGATAAACGGATTAAACGAGCTTTTATTCGTTAGCAAATTTTATTATTTGAGATTTTCTTGCGTTATTAATAATTTGTTACCAGATTGCAGGATTCACATGGTAAAAACGGCTCAACTGCTGGTAGAGCTCGGAATGCCGTTCCCTCATTGCTGCCGGTTGTTCAAAGAAAACCTCACTTGCCACTGCAAAAAATTCAGCCGGGTTAGTCGCTCCATAATGATCAAGTAATGTGTTTTCTCCCCGATGAGCATTTTTCCGCAATTGTTCGTATTCAGCAGCAAGTACCGATGACCAGTTCTTTAATTTGTTTCTGAGTAAAAATGGCGCTCCATTGGCTACACCTGTTTCTTGGTCGAGCTGATGTGCAAACTCATGGATGACAACATTGTGGCCGTCATTAAATACTAGAGCGCCTTGCTTGCTGTCCTTCCAGGAAAGAACGACTTTTCCAAGCTCCCATGATTCGCCGCTAAGCACTTTAGGGTTGTTCTGCAACACACCTGCAGCGTCGGTGCTTTGATGCCTAGCGATAAAGGCCGCCGGGTAAACATAAATGGATTTTAGTTTTGGGTAATAGTTGGTTTTTCTATTTAATAGTAACAAACACGCCTGAGCCGCAATGGTAACTCTAATCTCATCGTTAATTGACTGACCTTCGAAGCCGAAAAATTCTTTTTCCGCCAGAAATACCAGCACATGCTGCTTCAACTGCAGCTGAATATCCGCGGGCATGGAATAGAAATAAGGCACATTACGTCGCAGAATGGCTCGCCACTCCTTAGGAAAAGGCTGGGAGCGTATCTTGTTGCGCTTACGCTCTACCCAGTAAGGTTTCAGCAGGATATAGCCTACTAGCGCAAGGGTGACTAGCAAAATAATCACAATAGGTGACATAACGGATCCAATTAGCAGTTCAGAGTAACTTTATGGTGATAAATCAACCGATATTCAAGAGAGTGGACTTTAGACGCAAGTTCGGCGGCGGTAAAAATCCGCTAAAAGTATTTCAGTGTACAAGTGTACGCTGAAAATGTATACTGATGACCGTTAACGATTTTTTAGGTGTCAATTGTGCAAGCAGTCAATCAAACTCAGCAAGGATATAGCGACTCAGAAGAACGATGGAACGTCATTTCCCACGCGCTAGGACTAGCTCTTGCAATTATCGGATTGCTTTATTTAATATTTCGGGCAGAAGGAACAAGTGCCGTTGCTGGAGTAAGCATTTACGGTGGCACACTGATTTTTATGTTCTTAGCATCAACCATTTATCATGCAATCACTCATGAGCAAATTAAGAGCAAGTTAAAGATAGTCGACCATTCAGCAATTTATCTGTTGATAGCGGGCACTTACACACCTTTTCTTGTGCTTTCGTTAGATGGGTTGGTTTCAACGGTTTCTTTGATTCTAATTTGGTCGATGGCGCTGTTGGGGGTTTCTTTTAAACTGTTTGCGGGTGCCCGTTTTCCGAAAGTCTCTTTAATCACTTATTTAGCGATGGGCTGGTTTGTTGTAGCCATTATTTATCCACTGTATTTGGCGGTTCCCGAAGGCGGTTTGTGGTTATTATTTTGCGGGGGAATGTTTTTCTCAATCGGCGTCTTCTTCTATCGTGCGAAGTCCAAAAAATACACCCATGCCATTTGGCACCTTTTTGTGGTTGGTGGTTGCCTCTGCCATTTCTATTCGATTTATTATTTTGTCATTTAGAGGGCTATTCTCGAAACTAAAGACTGAAAAACTAATCTCACCAGAGCCTGCCCCGTGAAACGCTTTGGGTACGGAGGCGCTGAGACGCGGAGAAAGACTAAAGGACTTTAAACCTTTTTCACCGCAGAGGACACAGAGAGCACTGAGGTTGGAATGCAATCCAAACTCGCAACTTGGTCTACCCTAGCCCCTAGCTCCCAGCTCCTGCGTCTAAACTCAATAACCTTACGCCATCAAATCTTTTTTTAACTGCTCCATTGGAAAATGCTTGCCAGGACAAAGCGTCATTTCGCCATTGGTTAGTCCGTGCCCAGTAACATTACTGGGTGGTATCGAGTGTTTTAGCATCAGCTCTTTGGTTAGTTTTAAGAGCGACGCATATTGCTCAGTAGGAACCTGATCTTTTTCAAAGTTACCGATCAAGCATATTCCTAGTCCTCTGAAGTTTCTATCACGATTACGCCCGGAAACATGAGCACCCCAAAGGTTATTTTGTTCTCGCCAGTCGCTGGCAACCTCCCCTAGTTTTAGACCATTTCCATTGCCAATCACGTAATGATAGGGGATTGCATCAATAGG
>CAJQOL010000184.1 GCA_905479925.1 uncultured Kangiellaceae bacterium | reverse complement strand
ATGCTCTTCACCGCCAAGTAAAAGATGACAATCCATACCCAAATAAGCCGCAGCCGCCGCGGTTTGCCGACAGTGGTTTGACTGAATAGCCCCCGCAGTAATCAGACAATCAGCTCCCTTTTCAATCGCATCACCGATGATATATTCCAGTTTTCGAGTCTTATTTCCACCAAACGCTAATCCGGTTAGATCATCGCGCTTTACCCAAATTTCCGGTCCATGTAATTGTTGAGAGAAACGTTTCAAGGGAGATAAAGGCGTCGGCAAATACCCTAAAGCGACCTTTGAAAATGAAAGTTTCTTCTCTATTAACTGTTTTAGCTCCGCACTATTCATGACCGAAACTACCAAGCAATTGATTTTCCATGTAAATCATAAAAGCGACCATTATCGGCCTTTGACAACCCTGTAATCACTTTAAAAAGCCCTTGAGCACTTTCTTTGGTGGAGTAAGTTGCATTGCTGCTGGTCATATCTGTTCGCACCCATCCTGGATGAAGTACAACAAACACAAAACCTTGTTTCGCGAACTCGACCGACAAAGATTTGTTAAAACTATTTAATGCTGTTTTACTTGCACGATAACCAATAGCTCCACCACTACTCTCTTTTATGCTCCCCATTCGGCTACTTACACTTGCGACAATTTTTCGTGGTCCCATATCCAAATTAGGCATTAACGCTTGAATAACTCTAAGCGCTCCTAAGCTATTAACATTAAAAGCCGTCTGTAAGCGCTCAATATCTAAATCTTCGAAATTAGCGGTACTATGTCCACCAATTCCGGCGTTATTAAGTAATATGTCAATCTGACGACCTTTTAACTTGGATTTTAGCGCTGTTACACTCTTTGTATCAGTTATATCTAATTGCACAACTTCTACCCCAACTTTGTTCAACTCGAGCGCTTTAGTTGGTTTACGTGCCGTTGCAATCACCTTATAACCATGTTGATGAAAATGGGTCGCTAACGCTAAGCCTATTCCGCGATTAGCTCCCGTTATCAATACCGTTTGTTGCTGTTGATCAGTGGCCTCTTCGCTATTAGCTTCACTGCCAAAACTCGCCTGGCTGGTCACCAATAGAGCGACTATCATTAGGCTACGAATCACGCGCTCTATTCCACGATTAAAAAAACCTACAAACCTATTCATATCGAACTCCTTTTAAATAGCTTAAAAAACTTAAATAACTTGAATAACTTGAATAACTAGAATAACGATTCAAAACTTTCGAGCTACCGCTTTAATCTACAGCGAGAGACGTAGGCCTTGGTACGCGATATTAAAACCTTTTGATTTAACTTGTTTACTCTGTTCGCTATCTGCACGCAACAACGGGTTGGTATGATTCATATGAATAAACCATACTTTTTCCCGATGTTTTTTACTCAGCCCTTTCAAAGTATCCATCGTTTCAGAGACAAATGGGTGAGGGATTTTCGACATATCCCGCCCGGGTAGTTCACCGTCAGCATAAAAGGCGGCATCAATCAGCGCATAATCAACCGACTTAATTAATTCTGCAATATTAGTTTCCCATTGTTCCCATTTATTAATATCTGGAATAAAAATAGCTCGCTTGTTTGAACCTTGGATTAGATAACCAACGGTTTCCGAGTATTCGTCTCGGTGAGGAACAATAAAGGGAGTTACTTTTAACCGTGCCTCTCCTTTAGTCAAACCGCTTTTAAATGGAAGCGCCTCTGCTTGTTGGTTCTTCAACGGCATCAATTTTATATTGTTATATTTTACCAATTGCTCCCATGGTCCATTAGTTTTTAAGTACTCAGTCATTCTAGGCATCGCATAAACAGGCATTTGTTCTGCCCCCATCGCTTCATGCCCTAAAAACATCAATCCAGCATAATGTCCTATATGCGCGTGAGTTAAAAATATGCCAGAAAAATTGTATCGGCTTGAAGGAGCCTCCTTTTCAAACATATATAACTGCTCTGGAAAATTGGGCGTTGCTTCAAACATGTATTTATGATTGGAGCCAGGATCAATTAACCCTAAGGAAACGGCTCCGCGACGCAATGTCGGCTCAATCCAACCCGGCATACAGTGTGGTTTGAAACACCCGGCCTGCGGGTACCCTGCGTCTTGCCCAACAGCTAACACGTAAATATAAGGTGCCCCCGTTGCCGGTGGTTGTTTTAAATCAACGTTTTGAGCCGCAACTTGCGAACCGCCAAGCAACCAATTGATTATTAGAAAAAGAGTAACAAAGGGCTTTCTCATGCTAATTTGCCTTCATTATTTTCATTACCGCACTAGTCATAGAATTAACTCCAGTAACAATGGTCGGTTTTGGATCAGGCGCAAAATCTGCAGAATGCAAAGTAGGTAGCCTTATTTTTCCTGCTTTCGAACGTTCAAAATCTTCCGCGTTTACGGTACCTAGGCGGTACATCAAACTTGGTATTTTAGGCTCAACTTGTCCATATCGACCAAAGTCTTCACCAACCATTTCGGGACCAAGTTCGATAACGTTTTCAGAGCCAATCAATTGCTCAAACAAGCTAACCATGCCAGCCGTTAACTTTGGTTCATTGTATGCGGCAGGTGTATACTCATCGAGTACGACAACTTCTGGGAGTAACGCTTCTGGCAAGCCAGCTGCTCGAGCTAAATTAGCAGTCATTCGCTTAATTGCCTTAATGGTATGATTTCTTACCTCGGTAGAATACGAGCGAAGCGTTAGCTGCATTTTTACTTGATTAGATATAATATTGTGCTGGGAGCCACCATGTATTGAACCGACCGTTACTACGGCGGGTTCAAGCGGTGAAAGTTCTCGGCTAACAATGGTTTGTAACGATTGAATAATTTGTGCCGAAAGCATGATCGGGTCGTTGGTGTTCTGAGGATAAGCGCCGTGACCACTTTGCCCTTTAACGATTATATCTACCGAATCGACGTTTGCCATCGCATAACCAGATGCAGCTCCAATAGTGCCAGCCTTTAGATCCGCCGAGACATGTATCGCTAGGTTAAAGTCTGGACGAGGAAACTCAGTAAACAGTCCCTGTTTTAACATGGCTTTTGCACCACCACTTCGCTCTTCAGCGGGCTGTCCGATCATTATTAGGGTCCCGGACCAAAGGTTTTTATTAGCGACCAAGCGTCTAGCCGTGCCGGTAAATACCGTCATATGAATATCATGGCCACAGGCATGCATTGCATAGGTTTCATTGCCGTCTCGATCTTTTTGTTTTGCTTTACTCGCATAAGGAAGACCGGTTTGTTCATGAATTGGCAAGGCATCAAGATCCGTTCTAACCATAACGGTAGGACCGTTGCCGTTCTTCAGTATTCCAACAACCCCATGACCACCATAATCTGTTGTGACATCAAACCCCAAAGAGGATAACTGGCCAGCTATCTTTTTAGCAGTATTTTTTTCTTGAAAGGAAATTTCTGGCGTCTGATGCAGGTCTTTATAGAGTTTATCCAAATAGCCATAATCAGCTTCTATTTGAGCCGTTAATGACTCATCCGCAATACCCCACGGAGCGCAAATGATACTAAAGGATACAATGATTACTTTTAAACCCGATTGGACAAACTTGCTGAATTGATATTTCATAGAGGCTTCCTATTATTATAATTACTCAACCATAACAAATATCGATTGCGATGTCCCCCTCGCGGAGCCGCTTAGCAAGTATTTAATGTATTTATAAGATTGCAGCAACATTCTAGTAATTACGACCATTTTCTATCAAGCAAATAGCCCCCCACTTTAGCGCTAGAATTAGGCAAAATGACTCAGAAAATAAACGGTAAATGCAGTTTTGTTTCCCTACCATTGACCTCTTTAAATTAGAGCAAAATTTGATATGTTTGCAAAAAGAGGCTAGTGTTAACTTATACCATTCAAAATAGTTAACAATCCGGTGGTAAGAGCTATTTCATTTGAAGATTGGCACTTAAAAAAAGTGGGTCTTTTTGAGACCTTATGGATTGCTGCACTCTATATAATCAGCGCTCGACTCGGACAAATTTTAGCCATTGAACCCGGTAATGTGACTCCGGTTTGGATCCCTTCAGGTTTAATGGTTGCTCTAGCCTTACAACGGGGCTCACAAATATGGCTTGGAGTGTTTCTAGGGGCTTTTGCGGGAAATATATGGGCCTACTTTAGTTTCGAAACGTTTTCCCATATTTTAGCATCAATTGCAGCGGCAACTATGAATGGCGTTGGAGATGTCATGAGTACCGTTTTAATGGCATCATTGATTACCGCCTATTGTCAGACAAATTACCCTTTTACCTCGCTAAAAAACTTTTCGATTTTTATATTACTCTCCGTCATTCTAGGTTCGTTTATAAGCGCTTTTATTGGCACCTTAGGATTATCCGTATTCAATTTTCTAACCGCCGACAAGGTTACCACGACCTTTATTACTTGGCTTGTAGGCGACGGTGTCGGAGCACTCATCTTTGGCCCGCTTGTGCTCTCTTGGCTGCGCCCTTTTAAAGAAAGAACCGTCCTAAAAACTGCAATAATAACGGCACTAGTAATTGCGTCTGGTTTAATCACGGCATTTATCTTTGGCCTCTTTCAGCTAGATAAATGGATAGTCTACTTAGGCACCCTTCTATTACCTATAATGCTTATCGTGTGCGTTAGTTACGAACAAAAACTCGTCTTTAGCATTCAAGCAACGGTTTCACTTGTCGCCGTGTACGCTACGTCAAACGGATTCGGCCCGTTCATCTTGGAATCTGCAAATTTTTCATTATTACAATTACAGGTATTTGTAGCTGTGTTCTCGCTAATTATTTATGTTATTGCATTAAATACCAACGAGAAGAAGCAACTAACTGACTCCTTGCTCCGAAAGAAACAAGAACTTGAAAAATTATATCGACTCGATCAATTAACAGGATTATGGAATAGGTTTCGAATAAAGGAATTTATAGCCTATGAACTTGAACGATATAAAAGAGATCTCAAGCACTTTGGTCTGTTGATGATCGACATAGATGATTTTAAGAAAATCAATGATAGCTACGGGCACTCGTTCGGGGATCGAGTGCTTGTTACACTAACCAACGAAATTGGAAAAAAGATCCGTTCTAGTGACCTATTTGGCCGCTGGGGTGGCGAAGAGTTTCTTATTGTCTCGCCAAATAGAGATCGAGCTTCCGCGCTAGATTTCGCTGAGAAAATTCGTCATTTAGTTGAACAACTTGAATTTGAAAATGGAAAAAAAATCACAGTAAGTATTGGTGCAACTTTAAACCGCAGTGACGACTCAGAACTATTACTGGTAGATCGTGTCGACGAAGCCCTCTATAAGTCAAAAAGTGAAAATAAGAATAAGGTTTCATTTATTTAGAAGTTCGCCACTACTGCTTTTAAGCTATTGAGGGCGATTTGCGGATGAGGATTCTCGTCAATAGCCAGTACCTACCCATGTGGTAAACATTCTGTCAGCAAACCAGTTAAACGTCTAAAACGCCCATTACAACGAAATACTCTGCTTGTTGTATAGGTTTTGTTGGTCATATGGGTTAACCTTCGTCCCCCCTGAAAAATCCGTAAAACTATGAAACAGATAGGTTAACAAAGAGCCAAAGAAACGACTCCTTATGTTTAAAAATAACACACCGCTATTTAGACAAAGTGTCGCGCTAGCTTGGCCTGTTTCATTACAGAATATGTTGGTCACCATTCTAAGTATGATTGACATCTTAATGGTCGGACATTTAGGTAACATTGCTGTGGCCGCCGTAGGTCTAAGTAATCGCATTCAATTTGTGGTTTTGATTATCATTTCCGGGATTGCCGCCGCAGTCGGCGTATTGGCTTCACAATATTTCGGTGCAAAAAAACCAAATAGAATTGGCCCCATTATCATTATGGGTAGCATTAGTGCAATATTGCTGCTCATTCCCATTGTTATCCTCAATTTCTTGTACGCAGACACTGTAATCGCCTTAGCGACACAAGATAAACAGGTACAAGAATTGTCCACCCACTACCTGTGGATTGTTTTGCCAAGCTTATTATTTATAGCTATTACAATTAATCTAGAAAATGGACTACGAGCAATAGGCCAAGTGCGCTTGCCGTTAAAAATTAGTTTTTTGGCTATAATCTTCAATATCTTACTTAATTATTGGCTCATACATGGTGGACTTGGAATAGCACCGTTAGGTGTAGCTGGAGCAGCCTGGGCAACGGTGATCTCGCGTTTTCTTCAAATGTCATTGATGGTGTTATTTAGCCAAAAATATACGCGGAGCATTTTCACCTTCCGAGATGCATTTGCTAAGTTGAATAAATCAAGTGAATGGACAAAGCTGGTTAAACTAATGCTTCCTATGATGTTAAGCTTTGGCGTATGGTCTCTAGGTACGTTAGGGTATCAGCTGATCTACTCTAAGATAGGTACCGAAGAACTTGCAGTCATGAGCCTTCTAGCACCGGTTGAAGGTCTTTTAATTTCAATATTTTTTGGCTTTGCTTCAGCATCTACGATTATCGTTGGCCGCCAGCTGGGAAATAATAACTTCGATCAGGCTTATGATATTGCAAAACAATTTGTTCTTTATGCCTCTGTCGCCGCTCTAATTCTGGGTTCAATATTTATCTTAATAAAACCGCTTATCTTCTTGCCATTTTCAAATCTACCGGCCGATACGCTCAGCCTTGCATCGAGTGTCTTTCTAGTTATTGTACTTGGTTGTTGTTTAAAGGTTTTTAACATGACCACCGCCGTTGGCGTATTACGCGCTGGTGGCGACAACAGGTGGTGCCTTGTTACCGATCTTATTGGTATGTGGACGATAGGAATTCCATTAACCATACTTGCAGCCTTCTATTTCAAATGGCCACTGTTTTGGGTTGTCTTCACCGCATACTCTGAGGAGCTATGCAAGGCTTTCTTATTTCATCATCGCCTCAAAAGTAAACGATGGATGAGAAACCTAACCCACGATTAATAGAATCAATTGTAGTCATTAATAGTATTTCAATACTCTAATAGGGTGTGACCAACATATCTGACAACTTAAGAATATTTTTCTCAGTGGAATAAAGAACACCTTTTTGATTCATATACACTGATTCTTTTGGATTAAAGTGTATTTCTTCACCGTAATAATCGGTTGCGATAAACCCCAGCTCTTTGAAGATTAAATTGGTTGCAGCAAAATCCCAAATACAACCACCACCTGGACTTAACTTTGGCTGTTTAAAATAGAGCGCTGGCAAGCCCTCTAAGCACCAGATAGCATTCATAACCGCGCCGCCGCTTTTCATTATTTGTAGCGACGAATAGTTCATTGAGTCTGCAATCACTTCTAACGATTTTTTTATTTCAGGAAAGTTCTTATGTTCTATAAAGCTTCGGTCATTACAAACAATCAAGCTGTTTTCTATTCTTGATATTGGGGGTTGATAAGTAGATAGGTTAATATTCTTGTCTTTACCTACGCCCTGTTTCCCGAGATACCAAGGAGCCCTATTTTTCTTCACCCCCTCTCCGATGACAGACGAATATAAATGATTGTTTATAGGGTCAAAAACGACGCCGACACAAACCTCACCCTTTCGAGAGATTAACGCAATAGAAATAGCATAACCCGGTTGATTGCTTATGAATGAAAGTGTTCCATCTAACGGATCAACACACCAGAAATAAGCCTTCTTAAAACGACCACCATCGTCGCTGAGTTCCTCTGTCAGTAAACCTAGGTCAAACGTTTTTATACTATCATGCAACGCTTTAAGAATAACTTTCTGACACGCCATATCGACCGACGTAACGACTTGAGAAGCAAGCGTATCGCCAGCACTTTTATTCTGACTCACTATATTTGATGCCGCACCGATATTCTCGCTATTTCGATGAATCACACTCGCTGCTTCTATTACTGCAGAACTAGCAATAGCTTCCAATTGAAGTAACTGTTTCTTAGTTAATAAGTTCGTAGAATTCGACACAAGTCACTCTCCGTAAACAAGCTACAGCTAACGTCTTAACCGTTAGAATTTTTTGTTAACTGTGCTATCACACTTTTTGTCTGAGCATTGCTATAGCGATTCATCTTCCAATGACTTGGGCTCCACCCTTGCATAAAGCGACAAAAATCCGCCCACGCAAAGGCGTACAAGCCTCGCCATTCTTTTTCCAAAGCTTCGAAATCAAGCGTTTCTATTTTTTCGCTATAGCTTTTATTATTGACTTTTTTATCACTAACATTGGTTTCATTAGATTCAGCTTTAGCATGCACAGAATTAGTGGATATTCTAATAGTAGCTTTGTGAAGTTCCGCAAAATAATAGTCGAGAATTCTCTCCTCGTATTTTTCACAGTCATCGGCGCTAAAACAGCTACTCATAAAATAGGTTAGGTCCTTCATACCGCAACCGGCGCCTACATATTGAAAATCAACCGCAGCGACTTTATTGCTATTTGCGGAGAAACAGAAGTTTGCAAGCTTGGCATCACCGTGAATCACAGTTTGATACTCACAACTTTCTAATCGAGAATCAATTAGGCTCGCATTAGCCTTTAACGTAAGATCAGTCATTGCATCAAACTCATCTGGTCTTGTAGCTAAATGCCAATAACCTCCACTCTGCCATATTGAATGTTGGTGATTGGCATTAAGTTGCGAAATTTCCTCATTAAACATAGTTATTTCTGGGTTACTTCCGCGCCCGTCACTAGAATGCCTAGCTAAAAATGTTGCATGAAAATTTGCCAGCCAGCTCAGACATACTTTACTTTGTTCAAAACTCAACGACTCTCTTCTCACCTTATATCCGCTTGAATCAAGATCTTCCATTACTATAAGCATGGAAAAAGCTTGCTCGTCAGTATCTTTCTTCGCTGCTGATACTGGGTAGTATTGAGCAACCCGACAATACTCGTCGCAAAAATGACTCCAGTGTTGATACCAATTTTTTTCAACCTGATAAGATTTCATTTTACGTTGATGGGATATTTCGGTATTCCATCCCCGTGGGTGAGAATTACTTCCAACAACAGAAACTACTTTGGCTATCGCCGTCGCGTGACTACCATCGGTAATTTTAAGTCTAAGAATTTTCCCATAGCCGCTCCATAGCTCCTGAATCTGTTTGCTGACGGTGACTTGTTTGGCAGCAAAAAACGTCAGTAAATTTTTTAGGGTTTCGGGACTAAATTTTTGTTTCATTAAACATCTCAACTAGTTAGAGTTGGTCAGAAATATCGTCGAACCATTTTCAAACCCCCAACCATCGATGGTTGGTTTTAACTTTCAAAACAAACAGCTATCCTAAACCAGCATCGCACTAACTCGGCAATACATCTTGTCTGCAATAGTTTAAATCGGCGACATATAGAATCGCTGATATGTTAATTCTGTCATACCTTTGCTCTGTCATACCTTTGCACGGCGATATTTTCTCATGCTGATATCTTTGCTCGGTGATATTCTAACTCGCTAACCCAAAAGCCGCTAGTAGGTGGAATATCTGATGGACAAGTCAATAAAATTGGTTCTCTAGCCTTTATACGACTCTGACCTTTATCCAGCTCTGCCCTTTAATCAATCCCACTGATTGGGTATACTCATCCGACCATTTAGCCTTTCAAGATGACATAATGACCTCGATTTCTGATTACGATCAATCAACCGCTAACATCGCTAAGCGCAGTAAGAAACCAAGCTCCATTCGCATCGGTAGACGTTATCGCGCTAGCAGAATTGATGAGAATTACGACGCAATTGTGATTGGTTCGGGTATTGGCGGGTTAACGACCGCTAGTTGCCTATCAGCCAAGGGTAACAAAGTTTTAGTGTTAGAGCAGCACTACACCGCTGGAGGGTTCACCCACGCATATTCACGAGAAGGCTACGAATGGGATGTTGGTGTTCATTATATCGGTGACGTCGGCCACCCGACTATGACTAGAAAACTGTTTGACTTTATTTCAGACCGTAAACTTCAATGGGCAGCAATGGACTCGGTCTATGATAGAGTATTTTTGGGAGAGGAATCGTTTGACCTAGTCGCTGGAAAACAAGCTTTTGCCGCTGAGTTAACTAGCCGTTTTCCCAAAGAAGAAAAAGCCATCGAGCAATATTTGCAAATGATTAAAAAGGTCAATAATGGCATGCGCTGGTTTACGGTAAGCAAACTACTTGGGCCAACTCTTCAAAAATTACTTTCACCACTGATTAAGAAATTACAACCAAGCTATTTCAACCAACCTACCTACCAAGTTCTGAAGACGATAACCAAGGATGAAAAACTAATCGCCGTTTTAACTGGTCAATGGGGAGATAGTGGCGTACCGCCCAAGAAAAGCAGTTTTATGATACACAGTCTAATTGCTAGACATTACCTAAACGGAGGGTTTTATCCGGTGGGCGGAGCCGCGAAGATAGCCGAAACCGCCATACCAGGCATTCAAAAATCCGGTGGAGAGGTTTTTACCTATGCTAAAGTTGAACAGATTATCACCAAGAATGACCGCGCAATTGGCGTTAAAATGGCGGATGGAACCCAAATAATGTCGCCGTTAATTATCAGTAATGCTGGTGCATTTAACACTTATCAGAAGCTGTTGGAGCCTAATGTATGCAAGAAATTTGGCTACCATGATAAAATGAAAAAGATTAAACGCTCTTGCACCAATGTCGGCTTGTTCATTGGTTTAAAGGAAAGCGCTGAATCACTAAAGCTTCCTAAAACAAACTTTTGGATTTACCTCGACCAAAATCATGATAAAAATACTGAAGCGTTTTTTAGTGATAGTAGTAAACCGATGCCCGTCGTTTACATATCATTCCCGTCCGCCAAAGACCCAAGTTTCCAATCTCGCTACCCAGGACGAGCAACTATTGAAATAGTTGCTCCCGCCGGCTATCAGCAATTCGAAGCCTGGAAAGGTACTACGTGGGGCAAACGTGGCGATGACTACGAGCAGTTGAGTCAACATTTTGCCGATCGAATGTTAGCAGCGCTTTATAAGAAACTACCGCAACTGAAGGGAAAAATAGACTATTACGAAACTTCTACGCCACTCTCAACCGAGTTTTTTTGCGCTTATGGTCAAGGAGAAATTTATGGTCTCGAACACGACCCAGAGCGCTTTAATCAGGGATGGCTTCAGCCAAAATCTCAGATAAAAGGGCTTTTCCTTACCGGGCAAGATGTTCTTTCCTGTGGCGTAGCTGGTGCAATGATTGCTGGAATGCTCACAGCCATACAGCTCCTAGGTTGGAGAAAAGGCCTGAGCTTGGCAAAACAGATTCTTGCCAACCGCCCCGCTCCATCCGGCGGGTGGACAGTGGGCTCAGAAACGGAACGGCAAACATCGGTATAATCGACTCGCTATCGCTCGATAGGTGAAATAATTATCACTTAAAACACAAGGAAGTCTTTAACCGGTGTATCTATCTAATGGCAAAGATTCAAACGATTCAAACGAAATTGGCTTAGGTTGTTCCAAGTATTCAGTCGCTGTTTATATTGCGAACACGCCCTCCCATGAGCGTTGCGCATCACTAGATTCTATAGAACCTCTGAGTTCCGGAGAAATTCATGCGATTGGTCAAGCCTGCGGAAACGGTTGGCGTAAAGTGTTTAATGTATATGCCAAGCTGTTATTTCAGCTCAACGCCAACTTACCTATTTTTGCCACAAACTATCCCTCATGGCAAGACTACCGAGACCGAGAACTTTTACAAATAGGTAGCAATACCGCATTGATCTTTTCACCACCCTATCAGGTTAGTAGCTTGACCATTCACCCGCTAAATTGCGACCAGAAAGCAAACCTGCATATTATCTGCGGAAAACGCTATGCCCAACAACTAGCAGCACAGGGACATTTATCTGACAATCTGATATGGCTTGACGGTGAGTTTGCAGTTGATCAACGAAACAATTTGTTCGTATGCCCGTATTTTGATTATCGTCAATTGTCTAATATAAAAATAGAACATTTAATAAAATTGATACTCGAAACAAATTAACCTTTACAGTTAGCGCATTATTGGTAATAAATAGATTAAAACACTGCGTTTTTGACGGCTTTTTATAGCGCTTTTTTACGATTACTGTACTATTAGTACTCATCCATCAGTCACTAATTATCATCTATGAAAAAAGTAGTATTCGGCGCTGTTGTCGCGGTCTTGACGTTCTATTTCACCGGTTTGGCGGAAGAACTAGTGCAGCTCTTTAAGGACGACCAAGGTAAAACTAACTGGCAGTATGTCGCGAACTGGTCAAGCGGTATTTTAATCATTTTGCTTTCAATAAGTGCTATCGTGTTATTTTTTAGTCGAAGAGCTAAGCAGATTGCGAATACCGAACTAGAAGCTATAAAAAATGACCTAGAACAGCGGGTTAAAGAGCGAACTGCAACGCTAGATGAGGCAAACCACAACCTTCAAGAAGAAGTACAAAAGCACCTTGCCACTGGCAAGCGATTACATGCCTCAGAACAATATATCAACAGCATACTTAATTCTATGCCGTCTATGCTTGTTGGTCTAAACCCTCAGGGTGAGATCACTCAATGGAACGAAAAAGCTGAACAATATACCGGCGTAAAATTAGAGGATGCCATAGGCAAGGACCTCTGGGAAGCATATCCAATCATTACGGTTAGCCGATCGCAGGTTGAAGAAGCCTTATCAGAATCACGTATATCAACAATCCGACAAAGCCAACGAGGGCTTTTTCATTTCGATATAACCATTTATCCATTGCCAGGAGCGCAAGAATCCGGCGTTGTACTACTTATTGACGATGTATCACAACAGGTAAAATCTGAAAACAAACTCATTGAGCGTGACAAACTCTCGTCCATGGGCGAACTAGCCTCTTCTATGGCGCATGATATGAGTGTACCTTTAGAAGGCATGCTGACCGACATAAAACAAATAGAAAATAATATAAAGCAGTTATCATCCAATAGCTCGGGGGATAACAGCGAACAAATTACAGGAATCGAAACAGACCTCGCTGACGCGATTGCACAAGGCAAACAAGCAAGTGCTATTGTTGATAACCTGCTCAGTTTCGCCAACTCTCAACAAAAAGAAAAACAACCGGCTAACATGACTGAAGTGATGGACCACTCGATTGAGCTAGCCAAAGACGTTTTATCATTACCTCAAGGCATGAAGTTTACCGATGTAACCATTGAGCGCGAATACGATTCAAACCTGCCATTAGTAAACTGCCACGTATCAGAAATTCAGCAAGTTTTTCTGAGCCTGCTTAGGCACTCGTTCCATGCCATTGGAAATAGTGATAAGCAAGACCGTAAGCCGACAATCAGAGTTCGTATATTAGAGTGCTATGATGCGCTTTGGCTTAAAATTTCGCACAATGGTATTGGCTTGACAGGACAAGAACAGCAATCTATTTTTGAACCCTTCTTCAGTAACCTTCCGGTAGATTCAGAGTACGACGCTGACAATCGTTTGTCTTTTTCTTATTTTGTTATTACTGAACATCATTGTGGTCAAATGGCGGTAACGTCAGACCTTAATGTCGGAAGCACTTTTCACATCCAATTTGGTTAACAATAAAAAAAGGAAATCAGCTTTGTAGACGTTGCGCCAACCAATCGGTGACAACGTCTAACTAAGACCTTGCGTTTCAAAACTAATAAACCTAGCTCAAAGAAAAACCTTTCAACGGTTACTATTGATAGCAAAAACACCTATACAGAATAATACTAATTCGTTTGTTCCAAAATGGGCTTTTACAAACGATTAAGACCATTCAAAGCGGCTACTCGATAAGCTTCAGCCATAGTTGGATAATTAAAAGTATGGGTTGCGAAATACTCAATGCTATTACCCGTTCCTTTTTGTGCCATTATCGCTTGACCGATATGAAGTATTTCAGCGGCCTGATCGCCAAAACAATGAATTCCTAACAACTCTAGGGTTTCTCGATGAAATAACAATTTTAGAACGCCAGTATCTTCACCAGTAATTTGAGCCCTTGCGGTATCTTTGAAATAGGCTTTACCAACTTCATAAGGTATCTTTGCGGCGGTAAGTTCCTTTTCATTTTTGCCAACGCTGCTGATTTCAGGAATTGTATAAATACCTGTTGGAATATCGTCAATTAATAAAGGGTGCTCTCGATTAACAATTCGAGAAGATGCACATCGACCTTGATCATACGATGCGCTTGCTAATGCCGGCGCGCCAATCACATCGCCGACCGCATAAATCCCTTGTTGTGCCGTCCGGTAATATTTGTCGACTTCAAGTTGACCTCGAGAGTTAGCTTCCAAACCTAAAGCGGCTAGGTTAAGAGACTCGGTATTTCCTGCGCGCCCGTTAGCCCACATAAATAAATCCGCTTTTATGACTTTGCCAGAATTAAGGTTTACCGTCACTGTATCTTTGGCCGTTGATAAACTCTCAAATGTTTCGTTATGACGAATCAAAACTCCAAGACTTCTCAAGTGATAACTTAGAGCATCGCTGATTTCATCATCTAGATAACTGAGCAACTTTTCACCAGGGTTTATTAAGTCGACTTTACAGCCTAAACCGTTAAAAATAGAGGCATATTCGCAACCGATAACACCAGCACCATAAATTACCACGCGTTTGGGCGTCTCTTGAAGTGTTAGTACCTTGTCGGAGTCAAACACTCGCGCATGTTCAAAGTCAACATTCTTGGGACGGTAAGGACGAGATCCCGTTGCAATAATAAAACGTTTAGCGGTTAACCTAAGATCGTTTTCTTCATCGGTTTTAAGAGATATCGTATGCTTATCAATAAAAGACGCTTTTCCGTTAATAAACGATACATCATTACGGCTATAAAATCGGCTACGCATAGCAACTTGTTTTCTAATAACATCTTCTGCCGACTGCATGACTTGTCGAAAGGTTAGCAATTGAGGTTCGCTTATCGTTCTAAAAAGCGGGTTACGATTAAACTTCATAAGCGAATGAACCGAATGTCTCAGGGCTTTCGAGGGTATAGTGCCTTGGTGAGTGCAATTACCGCCAACCACTTTGCGATCGTCGACAACCGCAACCTTTAACCCATGTTTACTGGCATTAACGGCCGCACTTTCCCCAGCAGGTCCCGATCCAATAATAATTAAATCATACGCCTGTAAAGACAATTTATGGTTACTTTTCATTTCACAACAACTTTAAAATCAAGGCCGAAAGGAGCCAGATAAGTGCTCCTGTAAAGATGCGCGTATTATCAATAAAAGCGCCCTTGGAAGCCAGCAAAAAAAGCATTGATTGACGATTTTTTAATGTCTGAATAAACCGGCGTGACAACCTAATTATTGTGTCTCGGGGAAAGGCAAATCTGTAAAGTGCATACAAAACTAAGTTAGTTAAAAGGCTGCTACGGAAAGGTAACAACCTTTAACAAAAATAAGCACAATAACCAACGAAAAGCTGGATAGGCTGTTGCGATACTGTCGAGCGAATTACACTAGCTCGTTAAAAAACTCGCTGAAGCGGTTCAACCCATCTTCCAGTTGCTCCGTCGGGCAGGCATAAGAAATACGTATCGACTTTTCCTCACCGAATGCACTGCCTGGGACAACAGCGACGCCTTTAGTTTCAAGCAGTAATTCGCTAAAAGCAACGTCATCAGCAACAGGCCTGCCGTTATGATGCTTTCCAAAAGCCGCCGAGATATCAGGAAACGCATAAAACGCACCTTGAGGTCTTGGACAGGAAACAAGTTCTATCCTAGCCATTGTTTGCATCACAAGGTCTCGCTTTTTTGAAAACTCAACACACATCTCATCGGCGAAATCTTGTGGCCCTTCAATTGCCGCCGCTGCTGCTGCGCCAACAACTCCAGGAATATTGGTTATTGAATTACTATTAAGAGTTACCATCGCGTTAGCAACAGACTCCGGGCCCGCCATCATACCAACCCTCCACCCTGGCATCCCGTAGGACTTAGAAATCGAGTCAATAATGATCATGCGATCAACTAGAGCAGGATTTGTTTTGAGCAAATGGTGGAACCCCATATCATCAAAAACCATTCGATTGTAAATATCATCCGAGATTATCCAAAGATCATGCTTTTCCAGTACATCACCAATTGCTTTAACTTCAGCTTCGCTATATACCATACCGGTTGGGTTTGACGGGTTATTGAAGAGGAATACTTTGCTCTTAGGGTTTATAGCACTTTCTAATTGTTCGGCGGTCAATTTGTAATCTTGCTGTGAAGAACATTTAAGGTGCTGTGTTTGAGCACCAATCAAATCAGCAATATCTTGGTAGGTTGTCCAAAAAGGCGTCGGGATTAATATTTCGTCCCCTTCATTAACCAATGCATAAAGTAACGAATACAAGACATGTTTTGCTCCAATACCTGATGCAATGTTTTTCTGTTGAAACCCTTTGAAACCATTTCTTTCTAACCGCTTTAGGTAAGCATCAATTAATTTAACCTCTCCTCTTCCTGGCAAATATTGTCCGTTATCATTCTCAAGCGCTTCTCTTGCCGCTTGATAGACATGTTCTGCTGGCAAGAAATTTGGTACCCCCACAGAAAAGCTAATTATGTCGTGGCCTTCCTGTTTAAGTATCTTTGCTTTTTCGGCAATTTGCATTATTACGCTGGCTTTTGCGTTGCTCATTCTTGATGCTAAATGTGGCATTTGCTTCCTCACTGTATACTGGCAGAACCGTCTCTAACTGTCAGTGAGTTTAATCGTAATAAAAGATTGAATCAAAGAAATTAATGTTAAAAGCTCAAATAGAATTTAACCTTAATAATTATTAACTACTTAGTGATTAAGCCGTTAAAACCGCCACTTATTAGCAATACAAGAAAATGACAAATCAGCTCAAAAATATTAAAGCAACGCCAATAACAGAAATAAGGCTTCCTACTAGCGCGTGAGTTGAAATTTGCACGCCCTGTATTCTGGCAATTAACAGTGAGAAAATAATACTACTCGCAAACAAAGACTGAGCAATTGCCGCCTCAGTATGAGCAAAAGAATAGGTTTGCAAAACCATCGCTAAGAATGTGCCAATAAATGTAGCTAGTAATAAACTACCCCATTGCCGCTTATTCATTGCTTTTTTGGGCATCCAAGCTTGCTTGGTGAAGACTAACATAACGGTGATTAAAGTAACTCCACCGACAAGTCGGATTGTACTCGCCACCACTGGGTTAATTTCCGAGTTGGTTAGAACATCTCTGCCGATAACGGCGCCTGCGGCCTGGCAAAACGCAGCTAAAGCAGCATAGGCTAGACTTCCGAAAGAAAAGTCGCTGTTAGTTTTGCGCGACTTACGCGAACCTAACACGATATCGACACCTAAAAGGATAATTCCAATTGCTAACCACTGAACGGCACTAAGCAACTCAACTATCCAAGCTAGAGCCAGCAACGCCGTAAAAACCGGTGCGAGTGTTTCTGCAACCAGCAACGTTAAGCGCTCTCCCATACGGTTTAGCGCGGCAAAAAATGCGGTATCGCCTATGCCAATGCCAATTAAGCCGCTAGCAAGCAACCAAATAATATCGGTGGGATTAGGTAAACTAAATGGAATGAACAACAGAGCTATTGCGAGACCTAATAGAGATATTCCGCCTTTCCACAGATTTAAAGTCAGCGGGGTGAAAAGCCCGCCTAGTTTACGAAAAAGAACTACCGCGATAGCCCAGCACAAAGCCGTAACTAACGCCGCTATTTCGCCTGAATATTGATTCATTAAACTAGATTCTGTGAGTAATTGGCTCTAACTCTATGATGCCGAAACAAATGCTTAGGCAAAAAAAAACGACTGAAACTTACGTCTCAATCGTTTTCAATATGGCGGAGTGGACGGGACTCGAACCCGCGACCCCCGGCGTGACAGGCCGGTATTCTAACCAGCTGAACTACCACTCCGCACCGGTTGAAGCTTGAAATTTAATTCAAAAAAGAACCGTTCAGTAAGTTCTTTTTGCTTCCGCCTTTCAGCGAGGCGCAATAATACGGTTGGTCGATAAATGTGTCAACAACAAATTGCTAAGTTTTTTCATTTATTTTTAATATGACTAAAAAACGAGCGATTTGAGGGGGATTTGGCAATAAATTGTTTAAATTATGGTCGCTCGTTTTAAAAGGGCTATTTTGGGTCGCCTTCCATTGTATCCCCAGATTCAGCGAAAGCGTCACCCCAATCTGGTTCTTCGTCGTCAGCTGCATCAAGTTCCAGCCCATCTAAAGCACTGTCAATATCATCGATGGCACTGTCCATTGAAAAATCGAGATCATCTTCGTCCGCGCCTTCCTCAGACAACACACCTTCATCCGCTAGCCCTAGATCCGCCAGAGATTCTTCTAGTTGGTCATCCAACGAGTCTGCAGAGTCTTCCTCTTCCTCATCAACTTCGTCTAATGGCTCCTCCGCAACTGCACTCTTACCAGAAAAAGACTCCATTGCAGTGATTATTTGATCTACACTCATTTGCCCTTCAGGGATATCATCTTCACCAAACATCGAGCTAAATTCTTTGAATATATTGTTTAAAGTCGTCAAAGTAACATGAACTTCTTGCTTCAAACTCTTTACTTCAGCCTTTAAATCGATTTCTTCCTCGGTTTCTTCTGGCTCTTCTTCCACGACAGCAACAGGCTCAGGTGCCACAACATTTAATCCGTGATAACGTGAACTAATCCGGTCAAGATCTTGATTGAGCATACTGATAGCTTCAACATTTTTATCAAGCAGACCACTCACTAAATTTCTTACCAAGAATTTGCGGTCATTGATAATTTTCTTGGCATTCTTTTTCGCCGCTTTTGTCTCTATATTCAGTTTTTCAGTTTGAAACTCAATCAAACGTTGCCTTTCGCGTTTTTCGCTGGATTTAACGTTCAAAATCAACGCCTTTGATGCTTCTTTATACTTCTTTCTCCCAGACAGAATAACGAGCAGCAATACGATAGACAGGACAAAGAAAGGCAAAACCGCTTCGATTATGATAACGAATGAAAAGTCACCAGAATTCATACTACATAAACCTCACTAAGTTAACCGCACAGGACAATGATAGCACCAACCGACGATTGGTTGCGCTTGGAAAATGAATCATAGACATTTAACCTTTATCCTCATCATCATCGTCATCATCATCGTCATCATCATCGTCATCATCGTCGTCATCGTCATCGTCATCGTCATCGTCATCGTCATCACCGTCGTCGTCGTCATCGTCATCGTCCAAACTTAATTCATCTGCTACTTTCGAAGCATTTTTAGAACTACGTTTTTTGATCAACTTCCATACAAAAAATCCGCCAATTCCGAGCAATACATTAGCGCCTAGTCCTATATACAACCATAAATTGCTGTCTTCTTCTTCAGGCTCTGTCCTCACTAACTGAGGAGGAGAATCAAGTTTTTCTTCTTCCACAGTTTCTTTAACCGGTGGTTTTTCTTCAACTTTTGGCTCTTCAGTCTCTACTACTGGTTCCGACTGCGACTCCATTAACGCCTTTCCACTAAACTCAATCGCGGCAGGACTCACTGAAAATGAACGTCCAAGGACTGACTCACCAGATATAGTAAACTCAACGCTATAATCGCCCCCCGTCAAATCAGCGGGAATTTCCAACGCAGTTGATGGGTCGTCAATGCCTTGATACAACTTTTCGCCATCGGGCTTAGAGATACTGACATTTATCTTTAAACTCTCCGGTTTAACGATATCTTCCCTAACCGTCATCATCACTTTGTGTGGTTCAACATTGTCAGGTGAAATTTCCAATTCCGTTACTAGTGGTGAGCCATAAATATTGATTGCATGGGATCTAACCCGTTCAAAAGTAGGACTTGTAACTTGCAGTTTTAAACGTAGCTCTCCTTCATACCCTTCAGTAAAAAAGCTTTGCTTAAATGTCTGGCTTCCGCTGTCAAAAAACATCGCTAACTTGCTCTTTTGACCCGCCTTATTTTGTTCAAGTTTTGCATCAACTAAATTAAGAAATTCTGGGTTATTAATGACAGCTCCCTCTTCCAGCAGCTGCATTTCGTAACTTATAGATTCTCCAGCTAAAAGGTTATTAGGGAGCTCGGCAATTGACAAACCTAACTTACTAACTACCATTACTCGATTATCAGGGTCAACATCAGCTTGAATATTCCACTGTCCGGTTTCCGGATTTTGCAATGTGACTAAATCATAACCATCAGTTGAAAACCACCTTAGTTCTTTGTCAGAGGAGTTTTTATCGTACTCTAAACCCGAAGGCGAAATTAATTTTGCTACTGAGTCAGAATCCTTCCTAAATACTAGAACGGTCATTTCTTCGATACTTGCATCCACTGAAAACTTGTTGTCTGAAATTGGTAAATTATCTCTTTCAGCAGCCTGTTCAAATATCTTAAGAAAAATTTTCTGTAAATCTTCGGCATTATCAACAGCTTGATACCATCCGTCGGTTTGCTGTGATAGCTCTTTCAATAACTCGTGGTCAGCATTTTGCGATAACGCGATGGTATGAATAGCGACCCCCGCATTTTTTATTTTGGGCAAAACTTCTGAAAGTATTCTTTCCCGCTCAGCAGCGTTTACTGCAGCATCCTTAGAGATATCGACCATGCCATCGGTTAGAAGAATTAAACTACGCTTTTCTTGACTAGATGGTGAACTCCATCCAAAAATAGATTTTTCTAGGACATTTCCAATGTTTGTATAAAGTCCCTTTGAGTTGATTTTTCTTGCGGATTGGGTTGCATCTATCTGCCACTTTTGGTCGACCTTGGATAGTGGCACCATCATATTGACGTAACGACCAAAAGCCCAAACGCCAGCGTCCGCTCCTTTTGGCAATAGGTTAGTCACCAATTGTAAAGCCGGTACCCTTAAGTTATTAGGGTCGTTTTTCTTCATACTGCCGGAAATATCAATTAATAACCGAACATCAGCGATTTTAGCTTTGGATTTTGCATCGGCGGCGTCGATACCGTTGGCCGTAAAAAAGCACAACAATCCAATCAATATTGCTAACGACTTAGACTTCCCCATAAAACGACCTTTTGCTGGTTATTCAATAATCTCTCTCAGTTTAGACTAAAAATGGATTAATTCATAGTTTTCAGCAAGATAGCGCGATAAACTAGATCTTTGATTAAGTATCTCGGTTAAATTCAATGAATATCGCAGAAGGCGAAGGTAAAACGATAACTAAACGAAGGTCATTTGCTTCAATTTTAATCTAATGAGCTCTGTTTTCTTAAAAGCAATTAAGACAACAGCCGCTGGGGCTTTTAATCCTGTTTTATCAGGTAATTTAATCACTAAAAGGTCTGAAATTGGCGATTAAGCACCTATTTTTCGACATAAACGATTGAAATAACTATCCTCGACAATAAAATCTTCAAGGTCATCTATATCAATATCTGCTTCACTGATAACTTTGCCAGTTATCGTCATATCGGCATTTTTTGTTGATTCAGAATCCCCTGTCATTAATGGGTGCCAGTCAGGTAAAGGCTGACCATTGGCTAATAATTTATATCCACAAGTATCCGGGATCCAAGGTAGAGCCTTTGCATTCTCAGGTGTAATTTTTATACAGTCAGGTACATGAACATGTCGGTCACCGTACACAGAACATTGGCACTTGTTTTGGTCTAAATATTGACAAACAACATTCGTTAAAAAGACTTCATCGGTCTCTTCATCTTGCAGTTTATGCGCGCAACATTGAGCACAACCATCACAGATTTGTTCCCATTGCTTTGAATTAAGCTGGTCAAACGGGATAGTTTCCCAAAACCTTTCGTTATTGGTGATGGACGACAAAATAGGTCCTCTATACTGGTTGCTGGAAAAAAGACTGAAACAATGCTGGTGCGCAGTCTAACCTGTTTTAGGCTAGCATTCTACGGCCATTGCTCTACGGCCATTGCTCTACGGCCACTAGTCTACCGCCGTTGCTCTGAGGCCACTAGTCTACGAGTGTCGTAGCCAGTATTGTCTCATTAAGTGACAGCTCTAGAAGATCACCTGGATGCAACGCCGAAACACCTTCAGGCGTTCCAGTTAACACAACGTCACCAGGAAACAGACTAAAGTGACGAGATATATCAACTAGAAGGGAGATAATTGGAAAAATCATATTGCTAGTATTGCCACGTTGAACAACTTTACCGTTAATTTTCATCGCAAACTCTAACTTATCGAGCCCAAGCGATCCGTTAAAATCGATAAACCCAGACAAGGGACACGCACCGTCAAAATTTTTAGCTTTTTCCCATGGCTGGCCTTTATTTTTCAATTGGCTTTGAAGGTCCCTCAAGGTTAAATCCAAACCAAGACCTACTCCAAAAACCGCTGCCGTTGCTTCTTCATAAGATGCGTTAGTAAGCCGCTTACCGACCACTATCGCAACTTCAAGCTCATGATGACATTGTTCGCTGCTTTGAGGTAATTTGATAGGCTGCTCAAGGTCGGCCAAAGTATTAGTCGACTTAATGAAGAGCAGCGGAGTTTTTGGTATAGGATTATTTAATTCTTTCGCATGGGCGACATAGTTTCTACCGACACAGACAACTTTACTGCAGGGCCAAGGTAAGGTTTTACCCTCTTTGTCCTCGCTGTTAAACCACTTCGTATAAAAATTCAACGATATTCGCCTATTTTCACTTAATTGGAGGGTAAATGATTCTATCTGCTAGAAATCCAACCCCAGTCGCAAAATAATGAGAACGGTTCCATTTCATAATAATATCAAAATTAGGATATACCATATAAATACGCCCTTTTTCCCCTCCGGGCGCAATTAGATAGCCAGAAATATCCGCCGAAGGTAAATCAGAGCCATTCATTCGGCGTACGCCTAATGACTGCCAATTAGTTAATGGCTGGCGATGCTTTTTACCGATAGAGTACTCCGCAAACGGTTTGGTCAATTTAACCTGACGACCCCAAGTTTGCGACTTGTCCCAACCGTATCTGGACAAGTAATTACCCATCGATGCGAAAATATCATCTTTATCGGACCAAATGTCTTTCTTTCCATCATTATTGGCATCAACTGCAAACTGCAAGAAACTGGTTGGCATAAACTGACAGTTCCCCATTGCGCCAGCCCAAGATCCTTTCATATCTTCAAGCTTTATGTGGCCTTGAGCCAATATTTTAACCGCAGCCATTAACTCGCGACGAAAAAATGATGCTCTGCGGCCATCAAACGCCAACGTTGCTAGCGCACTTGGAACTGAGTAATTTCCAGTTATCGTGCCAAAATTGGTCTCTTTCCCCCACAATGCGACAATGTAATGAGCTGGAACACCAGTTAACTCTGCTGCGGTCGCTAATTTATCGCTATTTAGTAGATATTGTTCTCTAGCTTTTTTTACTTTGCTAGGGGGAATTACCTTAGTCAAATAGGTTTCATGGGTCATTCGACCTTCCGGCTGATGTCTATCTAGTTTAATTACCCTTGGTATGTAGGTTAATGATTTAACAATTTGGTCAACAAGCTCTGGAGACGCACCTTGAAGCTTCATGTCATCTTTTAGCGCTACTTTCCAAATATTGAATTGACTTGCGGGATCGGCTTTCTCAGAAACAGGCTCTGACGAGGCCCATAAAGGCCCAATAACCACACTGTTTAAAACCATAACCAGAATAAAAAACAGTTTAAAAATTGATGACTTATTCAAATACAACTCCATTTCGCTTGGATAATGCGTAACATCCGCCAAACAGTTCCCATTCAGCGATTGCGGATAATAATCGAAGCCCTTGCTAGAACGCCTTTGAGTTAGTTATCTGGCCGGCTCTATTTTCGTGGGTGACAGGCGGCATCTGCAAAAAATATCCCTGTTCATCTAAGGCGTTTTTTACTTCAGAAAGTTCAACTCTCGCTAATTTTGCTCGTTTAGCTAAGTTGAGTTGTAAACTGAATTCTGGTTTGCCAAATAACTTTAGCAAAGGTTCCGGAACCTTTGAAAAATCGTCTTTCTTAGTGAGGTAAAGGTACATTTGGTCTTTTAGATTGCTACGATAAACGCTGGCTAACATATGATTACTCATTTTTAATAGCGACAAACTCTGGATTGAGTTACTGATGCCGGCAATACTATCAAAAAAAACTGAGATGTTGCGAAAATTGCTCTCTAATTAACAAATTGTTTCGATATTCTGCTGATCGGTTCACTTAATAGTTTCTTTCTCCAGCCGCTCCATGCGGCTGGTGGAGCGGCTCCGGTTAGAAGCGCATAACCAAGCTTTCGTATTATTCGCTTGCTAAGTAAAGCCGTTGTTAATAGCTCGTTTTCCTTGGCTACTTGTTTGACGATACTCTCTATTTTTTGAGAAAACTGCTTATTAACATCCACATTTCTCGGATCGACCACCACTTCGAGGGCAGCAAAAGGCGTTTTCTGATGCGCTTGTATAAGTGTTAGCCACTGTTCCGAATAAAGACGAATAGAGCGCGGGTGAATGTCATTAATTTTTTTAATTTGAGTTATCGAGCTAGGCTGGCGCTGTGCAATTTCCACCAAACCCTGGTCTCTTATAATATGATTTTTGGTTCTATTATCTGTGCGTGCGACTTTTTCTCGCCAATCAAATAAAGCTTTAAATAAAGCAAGCTGTTCAGCGTCTAGATGCCAAACGTCATTTGCGTCACGATAGTCTGATAAGTTGTCCGCTCGAGCTGCTGCATTGACACACAACTCTTTGCATTCCTGTTCGAAAAAAGGCCTATAGCTCTTATCCGTTAACTCCTCATTTAATAGCGTGAAGCACCTAACCAGATAGAGCACATCAATCGCCGCATATTTCAATTGTTTATCCGTCAGTGGTCGTTTCGTCCAGTCTGACTTAGTTTGTTCTTTGTCGACAGCATCGTTGGTTAAGGTTTCCACCAATTTAGCGTAACCAATTGAAAGTTCCTGATTAATAAATTGATAAGCGACCTGGGTATCAAATAACCCTTCAACTCGGCAGCCCCATTCGGTATACAAAACCTCTAGATCTTCCTTACAGGAGTGCAGAATTTTAACCGTGCTTTCAGAAATCATTACCTGCTTAAAAGAATCTGTACACGACAGTTCAAGCGGGTCAATAAGGTATATCGCTTGCCCGTCAAAAACCTGCAGCAGCGCCAGTTTAGCAAAGTAAGTTGTTCGTCTCTCAAACTCCGTATCGATGGCCAGTAAAGGCAAATCAAGCCATTGCTTTGAAACCGATTCAAAGTCTATTTGACTATCAACATAAAAGACCGGTACTCGCTTAGATGCACCGGGCAAAAAAAGTTCAAAAGAGTCTAAGGGGGACAATTTATAAATCTCGAAGCTCGCGCCTCAATATCTTACCAACATTGGACTTAGGAAGTTCGTCAATAAACGAGATCGCTTTAGGCACTTTGTAACCGGTTAGGTTCTCCTTACAGTAAGCAATAAGCTCTTGCTCTGTTAAACTAGGATCTTTTTTAACCACAAACAGTTTAACTGCTTCGCCACTCGATTCGCTAGGAATGCCGATAGCTCCTACCTCCAGTACTTTGTCATTGCAGGCGACTACATCTTCAATTTCATTGGGGTAAACGTTAAACCCCGAAACTAAAATCATATCTTTAATTCGATCTACGATCTTAAAAAAGCCATTCTCGTCCATTGTGGCTACGTCACCAGAAGTAAACCATCCGCCAGCTTTTAAAACATTTGCTGTCTCTTTGGGTCTATCTAAATAACCGCGCATAACCTGAGGACCTCTAATCCAAAGTTCTCCCGCCTCACCCTGCGGTAATTCGTTACCTTCTTCATCCCTTATAGAAACCTCGGTAGAACTTATTGGTAACCCGATAGTGCCATTATAATCTTTTAAGTAACTTGGATTCATGCAAACAGCCGGAGATGTCTCGGTTAAGCCATATGCTTCTAACAACGGCACTCCAGTCACCTTCAGCCAGCGCTTTGCTACTGCTTCTTGAACCGCCATGCCTCCACCTAAGCTAAACTTAAAGTGGCTAAAATCTAACTTATCAAACCCTTCGGTATTGAGCAGGCCATTAAATAACGTGTTAACGCCAGTAACGACCGTGAAGGCATGCTTGGATAGTTCTTTCACAAACCCCGGCATATCTCTCGGATTAGTAATTAGTATATTCTTACCACCCATTTTTATAAATATCATGCAATTGGCTGTCAATGAAAAGATATGGTAAAGCGGCAACGCCGTTATAACAATTTCTTCGCCCTTTACCAAGGATCCTTCTAACCACGCGCTTGACTGCATAAGGTTGGCAACCATGTTCTTATGAGTCAGAACCGCTCCTTTAGCCACCCCAGTTGTTCCACCGGTATACTGCAAGAAAGCGATATCATTGTGATCTAAAGTTACCGGAGTGAGTTTGTGTTTCGCTCCTTTTTTCAAAGCTGTTTTGTAACTGATAGCTTCCGGCAAATGATAAGCTGGTACCATCTTTTTAATTTTACTAACCGCAAAATTTATTAAATGCCCCTTTAGGCCCGCAAGGCCGTCACCTAGCTGGCTGACAATCACATGTTTAACAGGAGTTTCATTTCGAATAGCGCTGAATGTACAGGCAAAATTAGCAACGATAAGTAATGCATCCGCGCTCGCATCGTTTAGCTGATGTTTAAGCTCTCTTTCGGTATACAAGGGGTTCACATTGATAATACTAAGTCCGGCCTTCATTGCACCGAATATAGCAACTGGGTATTGCAACAAATTAGGCATCATTATCGCCAACCTGTCACCATGCTCCAGACCCAGTTCACATTGTAGATAGGCTGCAAAGTCGGTTGCTTTTTGAGCAAGTTCAGAATAAGTATAAGTTGTTCCCATATTCTCAAACGCTGGCCGATCCGAGTACTGAGCAACACTTTCGTCAAAGATTTCAACGAGGGACTGATAACGATCTAAATCTATCTCTTCAGGAACATTTTCCGGATAAGATTTTAACCACGGTTTTTGCATTATTGTTTTTCTCCCACCAAACCTATCTAGGCTGTCTTTTATTATTTTAAATGGTCTGTCCAGTTGGCCAGTATACTAGACAGATAACACTCAGCCTAGTCCATATATTGATTTAACTGCCTAATCGAGCCGCAGAAATGACTGATTAGTTTAAAAAACGCTCTATCAGGCTAGCAACTTCAGCGGGACGCTCTAGATGAGGATGATGGCTACCGGGAATCTGATGAATTTCTAACTGTGGAACTAGCGCTTTGCGTTCTTGGATATATTTAGCATCTTCCTTTAACAACAAGCCTGACTCAGCTTCAATTAAAAGAGCCGGACAGGTAAGGTTAGAAATAATAGAACGAATTTGTTGCTCTCCTATGCGTAAAGCAGAAGGAATACGCAAACGAGAATCCGCTCGCCAGGTGAAACCAGTTCCGTCCGCCAACCTCGTTAACCCCCGCTCCACAATAGGTTTAATTAATAAAGGCTCTACCTCCGATACCTCGGCCCGTGCGTTTAATGCTAGCTCAAAGTCCGGATAAACCGGCTTCCGTTTTTCTTTTAGCGCTCTTCGTTGAGACAGCGCTTTTCCCATCATATTAGTACTAGCTGATACCGGAGAGGTAACCGGTCCTAAAGCTTCAATAAGTGCTAACTTCGCTATTCTGCTAGGTTGTGTGGCGGCGTAAAGTGTCGCTATAGCGCCCCCCATGGAATGCCCTAATAAGTGAACAGTTTTCAACCCTAAATACTCAATCAAGTCATCGATCAAGAATAAACCGTCAACAAAATGATAACTTCTTCCTTCTTCTATATGGTGGGAATGCCCATGTCCGGGAAAATCGACGGCAATGATTCTATAATCTTTTAAATGTTGAGCAATAGCTTCAAATGAAGATAGGTTGTCTAACCAGCCATGCAAGGCAATAACCGGAATTTTAGCGTCGGGGTTCCATTCAACTATCGAGCATTCGCAGCCCGAAAGTTTAACGTTGTATTCCAGCATCAGTGGCCTTTGTGTTAGATATTTTTCGAGTTTTAATAGAGTTATTCTATAGCAATCCCGTTTTTGATTTAATCGTGGGGGATCGCTTTTACTTTTCTAATAGCTTTTAATACTTGTCTTTTTGCGTAGCGTTTTAGATCTTTCACTTCATCTTGAAGTTGCTCGCCGGGCTCTCGTTTTTCCAGAAAATTACAGCAGTACTTGGCCGGCATATTGTTCAGTGCAATTGCCGCAATATCTTGTATGGAAACCTCAGAGGATGGCACATCCACTTCATCGTCTTCCAACAAAAGATGAATCTGTTCAAAAACGACTTCTTCCGCCAAATTTTCCAAATCATCATTGTAGTACATTTCTTTATACATCTATGCGTCCTCACAACAGGTCTATTTCGTAAAAAACTGAGTCAAACACCAAACCGCTAGCGAACCATAATTTAGAATAAAATTGCCCTAAGATATGACTGTAGCGCAGCTCCAGCATACCTAACTTTGAAGACAATGACAATTAACGTATTTATGACTGATTGAGCTACTAATTCAAACACTTATTAGCTAATTAAGGTAAGATCATTAGACTTAATAAAATAGCTAAGCAAAATATGAACGAAAACTACGCAGTGATAGTTATCGGGGCCGGGGCCGCGGGTTTAATGTGCGCAATAACCGCTGCTAAACGTGGCAAAAAGGTACTAATTCTAGACCACGCGAATAAGGTTGGTAAAAAGATACTGATGTCAGGCGGCGGGCGCTGTAATTTCACCAATTATTCGATAGAACCCGAAAACTACCTATCTGACAACCCACATTTTTGTAAGTCAGCTTTGAGTCGTTATAATCAGTGGAATTTCATTGAATTGGTGGAAAAATACCAAATCGAATATTACGATAAAGGTTTAGGTCAGTTATTCTGCAAGAAAAGCTCTAAGGATATAAGGGATTTATTACTCAATGAGTGTCGGGAAAGTAAGGTAGATATATTGCTGAAAACTCCGATATCTCAAATCAATAAAAACGATGATAATCTGGCGTTTACTGTGAAAACTGAAAACCAAGACTACCTTTGTCACTCTGTCGTCATTGCTACCGGAGGATTATCAATTCCAACCATGGGCGCTAGTGACTTTGGCTATCAAATAGCCGAACAGTTTGGCCACAAAGTGTTGCCAACGACCCCAGCCTTATCGCCATTAACATTCGATAAACGGTGGCTCAACAAGACCAATAACCTACCTGGAAATTCGCTAGACGTGATTGTTACGTGTAACTCCCAATCTTTTAAGGAAGCCATGCTTTTTACCCATAAAGGATTAAGCGGACCTGCCATTCTGCAAATATCAAGCTATTGGCGCCAAGGAGACCCTTTGTCGATCAATTTATTACCAAACCTTGACGTGCCTGAGTGGATTAAAGAAAACCGCAATACCAGACCAGACATACAGACGAAAACGCTGTTAGCGTCCGAAATGAGTCAATCTCTAGCAAGCTTTTTCTGCGACGAATTTCAATGCCATTCAAAACTAAAACAGCTCGATGAACCCAGCTTAGATAAACTCGTTAACTCGTTAACCAACTGGACAATTTACCCCGCAGGTCTCGAAGGGTACCGAGTTGCTGAAGTAACACTTGGCGGCGTTGAAACCAAAAACATTTCTTCGAAAACTTTTGAATCTTCTTTATGTGATAATTTGTTCTTTATTGGTGAGGTATTAGACGTGACTGGCCACCTCGGTGGCTATAATTTTCAGTGGGCTTGGGCATCGGGGTATGCTGCCGGTAATTATGTCTAATATATAGCTTAAGCAAGGGTCTAATACATAGCTGAAGCAAAGGTCTAAAGCACTGCTCGCGCGACGGTCTAAAAAGATAGCTCAAGCAACGGCCTAAACCATTGCTTAAGATCTAAAATTGCGTTTCTTGAGTTTGGGTATAAAAGGCGAACCAGCAGCTGGTTATTATTCTACTCGCTGATTATTTCTTCTGCGTTAACCATCTTCGATAACAAAGCCGCAATTCTGTCACGCATATCGCGTCGGTCAATAATCATGTCAATTGCTCCATGATCAAGCAAGAACTCACTTCTTTGAAATCCTTCTGGCAACGTTTCTCTCACGGTTTGCTCGATAACCCGTGGACCAGCAAAACCAATAAGAGCGTTTGGTTCACCGATATTGACGTCTCCAAGCATTGCCAAACTAGCTGAAACTCCGCCCATTGTTGGGTCGGTCAATACCGAAATAAAGGGTATCCCTTTATTGGAAAGCCGTGCCAGTGCAGCACTCGTTTTAGCCATTTGAAATAAGGAGGTTAACGCTTCCTGCATACGTGCACCGCCGCTGGTAGAGAAACAAATTAGCGGTTTATTATGCTTCAAACTTTCATTAGCCGCTCGAACGAATTTTTCACCAACAACAGCAGCCATGGAGCCTGCCATAAAATTAAACTCAAAAGCACAAGCAACTACCGGCATTCCCTTTAAATCACCCGAGAACACAACAAGAGCATCCCTTTCACCACTCACTTTTTGAGCGGCGGAGATACGATCTTTATAGCGCTTTGAGTCTTTAAACTTAAGGATATCGATTGGTTCTAGTTCTTCAGCGATTTCTACTAGATTCGTCTCATCTAGAAATTTAACGAGCCTTTTTCTAGCGGTAATACGCATATGAAATGAACACTTGTGGCAAACTTCTAGGGTTCTTTCTAGTTCTGCACGATAGATCGCTGCATCACAGTTCTTACATTTAGACCATACGCCTTCAGGCACAGAGCGCCGTCTATCAGAAACGGTCGTAGTACGTTTTGGAAGAATTCTCTCAAACCAGCTCATGTCTATATTCTCTTAGTGTTTCATGCTGTATTGGGCGCTATTCTACCACCCTTTAAAAAAAGATAAATCGATAAATCCATCAACTTAGTGCAAACAATAACTGGTCTTATCTGTGCTTTGTATGCTTTGAGCAGTATAGCTAGACCAATTTCTACTCTATCGGAAAGCCAAGGGGCGTCATATTACTCTTTGGAATCTGTAATGACTCAGGATAACCTGCGTCAACTAAATACAATCCACCCGGTTTAGCGGTATCAGGTGCTAAACGCCGATCAAACTTGGCTAGCAATTCTTTTACAAAAATGGGCTCTCGCCGTCCCTCACCAACAAGCAGTAAACAACCAACAATGTTGCGAACCATATGATGCAGAAAGGCATTAGCTTTAATATCAATAAATATCATTTGATTCATTCGAGATAAGGTGACCGATTCGACCGTTCTTATGGCGGTATTAGCCTGACAGGCACTAGCCCTAAAGGAACTGAAGTCTTGCTTTCCAACTAGGTAATCCGCCCCACTTTGCATCAAACAATGATCCAGTGGGCGTCGGTGCCAGGCTACTTTTCCATGTAGTGTCGCTGTTGGTGACTCGCTATTTTGAATAATATAACGATAGGTTCGGCTGGTTGCAGAAAAACGCGCGTGGAACTCTTCACTGACAGGCTTAGACCATACGACCGATATATCGTAAGGTAAATGGTTATTTGCTCCCCGTAGCCAAGCCGTAGGCGGCCGCGAACCTCTCATATCAAAATGAACAACTTGTCCCGTTGCATGGACACCAGTATCGGTTCGTCCTGCGCAGAAAACCTTAATCGGCTGATCCGCTATTTTTGAAAGTGCTTCTTCTAGAGGTTCCTGTACCGAGGGAGAATGGTGTTGTTTTTGCCAGCCGCAATAACGCTCTCCAGAATACTCCACCCCCAAAGCGATACGACTTGTATTATTTTGATCGATTAACTGCATAATTATAAAGTTTAAAGTATAAAAAAAGGCGGATAAACCGCCTTTTGATAAATTAAAGATCTGAGACTAGCTAGACTTGTCTATTAAATCTTGTGCTTCTTTCTTTTGCTCGTCATTACCTTCAGCAACCACTTCCTTTAGAATTTCATTGGCGCCGTCAGCATCACCCATATCAACGTAAGCGCGTGCTAAATCAAGTTTAGTTGCTATCTCATCGCCATCATCGCCCATCGCGTCGTCAAAATCCATATCGTCGTCTGAGTCTTCGAAATTAAAATCTCCGTCAAAGTCATCTTCGGAATCTAAAGATAGCTCATCTTCCAACTCATCTTCGTCAAACGAAATAGAGAGGTCATCGTCGTCATCATCTGAATCAACCGAAAATTCGTCTTCATCCAGACTGATGGAGAAATCATCATCGGAGTCATCAGCTGAAATCTCTGGCTCGTCCCCCATGTCGATATCTAACTCTTCAAAACTTTCTTCAATGGCTTCATCAGAAGCATCTTCTAATTCGTCAAGCGAGTCTAAACCGTCAACATCGTCTAGTCCTTCGATCTCACCTAGTTCGTCAATATCACCTAGCTCGTCAATATCATCAAGCTCTTCGACATCATCCAAGTCATCTAGACCTTCGAGTACATCAAAGTCGTCATCGGCACTATCCGAAGCTGAAAAGTCTATGTCTGCGTCATCTGTGTCGTCTAATGCGTTCTCGTCGATACACTCTTCAAAGTCAATATCTAGTTCATCTTCGTCGTCTTCACCAAAAATATCTTCCGTTGAAGGTAGATCGAAATCATCTTCTATCGACGCAATAGATTCTTCGCCACCGCCCCATGCTTGCGCTCTCATAGAACTAACCTGTTCCTGCCATTCATCGGCATCAACAGCCTCAGTAACTTCTTTAGCTAATGCTTCAAATTTTTCTTGGTCATCTGTTTCTGCATAACATTCCATTAACTTAACTTTCAAGTCTGCTCTTACTGGATTGTCTTCTATCGCATCAAGAAGCAAGTTCTCCGCTTGCTCATGTTTGCCATAGGCAATATAAATATCGGCTTCACCAAGCGGGTCGAAGGCTTCGTCAGACTTCTCCGGTGAGACCTGTTCGTCGTCATCCATATCCAATTCAACGAGCATATCGTCGCCAACATCCGGAAGTTCAAAGGCTTCAGTTGTATCCATTGAGCCAGCACCAGCAGAAGCGACCAAATCATCTTGGAACTCGTCTTCTTCCATTCGCTTTCTCATTCGCCAGAAAACCGCCATGACCAACGCTATCACCACTAAGCCAATACTTCCCCACATGACTAAACCACCACCTAGTAGATCATCCATCATACTAGTTTCTTCTTTCTTAAAAATTGTCGGTGGCGCAGTATCTTGCTGTTGGTCCGCTACTTTCTCAGTATCCGCTGTATCATCAACCTGCTCTTCCTGTTGCTCCGCATCTGCTTGTGCTGTATCGGCTTGTTCGGTATCACTTTCAACAGCGTCATTGGCTTGCTCTTGCTGATCCGCTGAATCCGCAACGGTGTCTTCAGTTTCAGGGGTAGTATCTTCTGCAGTTTCGCTTTCATTTTGTTCATTGTTATCTTCATTAGTTTGGCCTAAAGCTGCTAATTCCGCATCCTCAACCTCAACTGCCGACTCTTGATTATCTTCAACTTTGGCTAATATTTCAGCTAAACGGGCCCTGAGTGCTTCGTTTTCAGCCTGTAAAGTGGCTGATTCTTCTTGAGCCTTATTCAACTCATTTTTTATTTCATTTAACTCAGCCTCATCAGCACCGTAACCGTCCGCATCATTAGAATCATTGTCCGTACCTAAACTTAGTCTAGCGCCGTCGCCACCTTGTCCGTCACCGGAGCTTTGGTCATCGCCTTGAGCAACTATTTTTCTAGCACCACCAGAACGCCATTCTCGATTTTGCATAACAACATCTTGCAGTGCTGCACGCTTTGGCACATTTTGTATAGTTGATGCATCAGGAATTGTTAGGACTTTGCCTTCTAACAAATTGTTGATATTGCCATTGGCAAATGCATCAGGATTT
>CAJQOL010000183.1 GCA_905479925.1 uncultured Kangiellaceae bacterium | reverse complement strand
AAACGTGACCGGATAATCTTTGAAGGAAACACTGAGCAGGTGGTCGAGTATATTTCAGAGTTACAGTAGCTTTCCGGCACAGAATTAATAGAGGATTTATGTGATGATTAGTTTAAATGAGCAGCAAGATGTATTCACGTTTGTAAATCTAGAAATTCACAAGAAAAGCAAAAAATTTCTTCAGCAGTTAGAGTCTCTTAATATTGAGCTGACTAACTTAGATACTAACCAGGTTAGAAATGAAGGAATTTGGCCCAATCGACTTTACATAGTCGAGGAAGGAAATATTGCCACGGAGTATGACGATAAGGACCTTTTTATCTTTGAAAAAGGGGATGTTATTATTCATCCGTCTATTGAAGACGTTGAAGAAACCGGTCTCTACTATACGGTTAAATCGGATGTCTCGGTAAAAACTATCATGCTCACTGACCTATGTGCTGCTATTGCTGGTCACCAAGAAGTTGTTGCGTTATTTGTATCACTGATGTCTTTAAGCCAACTTCAAACGAACCAAATGATTGGTGTTTTGACTCAAAAAACCGAACGAGCTAATCCTGGTTTTGGTCGTTATCGTGCTGGAATGGCTATCATCAATGAGGGGGATGATGCGGATTATGTTTACTCTATTAGTGAGGGCAGTGCCGTCGCCGTTCATAATGATGTAGAAGTTGGTGTTATTAACAAGGATGAAATATTTGGTGCCATAGCGGTGCTAACAGGACAGAAAAGAACGGCTAGTGTGATTGCAAAAACTGATTGTACGGTACTGATGGTGCATAAAGATGAGTTTTCGCAGATGGTACATTCACATCCACAATTGTTCCTCAATATCCTGACAAGCCTATCAGAAAAGATTATTCAACTTAATAAGAAGGTCTCTGGTAGCCAGCTTGATTAATATCAAGCTGGCCTACAGTGGTTAATCGACTAACTGATACTTATCTTTAAGAACACTTAAAATTTCTGCTCTTGGATTGTCTGATAGGGTAATTTTTTCACCGATAATTTTTTCAGCAATGCCAACATAAGTTTCAGAAATTTTCATTAGCACCGATTCAGGTAAGTCGTTATCTTTAGCTAGAGCTTGTCGCTCTGGCATTCTTTCTTTGTTAAGCAAAATGTCAGGATCAGGAAAGTGGTTAAGCAAGAGCTGCCTAAAATCTTCTTTAGAATTTTCAACAACTTTACCTTCGCTATATGCTTTTGCGTCCCAAATTCGGCTGGAGTCTGGGGTACCCACTTCGTCCATATAAATTAGTTTTGGTTCACCATTGGCATCGTTGACATAGCCAAATTCAAATTTGGTATCAACAAATATTTGCTCAACTTTTTCAAGCGAGGCAGTGATGAGATCAAAACCTTCCGTTAGTAGCTTTTCATAAAGCGTAATATCGTCTTTAGACTGAAAATTGAAGGCTTGGTAATTTTGTTCAATATCTTGACGCGTAATGTTAACGTCGTCTGCTTCTGGAACACCTGGTATACCTTTCAAAATACCTTTGGTTGATGGAGTCATCAATAGCTCTGGAAGACGCTGATCTTTTTCGAGCCCTTCTGCAATTGTAATCCCGCAAAATTCTCTTTCACCTTTTCCGTAAGCACGCCACATGGAACCCGTTATGTATTGTCGACAGATAGCTTCAATCATCACAGGCTTGGCTTTTTGTACAATCCAAACTAACGGATGTGGGATATCTAAAATATGACTATCGGCAAGCCCTTGTTGTTTAAACAACTTAAACCAGTGGTTTGAAATGGCATTGAGCGCAGCACCTTTTCCTGGAACACCATTCATGCCGCCTTCGCCATGCCAAATACAGTCAAACGCAGAAATTCGGTCGCTAATAACCATAATCGCAAGAGGGGCATCCGCAGGAACGTCGTATCCATTTTCTTTTATAAGTCGAGCACTATCTGCTTCAGTTAACCAATATACCGAACGTACTTTCCCGCTATGTACCGGTTTGTCTGTTCTTATAGGTAAATCATCATTAACGGCTAAAACTTTGTTTGCAAGAGTCATAGGGTTATACCTTTGAGGTTAAAATCAATAATAAGGGTTAAATTTCAATCATTTCGAAGTCTTCTTTTCCGACTCCGCAATCTGGGCAGAGCCAGTCTTCAGGCACATCTTCCCATTTTGTTCCAGGGGCAATGCCATCTTCTGGCCAGCCTTTTTGTTCTTCGTAAATCCATCCGCAAACTATGCATTCCCACTTCTTCATATTATTACTCTTTGGCTATTAGGGGCTTAGAATTATGTAAAGGCGACATTTTACACCAGTCCGCCGGATTTGGACAAAAAAATCGAAATTTTCAGCTCTTCAGCTAGTTGATTTTGGTATACTGGCGGGCAAAATTTGGATTAACAGACTGAGTACCCCTTTGAAGGCCAATTCCCTAGCATTGTTGACTGAAAGAAGCAGTCTTACCGATCTAATGACTGAGATAATGGGGTGCGCGCCATTTCTCAATTGTTTAGCTGAGGGTAAAGCTCAAGCCGGCTTCAAAGACAATCAAGTTCTAGGAATTGCGCCGAGAAATTATGCCCATATTAGACAAATAACGATGGGAACAAAAGATACTAATTGGTTGTTTGCTAAGACCGTTATTCCTTTTTCAACGCTTACTGGCAAGGCAAAGCGTTTGGTCAGAATGAAGCGTAACCCATTAGGTAAAGTACTTTTCGGGCCACTTAATGCGGTCCGTACTGAAATGCGATTGGATTTAGTTTTTGCGGATGAGGTTGGGTTAGAAGCCTTCGATATACCCACCAATTTTCCGCTTTGGCAGCGCCGCTCCTTGTTTGAAGTTCAAACGGGCCCACTACTAATCACTGAGATTTTTCTTCCTGACTGTCCCGTTTATGAAAACTAGTGGAAAACGCTCAAACAAGAACACCAAATCAGTTGGCATTTTTCAAGTCATACGCTTTACCTTGTTGCAAATTAAAAAAAACAGTATTTGGCAACGGCTAAATTTGCTGCAGTACCTTTCTCCTCTTGCCAGGCATCGGTTAAATCAATATGGACTGCTAATGCGAGTTGATAAACCCATTGGAAGCCTATTACTTTTGTGGCCGACCCTTTGGGCTCTTTGGTTAGCTTCCGATGGTTTTCCCAGTGTGAAACATTTTTTAATTTTCTTCTTAGGTGTTTTTTTAATGCGTTCGGCGGGCTGTGTTATAAATGACTATGCGGATCGCAATATTGACGGCAATGTGGCGCGGACTAGCCAGCGGCCCTTGGCGGTGAGGCTTGTTACTGAGCGTGAAGCGTTAATTTTGTTTGTTGTTTTGGCGCTGTTAGCGTTTGTTTTAGTGCTAATGCTTAACCAGTTATCCGTTATTTTGTCTTTTGTTGCATTGGCCATTGCAACGATTTATCCGTTTATGAAACGTATAACCTATTTCCCACAGGTGGTATTGGGGATGGCATTTTCAATGGCTATCCCAATGGCTTTTGCTGCGGTTCAAGATCAGATCCCGCAGACTGCGTGGTTACTCTATGTTGCAAATTTATTATGGGTTTTAGCCTACGACACCCTGTATGGCATGGTTGATAAAAAAGATGACCTAAAAATCGGTGTCAAGTCGACAGCCATTTTCTTTGGTGAGGCAGATCTTCATATAACCGCTATTATTCAAACCATGTTTTTATTTGGTTTATTACTAGTCGGTGGAAAATTTGGTCTCAATTACTTTTTTTATATGGGTATTTTTGTGGCGTCAATTTTGATCGGATGGCAAATCTATTCATGCCGTAAACATGATCCAGAGGCATGCTTCAGAGCATTTCTTAATAATAATTGGGTAGGATTGGTGATTTTTTGTGGTATTGTGTTAGCTCAATTAACGGCTGATTAAGTTCTCAATACAGAATCGTTTTTGATATAAAGGCTTATGCTATTGAGCGAGGGAAGAAGGATGGCCAAAAAAATATTAGTCGTCGAGGACGACTTTGCTAATCAGCAAGTATCAGGTTTATTCTTGAAGAAGTTCGGTTATGAGGTAGACATAGCTGCTAACGGTGCCATTGCCGTTGAACAGGCACTTGAAAATGAATATGGTCTTATTCTTATGGATTGCCAAATGCCGATAATGGATGGTTTTGAGGCGGCTCGCACAATACGCACTCAGGAAGGTCCCAACCAAACGACAGCTATTGTGGCGCTAACCGCTAACCTTATGAATGGGATTAATCAAACCTGTAGAGAAAGCGGCATGGATGACGTACTTAATAAACCGATAAAAATGCAAGAAATGCAGGAGACTGCAGAGCGATGGTATAACCAGAAAAGCAATGCCTGATTAACCAGCGACAAAACACTAGTTTTGATATATTTCTATTAGCCGGTACAAGCCTAGTACCGGTATTAACACCCAAATATCGGTTTTAACACCCAAACATCTGTCCTAGCAGATTAATTCAGTTTAATACTCAATATTGACCGGCTTCTTAAGAAGCCTAACAATTACATTTTGCAAAATTAACTATCAAGTCTATCGATTTAAAATGATTGGTCTTGCGATTTAAAATTATTGATCTCGACAGTTTTTAGGTAATAAGTTTTGTTTAATATCTTTGCTGCTACATTGCCATATGTAATCGCCATTTTTTGTCAAAATGGGCACAAAAATTAACCGGTTATCCGCGAGCGATTCAGGTTGCTTAAATATAACATGGTAAGTACCTTCAGACTCCAATAGCAGCTGATAATCGCCACTGCTCAAGCGTTCGTCTTTAATACCTGCTTGTTGCAAATTATTAGGCCAATAACCCGTCGATGCAGCGTGCTCGGTAATGGAATTTTGAACACTGCTAGTTTCTAGGATGGCTTGGCTAACCTTCGCCCTAATCGTGTAGTCCTGATACGCAGGGACTGCGATTGCGGCTAATATACCTCCGACCGGAATAAGTAGTACTAAAAAAACGATAGCAATAATTCCGCCAATTGACATGCTGGGGCCTGGGCTCTCGCTGGCGGTCTTAATTTGCATAGCGTCGTAACGGTTGTTAACAACCAAGGTGCCTGCAATTAAATCATGCAATGCTTGTTTGCGCGCGGTGAAACCTGCTAATAGATAACCGATGGTTAGAGTAAATTGGTTAATGAAAGCTGCAAAATGTCTTCCCGTTGCTTGGCCAAATCCTTGCGGTTGTCCGTTAATATTGGTCACCTTAATACCCATCGCCTTTTTTCCGATGGTTGCTTGGGCGTTAGAGCTTTCCATTAAAGCGAAATACAACCACCAACTTGGGTAATATAATAGGTAAATACCGAAAACCCCAAGAGCAGCTGCTGGCCCCTCTGGTTGAACAGAGAATAATGAACCGCCGAAGAAAATGGTTAACATGACAAAAACAAAAGTAAATAGCAGCGCGTCAATGATGTAGGCGATGAAACGTTTCCAGAAACCAGCAAAAGCATAGTCCGAAACCATAGCTGGTCCGGGGCTGCTCGTCGGAGTTTGGTAGGGGCTTTGGGTTTGCATTAAGCTTCCGCCACATCCGCCGCAAAAGCGGGCGTTTGATGGGTTGTGCGCATTACAAGATGGACAATTAAAAGCAGTCATTTTTTCTTTCCGCTGGTTAAGGTGGTTCAATAGCTTTGAACTACCTCGATGCTAGTGATTGGTTATTGTGTCAACCTATTAGTTAACGTGCGCAGCACTTCTAAAAATGCTGTTCATTAGTAATAAGTTTAGACCATCTAAATAAGCTCGTGTGGTTGGTTCTTGGGTAAAGCCTACAACGAACCCTTTTCCTTTTGGCTGAAGCATTAAATAAGGCTTATAGGCTAGTTGTTGTTTGTTTTCTTGCCACAGGTAACCACTAGCAAGTAATTTCTCAGCGCCGGCAAACCACGCTAAATTGACGCCCGAGTTAAGCTTTATTGGGGTGTATATATCGCTACCGTATACCATACCCACTAAGTTGGGATTAATTCCTGCGGTTAGCCAGTGCTCTTGGTCTACTTCGATATTGGCTAGAATCCCCGCCACAAAGTCAGGAGATTGCTTATGGTTTTCGCTATAGCTGACCATATCGGATTTTGACTCTAATAAAGTGCCTTTCGAGCGGGAAGATTTATCGTCTTTTTTGGGAGGTGTTTTATCGGTTACAGCAAGTTCCCGCTTCACATCGATTAAGTTAGCGCTTTTTGAAGACGCAAACGCTGTTGCTCTACCGAAGGTTATCAATACGCCACCTTGCTCAACCCAATTGGTTAAATTATCTATATGAGCTTTTCCAAAGCTAGACTGGAATCCACCGGAAGGCATAATGATCAATTGGTATGTGGAAAGGTCGGCCCAAGAAAACATTTCCGATCGAATGGCTGTTACCGGGTAGTTAAACTCCCTTTCTATGATAAAGCGAGTACTACCTGCGCTTAGCGAGCTAACCGGGTCATCCCAGGCAATTGCTATTTTGGGTGGAGAAAAGGTAACAACGTTACCGCTGCCGAAACTTGGCCCATCGATAACCCAGCTAGAGTCGACGGCATCTACGACTGCGCCAGTTTGCAACGCAATCGTTTCTATGCGGTCAGCCAAGTTTTCATTACTGCGTTTTTCAACGATCAGCGAACCGGCGGGGTATCGTGTTTTGTTGTCTAATTGAAAAGCCTTGTCAGAACTTTTAATTACTAGTCCATCACGTAACCCGGCGGTTAGAAAACGACCCGCGGCCATGTCTGTCCAAGGAATAATATAAGCAATCGCATTTTCCTTGATTGATACTTTTCCAGCGAGTTTTTCGTCAGCACTAACTAATTTCATTTTTGTGTTAACGCTCTTTGAGCAGCTGTCGGTTTCTACATTAAACATAAGTGGTAATGACCAACCGGTAACATCGTATATTTGGTCGCGCAAGTTACGCGCTCTTCGTCGTTCCTGTTCTTCAATAAATGCTTTCGGCATGTTTACCTGGTCGCTAAAAGTAGTGGTTACAAAACGTCCTTTAGGTTGTGCGGTATCAATAATGTAGGCGCCACTCTGATAGTTTTTACCGCAGAGTTTAAATGACTCAGACGCTCTATAAACTTCTACACCATGTTTTGCCATAAGCGTTGCCAACTTATGGGTACCTGCAATATCGGTTTGATTAGGTAAAATAAACGTTCGTTGTTTATTTTTCTTACCTTGTTTAATAGCACTGACTTGATATTGGTAAAAGTCTTCTAATAGCTTTTGTTTGTTATTGGCAACCGCTTCCGCCGTTGACATTGAAGCGACAAAGTGCCGGCGCACTGTGTCCTTGTAGGTTAGCTGAGTGCCATCTTCGCGTTGATAAACTTCGCCCCTTGAAGAAGCGACTTCATAGGTTGAAGCAGATGCGCCATAAAATAGCGGCCAACTATCGCCATAACCGGGATAGAAAGCATCAAATATCTCTCGAGTGAAATAATCGAATCCCATACGGTCAAAATGTTTGGCGTGGTTTCGTCCAATGGTTTCCATATTTCGAATTTGGTCATCAGTCATGTGGGGGTTAAAAGGTTGTGCCGCTGGCGCAAAATAGTAACTTTGATCTCCCCCCATTTCGTGCAGGTCAATGACGACTAACGGTTTATAATGATTAAGCAGCTTTATTCGTCCAGCTGTTTCTGGTTGTGTAATGGCAAGCCAATCTCTGTTCATATCAAACAGGTAATGATTAGAGCGTCCATTAGGCCAAGGCTCGTTGTGTTCAGCGCTGTAGCGGTCACTGCTGTGTTCTAGACCTACGGTTGCGTAGTAACGACTAGTAAAGCGTTCTCTTCCATCGGGGTTTTGAAGGGGATCGATAAAAACTAAACTATTTTCGATTATTGCCTTATTAATAGGGTCATTTGGAGCGGCCAATAAATGATAGGCTGTCATCATAGCGGCGTCGGTACTACTGATTTCATTCCCATGAACGCCATACTCCAACCATACAGAAGCAGGCATGGTTGATATCAGTTGCCGTGCCTCGGACTTATTGGTCTTTCTTGGATCCGCTAGCGCTTGCATTTTGTCGGCAAACAAATCCAATTCCGCAATGTTGGTTGCAGAGCCTATAGCTGCATAGATTAATTTTCGGCCTTGCCAAGTTCTACCATATTCGATCACTTTTATTCTATCGGGGGCAACCTTTTGCAGTGCTTCAAAAAAACGTAACATATCCGCATGGCTAGTAATTTTTTCACCGACATTGTATCCGAGAATTTGCTGATGAGTAGGGATTGACTGTTGATAGATTACCCCCGGCCATAAGTCATATTTTGAATTTTGAGTGGCGTTAGCTTGGATAGAAACAAGAAAACAGAGCGTCAATATAAATAGGCGAGACAGTTTGAACATAAAATTTAAGCACATCATTGTTGTTTGTTTTTGGAATATTAACCCATAAACGGATTAATCAGGAAATAATTCAA
>CAJQOL010000182.1 GCA_905479925.1 uncultured Kangiellaceae bacterium | reverse complement strand
TGACAATCTTTATTGTCGCTTTTTTAGTGAACTTTATTCTACTATTAGTTGCATTTCTGCTGGGCAATAACAGCGTGTTCGATACTTTGAAATCGACAACCGCAATTACGCTTTTTTATGCAATTTTGTTAGCGGTCCTTTGGTGGTGGAGAAAAAGTAAGCTGGAAAATGAGTTGGAGTGATATGTTGTCGAGCCTAGAAAAATGCTCAATTGTTTAATTTTATACTTGAGGGAAAACACACTTGCTCTCATGTATTTGTAATAAATGCTGATGTAATTTTTTGACAAGTTAGATTGTTGAGAGTAGAGTATTAAATAAGTCGGCATAATTATGACAGCACTTCTTTGACTCAGCTCTGGTTAGGGCGGCTTATCTCCGTGCACTGCTTTTTGGGAAATTTTATCTCGCTTAACAGTGAATAAAACTAAATATTCAACCTTTAGTATTTGACAGCCTTAGTATTTGATAACCTTATTCTGAAACACTGTTTAATTATTTTTTAATAACTTCCACTTTTCGCCATTACTTTGAAAATATTGTAGCTACAACTTTTAAAAAGTTCGATCCTGTAAACCATTAATAGATTTTTTCCAATTTGTTATTTTATTATGGAGAGCAACCGATGGCCACTATACTTGAGTTCAAAATTCCCGAGAAAAAAGACCAGGATGAAATCATCGACACACCTGTTGTAATGTCTTCCGTTAATGACGTTATGTTAATTATTCATCATGCAATACACGGCTCAGATGATAGCTATCAGCCGACCGATAGAAAGCTCGCGGCTCAATTGTTGGATGAATTATCTGTTCATATTAAAGAAAATACCAAAAGCGAAAGTGATGAGTGCGTGATGCTGAGCAATGGGGTTTCGCGAGCAATTTTAGAACGTTATCCTTGCTGACAGATTGCTCATTAATTCGGCTAATGATAACCATTAGTGGTAATGGTAATGGCTGATTTATAGCTCGGTCCAATCAATAAAACTGACCACTGATTGATAGAGTTTAAATCGCGCGCTTTCTAATAGCGCGGCGTGGTCCGCATTTGAAAGAATAACCCACTGCTTATCTTTAGTTGCAAGCTTTCTAAATAACAAAGCGTCAGCTTTCCAATTGACGTAGGGATCATGCTCAGCTTGTAACAAAAGGGTTGGCACTTTTACCTTAGACGCGTCCAGTTGATTCCATTGTTCTAGTTGGTTCCAGTCCATTCGTATAGGATCTGCAGCAAGTGCGGCTTTAACATAAGCTTCTATTGCATGATCCGATATAGTACCAGGAATAATAAAATCTTCGGCGGCAGCTTCAGCATTTGTTGGTTTTCTTGCTGGAGATTTTGTATTGTTATCCTTATTGATAGAAAACTCCGTGTCTAGGGGAAAGCCATACAAGGTTATTGTTTTTACTTTCTCGGGATACAATTGTGCGGTCAGCATGGCGACTAATGAACCATTAGACCAGCCGAAGACATTAGTACCGTTGAGATTTAGGTGCTGCTTATTGATATAATCTAGGACGTCTGCAATATCTTCAGATGATCGGTTTGGTGTGTTCCAGCCGCTGCTATCTCTTGTCGATTTTCCGTAGCCTCGCAAATCGACTGCATAAACCGCCATACCTTGTTTTGCTAGCGCCTTCATCATGGATAGATCTTCCTTTGGCGTAATAAGGTCAAAATCTGGAAGCGCACTCCAGGTGCGGCCATGAATTAGCAAAATGCTTGTTTTAGGTTGAGTGGCGATACGGCTATACACCGTTAAAGAATGACCATCACTCATTGTGACTTGGTGTTCAACCAGTGACATAGCCGATACAGCGCTTGAAAGCAAAGAAAACAAACTTAAAAATGTGAGTCGATTTAACCAGCGAGAGTGCTTGGAGACAAAAGTTAAAAGCATGATATAGCCTAGAGTGCGTCAAATTAGCGTTTCAGCTTATCACAGCTTACTACAGCTTATAAAATTACAAATATTAATTGCCTTAACTGAATAAAACAGCAGTCACTCTCGGAAAAATTTATCTATTTTTTAACACTTTACAAGTATCGTTGCCAGCGATGCTTATTTTTAATTGTTGCAGAAAATAAAGGACGTTATTGGCTAATTGCCAAATTTGAGAACTTTTTGATAATAATTGCGAGCAGCCTGCTCCGATTTTCGTTGCAATAGCGCGTGGACTTCAAAGCCTAGAATAGTGCCGTATCCTTTTTCATTTTTCAATCCGGCCGGGATTGCCGAAGGCTCGTTTTCAATCCATTGTTCGGCAATTAGGTTAGCTTTAGTATGTTGTATTTGCATTTACCGCCCACTATCTAGTTTTCATAAAGGCACGAATTTGCTTCTAATCTGATATTAAGTTTACTGCATTCAGACTACTTGTACAAGTAGTTGCTTGGTTGCTAAAATGGTTAGCATTGGAATGAACGTGTTTTACTGCATTGTTTTTTTTGCATAGTAGCCGTCTCATTATTCGTAATAATAATTTAATATCGATTTTAGGAAGTGATAATGCCTGAGCCCTTGAAGAATGTTTATTCAACAGCGCTGGTTAAACAGCTCTCTGTAGAAGTGACTAAAGAGTACGCTGAGTTTGACACGACCAGTTTTAGCGAACTTGTATTGTCTAATGACTGGGACAATTTAGAACTTAAGCAGAGAATGCGTCGTATTACAGAGACGCTGGGCGTCTGTTTGCCAGCAGAGTATGCAAGGGCTATCGAAATATTGCTACCAGTTTCAAAGTGTTTTAGTGGGCTTGGCCACATGTTCTTTCCTGACTTTGTGGAAGTCTATGGGGCTGAACACTTTGAACTCTCAATGAAAGCTTTGGCGGAATTTACCTCTGGCTCAACCTCTGAATTTGCGATTCGGCCCTTTATTATCCAACAGCCTGAAAAAACCATGAAACAAATGGCTAAATGGGCGCGGTCCAAGAATGAGCACATAAGACGTTTGGCTTCCGAAGGCTGCAGGCCTCGTCTGCCGTGGGCCATGGCTTTGCCTGATTTTAAGCGGGATCCGCAAATGGTTTTGCAGATTATTCTTAGTCTCATAAACGATAACTGTCTTTATGTTAGACGAAGCGTAGCAAATAATCTGAATGATATCTCGAAAGACCACCCCGAGCTGATTGTTGATATTGCTGAGCGGTATCTTGGTCAATCTAAGGATGTTGATTGGGCGATAAAGCACGCATGTAGAGGCCTATTAAAAAGTGGTAATAAACGAGTTTTGGCCTTGTTTGGTTTCTCTAAAACGGAGCATATTCAAATAACAGGGTTTAATGTTGATAGCGCCGTTAAAAGGGGTAACAAACTTAGTTTTGAGTTTGTTATTAGTACCAAGCAAGCATTCTTGGGCAGTTTGCGTATTGAGTTCATTATTGATTTTATGAAATCAAAAGGAAACAGTGCCGGTAAAATTTTTAAGATTTCCGAAGGCGAGTTTGAACAGGCTAGCAAGGAAGTGTTCAAGTATTTTTCGTTTAAACCAATTAGCACTAGGAAATATTATCCAGGTAAGCATCAATTAACGATTGTTATAAATGGCAAGAAAATGGCGTCAAAGCCGTTCCAATTGACCTAACTTTTTCGAAGTCTGCGATTTAGTCCGTTATTGAATGAATTATTGTCAGTATGTCTTAGTGGCCGAGGTTCGTTGTTTCGTTTTTGGGAGTTTTGAATGCGCAATCAATGACAGATACTCTCAAAGTTTGAGCTTTAAAGCGGTAATTTTGGTTATTCTTCAATAACTAATCCATAAATCGCACTAGCACTGCTTTTTCCTTTAATCATCCACTATTTGCTTTGTTGGTTAATGTTAAATTAATCTGGAAGCCTTTGTTTTTAATGCCTAGGGCTTACTAATCTCTTCTGTCCGAAAGCCAAACACTATCTTATATTTAGCGGTAATTGTTGTGTCCTAAACACAAACAACCTTAATTAACATTACAAATTGCGATATCTGGGGGATTATTGAGTAACCAAGTGGTTGTCTTGGTCATCCAGGAGGAGTTTGAAGTGATAATTGTCGCCAAAAACAAATTAACAAAAGCAATAGATATACATCCAATTGCACGGGAGTTTTTACTTGGGTGGTACAAAATTGTTAGCGAAAGCAAATTTTTTACCGAGCAGGATTTAAAGTCGACCTTTTCTGATATTCGTTGCGATAATGATCAGTTCGACTTCTCTATTCCTGGTACGAGGTTGCAAATTTGCACTTCGATTAATTTTGATACTCAGGTTACATACATTGAAACGATACGGCCAGGCCGTTAATGAGAGGTAATTAGCAATGGAATTAACATTAGAAAAAGCCGCAAGAAACTGGGATATGGTTGCTCCAGTAATAGATACGCCTAAGGACTCAAATAATTATGACACGTTACTTTCTAACTTAGAGGTGGCTATGGAGCTCAACCGTGAGCGAAATAGTAACATTTTGCGAGAGCTTATTGACTCTATGTCTAACGCCGCGTTGAACTACCAGAAGGCTCAGGCGACTCAAATAGAGGGGAGTGGTTTAGACGCCCTTAGATATTTAGTTAAGCTTCATGGCGTACGCCAATGCGAATTACCGGAAATAGGAAGTCAGGGAGTGGTCTCTGAAGTGCTTAACGGTAAACGAGCCCTAACCCTTCGTCATGTGAGGGGACTTGCCAAACGCTTTAAGGTTTCGCCTAGTACCTTTATTGACCTATAAGCCGTTGTTTTGATTTAAACGTTTATGATCTGCCATCGTAAAATGGAATCGATTTTATTGGCTTGCTTATAACTATAACTAATAAATATTTGCAGGTAATATGCCCGTAACATCGATTTCATAGCTTATGTTTTAAATTCGAAACATTCTTTAACTTATTGTTTTAATTAGATAATAACCCTTCATGATGGCGGGCGCCATGTCGACAGTATAATAAGGAAAACCCTTTCGGTATTTTTACCCTTCGCTTTTTCTCTAAAAACACTTGATTATTTTCAATTTGAGAATCAAAATTCAGTTTGTCAAAGAAATGTCTTTGGACTTTGTTTAAGGCATTGGCTAAGATTCTTAGGTGGAATTTGTCTCGGCCGTTGCTGAAGGAAGAGTAAAAACTAAGTATTCAGTACGGCACTGACAAATTAACAAGGTATGTAAGTGGATGCTCATATCAAATGAAGCAGTAAACGCTCAGAGAGCGGTGACATTTATTATAAGCGATTTTCCCTAATGCAAAGATTAGTAGTAAAACTGAACTCTTACCAAAGAGCGTTAAGAGCATCACACAAGGCTATGGGTGAAAACCATCACTTCGCCATGGATACACCGACTTGCTTGGATAACTGAGAGTGGCTAATAACAATAAACTACTCCTAGGGAAGTGCGAGTACGACCCAGAGACTAGGACAGTAATCACTGAAAGTAATCCCCCGCAGGTAATTGGACATGTCCAAGCTAAGTTGTTGCAACTACTTTATTCCAGCCCCAATGTTTATTTTTCTAATGAGGACTTGCAAAGAGAGGTATGGGATGGCCGCTTCATAGAAAATACCACTATTCGAACTACGGTTTCCTATTTGAGAAAGGCGCTAGGGGAATCTGAAACTTGTAAGTACATTGATTCAGGCCGAAACAAAGGTTATCGCTTTGTTGCTGAGATAGAAGAGATCACGCCTGAGCGACAAATCAAAAAGTTTTTCCCATTTGCTATTATCGCAGCTCTCATCCTTTTGCTCGTGTATGTAGTGCAACATACGAATGTTCCACAGATTATTCCCACAACGGAAACAACACTGGTTGGCCAGGAAATTGAAGCGGTAGTTGCTGGAGATTTAATGGTGTTCTCACATAAACCAGAAGGCAGTAAATACTGGAATTTATATTCAAAAAATATCGGCAAGGAACGATATTTCCGCTTAACTAATGGTTCTTTTAACGATAGAAATGCTGCGCTTTCTGCTGACGGAAGTCAGTTGGCCTTTAATCGCCATGATGGAATTGATTGCGAGATAGTTGTGGCGAACCTAACTCAAGCGAAGCAAGAACTATCAGAAGTTAGAAGAGTTTTTAATTGTCCCGATGAGTTACTTTCCGTATCGATAGCCTGGAAAGACAGTAATAACCTTTATTTATCTTACTCAACCTCTCTATCGAAACGATATGCTATCTATCTTTTTAATTTCGAAACAGAGGAGATAACCTCTGTTGTACCACCGATAGTTTCAGGAAGAGGCGATTATTTCGTCAGCCGTAATAATCAGGCTAAAAAATTGGCGTATTTACGTAATGTTATTGGAACAAAAACAGAAGTATGGTTGTACGACGAACTGACAAACGAATCTTCGAAGGTCATTTCTATCCCTTTGATATTAATGTCCATAGGTTGGATGGATGCCGATAATTTAGTGTTACGAACAGGGCATGGCCAGTTAAGCCTTCTAAATATTCATAGCAATCAACTCAGCATATTATTTGAAACAGGGAATACTATTTCTTTTCCTTATGTTATTAATCAAAATACCGTCGGTTATATGAACGGATTTTTAGCCGTTAAGGATATTATTAGGCTTGAACCCGATGGAAGCTCTCAAAATGTCATTGCATCCTCTTTTGGTGATTACAGTCCTGTGTATGCGGAAATTGGTAAGAAAATAGCCTTTATTTCAAATAGAACCGGGAAAAACCAGATCTGGTTGTTGAATGAAGATGGTGAATTGGTTCAGGTAACTCGATTTGAGAATTACCTTAAAATTGGTAACCTGACAATTAGCGAGGACGGCGCGTATATCGCGTTTGTAATCAATGGTCATCTACAGATTATGGGGATTGACGGTTCAACTTTGTTTAAAAGTAAGGAGCGGCATTTATACAAGAACCCAGTATTCTCAAAAGATAATAAGACGATTTATTATGCATCCAACATCGAAGGCAATTGGTTTATCGAATCGAGGCTGATGTCCCATTTAAAAGAGAAGAAAAAAGTTACTGAGGGGTACGTAATCAAACCTTGTAATAAAGCTGATTGTTTTTACTTTATTAAAAACAACGAGTCAGTGCTCAATAAGTTTGACGAAGGGGAGCTAGAATTAACTGGTATTTTATTGAGTAATATTACGAGCCCCGAACAATTGGCAATTATTGACCACCAGATATTTTATCTTAGTAGGGCTGGAGGAAAGTCCGAATTGCTGAAAAAGAATATGCTTACGAAAGAGGTAACTAGTGTCATTCCAATGACAACGACTCGCTTTTCAGTCCAAAAAGAGCCTTTTAGAGTCTTTACATCAGTTTATAGAGAACCAGAAACTTTTCTTCAATCTATTGAGACAGACCGCTAATTACATGGGCTTGTCCCCTTGTTTCGATGATTGCAACTTTAATTAACATTACGAAATGAGATGCTTGCTGTAGGATTGAAGTTACTCCTAGCCAACTATGACGGAAGAATCAATATGAAAACAAAAATTTCAAAATCGTTAAAAATTTCTAAGACTTTAATACTCTCTTCAATTCTTGCATTTTCTACGGCTACTTTTGCTCAAGAAGGCGAAACCGATAACAGTGATAAGGAATCGGGTGATCCGGATTCTTGTGTGCCTTTTCCATCCTGTGCATTAGATCTTACTATGTCGGATTCAGATAACCCAGAAGAGCAGTCTTTCTGGGCCGAGTTTTGGGATGAATTGACAGAAGAAATGAAAGAGAAACTTCAGCACGTTCCACCACAAACGGAAGAGTAATTATTTGATTGTTTTGCTCCAATGAGTATTGAGCCTTGGAGCTAATAAAACAGCAAGATCATTGCTCCGCTAGGAAAGCTATGGGGAAACACTGTAAATAACACTATTGAGTGTTTTCCCCAACTCTTAGCCAGCGCATAATATTTTTAATCTCTGTTTGTTGTAACTACTTGGTTGTTTACTGGAAAGGTAGTACTAACTTGCCTTCTACTCCGCTTTACACTCGAATTCTTACTAGATAAAATAATTAGGCTTATCAACTAGACCAATTTTCTAGACCAACTTTCTAGACCAATTTACGAGACTAGCTTACACGGACTTTATACTCGCTTTATCTAGGCTTCTAACAACTACGTTGGATAGAGTATCTGCTAACTCATATTCTTTTTATTGCTAAACAATAGTATGATATACCCGTCAAATATCTAAAGCCGATTTCATGTGAAAAATGAATTAATAAGTATTCGAACGGGGAGCAAAACAATCGAACAATCCATTACGTTCACCCTTGATAAACCACATTATCAAGAGTGTTTTGAACAATCAGCATTACCTGTTCAGTTTAAAGACTACTTTAAGTCGATACTATTCGCCGTGATTGGCATTAGTTTATTCTTTGTAGAGGCAGAGCATTACTTCTTCGCATTTTTTATTTTCTGTCTTGCTATTGTTGAGCTGCTAAGTGTTAAGTACCGAAAAAACTGGTGGGTTTGGCGACAGCTAATGAGTAAAGCTGCAAATGGTTCAGTTGAACTCCTTATTAATGACAGTGGAATAAAAACAACCTCCAGATATATTAATGCTTTTCTTCCTTGGGAAGAGGTTTTAAAGGTTAAACAAACAGAAAAAGGACTTTTGCTTAAACATAAAGGTGGCACCAATTATTTATCTAAAGAATATTTGGGTGATCAATTATCTGATTTTATTTTGACAAAAAATGCCGATTAACTTTTGTAATGAATGTAAACCGTACCAGCGTAAGCATAATTAATCTCTAATCCTTTGTTGTCACCAGTAACCGATACGGAGTTGGACGAATACTCGATATCTTCATATTTTTTCCAAGCCCCAGCAATGGAATAAGGGTTTGTATACTCGAAATCACATTCTTCATTTGAAGTGGTTTCTACATCAACCAATACGATTGAACCATCAGCAAAAAAACGTTTCAGTTTGCCTCGGTATTGATAGCCTTCGCCAACCGAAAATGCGTAGCATACGCAACCAATGAGATCTTGAGTTAACATTTCATTAACGGAAGTTTCCCCTATGGGAAGATTATCATTATAATTTGGGGAAAAATAATTGCCCCAATGAAACCGTTCATAACCAACTTCTTCAATCAGTATTTCTCGCAAGCAATGTAATCGATGAAAAGACTCCGATGAGCTAAATGAAAGGTATCGTAAAAACGCATAGGTCATCATCCCCGTGCGATGGATTCCCGCTGCACAATGAATATAAATGTATGCTCCTTGTTCTAGTAATGCTTGCCACTGGCTAAACATTCGGCGAATTTCTTCTAATCTAACTTCCTCTGGTGGTTTTGCGTTTTCAAGTGGCAACCATAACCAGTTAAGTTGATTGGCTTGCGCCGCTTTTTTAACCTCTAGAGCACCTTCTTTTTCTGAAAGTAAAGTTACAACATGGGTAACACCTTGAGCTTTAATATCGGCTAATACTTTAACTTTTAGCCTATGTCCTAAAGCAAATAATCCGTTGCTTATTTCTATGGGGGAGAGTAAGTGTTGTGATGTGGACAAAATACTACCTGTTAATCATTTAATGGACGGAAACAAAATATAATACAAAGGTTATTGAGAGACTCTATTTCTACCGGCGTCTTTTGAGCGGTATAGCGCAGTATCTGCTCTTGAAATTAATGCATCATGACTTTCACCCTTATTCCATTCTGCGACACCAAAACTAGCGGTTACTTTTTCAAGGGGATTAAAGGGAGTGTTTACCATTGCGGCTCTAAGTTTCTCAGCTACCATGAGTGCCTCGGCCAGTCTGGTTGACGGACAAACGACTAAAAATTCCTCACCACCCCAACGTCCAAGGAAATCATTGGTTCTTAGACTAGATTTAATGAGTTGCGCAATTTTCTTTAATATCTGATCTCCAACATTGTGGCCAAAATCGTCATTGATTTTTTTAAATTAATCAATATCAAGCATAATCACCGAAAGCGGTGCGTGATAGCGACTACTATTTTCAATTTCACGGCTAAACACTTCGTCCATTTTTAAGCGATTAAAGACCTTGGTTAAAGGATCGGTGATTGATAGAAGTTCTAGCTTTGCTTGTGATTCTTTGAGTTTTGCATTTAGCTGATTTAGGTATCTATTCCACCAGATAAGGATGAGAACAATTATAATAACGGCAATTGCTACATACCAGTACTTCTGATAATTAACGTCTGGATTAAAGCTAACCACAGCGCCTTCACTCATAAATTCATTGATTAGTTGAGGATCTGTTGCAATGAGAGATTTTTCTAGAATGCTATGTAAAATGGCATCCTCTTTTCTTGTTGCTAAAGAAGCAATATCATCATAGATTGGCGGCAAAACCCCCGCGACTTTAAGTTTGCGTTGCTGGTTATTATTAAATAAGTTTGCCGCTGAATAAAGCGAGACGATTGTTCCAAAGGCTTTATCCTGATTAATATAATCAAGCTCATCCTGAATGGTGTCGACTGAAATGAACTGCATCTCAGGATACCTGTCTTGTATTTGTGTGATGACGTAATTACTTCGAAGCATAACAAAAACTTGGTCTTTTACCTCATCCAAATCTCTAAAATAGTAGGCTTGTTGTTTGGTAATAACGACTCGTTTTATTCGAACATAAGGGCGAGTAAAGTTCATGACCCTTTCTCTTTCTTCGGTACTGGTTGCCCAGGGCAAAATATCACAATCTCCAGCTTGCAAAGCTTCTAACGCATCTCCCCAAGGAATTAAAGGGGTGGCCTCGAATTTTAGGCTACTTTTTTTCGCAATCAACTCAACTATTTTGAAACTAGCGTTTTCACTCGCTTGTTGAATGACATTACATACAGTAAACAGCTGATCTTTGGCCATGAAGGCTTTTTCTTCCGCGGTAAATATTTCTGATTCATGAAATTTAGGAGCTGGCGCTGAAACAGCACCTGAATCGACTTTCGTTGCAGAAGATTGATTACTAGAAAGCGCCAAAACTAATGCAATAAACAGTATTATGTCTTGTCGAGATTTCAGCATGATAGACTAACCGGCAACCCAAATGACTAAGCTATCATCGCTGTTTTCAGTTTTTGAGGGGGAGAGGAGATTAGAGTCAACAGCTATTGATTCAATTTTAATTAGATAGAATAGGGTACTACCGACAATCATATATTCAACATATTCCCTTTAGAGTTTACCGCTAAACATCGCAAATTTTTCCATTATTCTTCAATTTAAAAAATAACAGGCGATTGATTCCTCGTCTTTCGAAATGAGCCTTTGAGTCCAAAATTTACCATTTTACTGACCGTGTGTCTGTTTTTTTCTAAGGAAATATCTTTTAATGGCCTTATGGCTATCTAGACGTCTATAATGTTATTCCGAAAAACGAATTATTAGCTTCTATGGGGCTCTAGCGGAGAATAGAGAACAAATTATCTATGGAAAATGAGTAAAGCTTGAGGGCCGAACTCTTTGCAGAAATGCTAATTGCGACGATGTTTGCTAGTAACGGAGCACGCAATTTTTGGAGAAGCCGATAATTTACTAAAAACTGCCCTTAGCGACCTTAAAAGCTGCTAAACTTATTAGATCGTTTCGAGTAAAATAGTCTGTTATTCAATTACTTAATGCCCGCTAAGCAAAAATGAGTGTAACTTTAATTTTGAACGCCCCAGATACAGCATTTATAACGCCAAACGCGATCGTGCGCTTTCTTCCACAGCGGTTTTGTTATGCTTGAGATTTCCGGGTATTCACTTAAAAGTAAGCTAGGTACCGGTGGTATGGCGGTTGTTTACTTAGCGACTCAAGACTCTCTTGGAAGAGAAGTTGCTCTAAAGGTGATGAAAGACATTAATGAAACAGAGCAAAACCAAAAAGAACGATTCATACATGAAGGGCATGACTTAGCATCACTTCAACATCATAACATCGTTACTATTCATGACATATCAACAGAGAATGAATGCCACTATTATGCGATGGAATTGCTAAAATATGGCAGTCTACATGACCGAATTAGAGAAGGGTTAAGTCTTAGAGATGCTATTGAAATTGTTCTGCAGGTGGGTAGCGCGCTCGAATACGCTCACCAAAACAACATCATTCACCGAGACCTGAAGCCTGATAACATCCTTTTTCGAGATCCTGATACGCCGGTATTAACCGACTTTGGAATTGCTAAAAACAGAGAGCGTGAAACTCATTTAACAACCAGTGGTGGTCTTTTGGGAACACCTTGTTATATGAGTCCTGAACAATGCAGAGGCTCAAATGTTAACTCTCGCTCTGACCAATACTCGCTGTGTATTCTGTTTTTTGAGTTAATCACTGGATATTTGCCTTTTGATGCTGACGAGCCAATTGCGATTGCAATGCAACAGATTAGCGAACCGATCCCTAGGCTACCGTCTCATTTATCCGCGCTGCAATGGTTTATAGATATAGCTGCGGATAAGGACCCAACAAAACGATTTACATCGGTTGCCGAATTTTGTCGTGTTTTAAATGACCTATATGAAAATGAGGGAGCACTGAGAGGTTTCTTAGATGTCGTGACAAAACGCTCGCCAATGAATTCAGATACCATTCAACGAGACCTATCTAGTTATGATTTGAACCAGAATTTGGACACAAATTATCCTGTTTATCCAATCACCGAAGGGGCTGAGGAGCCGCAAGCAGGCACTGAGCATAGTGCATCTTCTTTCTCATTAGGTTCTTTGTCAGATCATAATGTCGATACTATCTCTTTGCCTTCAGAGGATGAATTCTGGAAAACTGGTCGAATTTTAAGAAAGCTCTTCATCCTATTAATCTTTTTCAGCACCTTAGGTTACGGTGGATATTACTATTATTACAACTATTCTGAAGCGGGGCTTGCGGAAAGAAAACAGCAGCAAGTTGCTGACTTATTAAAAATGGCTCAGACACAAATGGCGCAATCTAAGCTAAGTGTGCCTAAAGGTAATAATGCTTATGAGAGCTTAACTCGTTTGCTAGCACTTGAACCGAACAACCAAAAGGCGAAGCAAATGCTCAATGATGCCGCCAAATTCTATGAACATAGAGCGTTATCTTACTTAAAGCAGAAGGAGTTTGATAAGGCAAAGCTACAGATTACGCGTGGCCTTAGATTTTCCAGTCAGCACTCTGGTTTACTGAAAGTCCAAGCGTTGTTAGAAAAAGAAATGAGTAATACCGAGTAATTAAGGGTTAGCTGTTTGAGCCCGCATCGTCTTTAATTTACTTTCTGTCCCGCACCTGTAAATCCGTCCTTATAAATCAGTTCTTATCAGTATCTGCCTAGTTTTACCGAATATAAACATCTAGCGGAGGTTTTACTCTGGCTGAAAATATGGTTTTGTTTTTCAGTTGAGAGAAGAAAATTATTAGCGTATATTGGTTGGGCTCGTGTTTTTGCTTAGGGATGGAAGTCGAGTTTCTTGGAGTTGCAAAGCTGCTGTCGAGTTGTCGTTAAAAGTTTGTGGTCAGTGTTTTTATGGCGCAAAACTCATAATAAAAAAGGCAAAGGGAGTAACTATGACAGAACGTAAAAATAACAAAATATCTAAAAGATTGTTGACCGGTTTATCACTACTGGCGGCATCCTCATTTCAAACCGTTTCAGCCGAACAGGCTAATTTCATAATTGATTGCCGTGCAGATTGCACTAGTTTGATTGAAAAAGTTTCCAGTTTAGGCGGGACGATCACTAACAAGTATCAAAATATTGATGCGATATCCGTCACCATGGATAGTGATTTCCGAACTGAATTAACGACTATTCAGCCTAATGCAATCATTACTAAAGATAAACTATTTAGCCTGCCAAGCCCAAAAGATACCTTGGATGTAACGAAGCAAGCTAATTTAGTTGAGCTAAAAGGTGCCGAATTAGCAACCTTCCTAGAACAAGAGCAACCTGATGGTTTTGAGTATAATAATCTAATTACCGGTGCCGCTTTAATGAATTCCGTTGGTTATACCGGCGATGGTTCTATTGTTGTGGTAATTGACTCAGGAACCGCAAATAACGATGCTGTAGTTCCAGCTTTGGCTGGTTCAGTGATCGGTGGTGAGAACTTTGTACCTGGCGCTGCGGAACCAGCAGCAACAAGCACCGCCAATGGCAGTCACGGAACCTGGGTCGGAACAATGATCGCTGGGCATTCCTATTTCTTTCTTGATTCTGCATCAACGTTTGCACAATCGGTAAATACTCATTTACCGGAAAGCATTATTTTTGATTATCTACCCGGCCTGTCTGTTCTGCCAATGTTTGGTTCAGCACCGGAGTCTAATCTTTACGCAATGAAAGTTTTTCCAGCGGCAGGTGGCGGAGCTCCCGAGTCTCGCATTATTGCCGCAATGGATAGAGCTATTACCATGAAAATGAATTACAACAATGGTATGCCTAGTGAACCAACTAATCCAGGATGTGGCGCAGAAGATGATCCTTGTGTCTATGATTCACTGGATATCGACGTAGTAAATATGAGTTTAGGAGGAGGAACGCTTTATGCCGCTCAAGATCTTGAGGATTCTCTTACTAAGCTAATGTTAGAAGTTGGTATTACCCTAGTCGCTTCCGCAGGAAACGAGGGGCATGCTGCTGTTACTGGCGGAAGCCCTGGTACCGGGCTTGGCTCACTGACCATCGGTGCAGCCAGTACCGTTGGTAATGAACGTATCTTGCGTGACTTACAATATGGTTTAGGTATTGGTAGTTTGTTTCGTCCGTCAGGCCATCACCAAATGGCGACTTTTAGCTCTCGTGGTCCTAGTGCCGATGGAAGAGTCTCAACGGATTTAGTGGCTAATGGTTATGCGTGTTTGGTTCAGGGACCAACAGGTTCAATTAATTTAGTTAATGGAACCTCGTTCTCGGCGCCGATGGTTGCTGGTGCAGCTGCGACATTAATGCAAGCGTTTCCTGATGCTCCTGCAATTGCGATTAGAAATGCTTTGAAGCAAGGCGCTAATCCAAATGTGTTAGGTGATAACTCTGCTGAAATAGACCAAGGTGCTGGTTTCTTAGATGTACCTGCCGCTTATAATCTACTCGCTACAAAAACAGTGGACCAGTCTTTACCAAGGGGGCTAGGTCATATAAGTGTTGCTAAAAACCTTATGTCAGTTGGTTATTCTTCAATGAATATGGGCAAGGGTTCAGCACCTATTAGTAAAAGTACCGGTACATTACAACCGGGTCAGGTGGCTCACTACTTTATAGAGAGCGACGATGAAACTGACCAGTTAACGATTGATATCAGTAATTTTGCAGCGGCTCTAGAACCTTCTCAACAGAATGTGTTCTTTGGCGATGATTTGTATTACGTTCTTCAAGACGCAATTACTCATACTGAAGTTGTAATTGCTTCCGGCTTTGTTAATGGCGATCAAACCATTACCGTCGATAACCCTCAAACAGGTATTTTAAGACTAGCGGTTATGGGTGATTGGACGAACGCTGGTACTGTCTCGGCCGATATTAATTTTTCGAGCAGTGTTAGTAAGCCTGCTTCGGACTCACTAGTCGGCAAGGTCGCTCAAAATGAACAACTAGTTGATAGCTTCTATGTACCTGATGGTACAACACAAGTTATTTTTGAGTTGTCCTGGAAGAACAATTGGGCAAGTTACCCAACCGATGATATTGATCTAATCTTATTTGACCCAGACTTTAACCTTAATTTTCAAGGCGCAACCTTCTCTAGCCCTGAGAGAGTTGTTATTGATGATCCGACTACGGGAACTTGGACTTCCATTATCCAAGGCTACACGGTTCATGGTGTAAATTATGGTCCTTCAAGTCCTTGGAAAATGAGAGTGACCGACCAGGACGGAAATGTATTAACAGCCCTATAAAATAGGTAGCAGTTAACAGTGTTTCAAACAAGGGGCTATTTGCCCCTTTTTTGTGTCTTAGAGAAGCACATTTCCGTCTTGTAACTAAGCGGGCTTTTGGCTATAACGGAAGTGCGCTTTAATGGTTTTTCAAAGGCATCGGGTGAAATAATAACATTCTCTAATATCCAATAAGGCATTTGCTCTTAAATGGTGTAACATAAACCAAATTTTTGAACAGAATAAGAAAGTCGAACAACATGCTGAGCCTATTTAATCGCAACCCACAATTATTAGATGAAGAGATCATCGATTGGATTTTTGATAGCTTTGCATGGACATTGGAGCAGTTTGATAAGGATGTATTTGTTAATGAAACCGTTTTAGTTATTCCCGATAATAAACACTTCCCAGGTAAGGAAACAACCGCCGATGGTATGGCGGGCTTGATATTTAAACAAGTTAAGCAGTACGCCGGTATGGCCCACTGGCCAACTCAGTTGATTAACCTTGAAAGCTATAGGGGGCAACCTCCAGTTAATGCTCCAGTTATTATTGACGGCGCATTACGTGGTAAAAATGCTCAAACTGCAGCAAATGATTCTGCAGCTCAGTTAGATTTTCAATCGTCGGTTTTTGCAAGTAGCTATCCGCAACCGAATAGCAATATTGTGTTTACTTACCATCCTCAACAATTAAGAAGCCCAGAGGGCATAATTGCTCACTTTGCTCACGGATTGTCCCATCACTTAGCCTCCACAGCAAAGTCAGTTCCACCGGGCGGAGAGGATTACAAACCGATGGCAGGCGAGCTAACCGGCATATTCATGGGCTTTGGAATTATGTTTGCTAATAGCGCTGTGGTAGCTCGAGCGGGTGGTTGCGGCGGATGTGGCGGAGGCCAATCTCCAGTTAGACAAGTCTTTTTAAGTGAACAAGAAGCGACTTATGCGTTGGCGTTGTTTTGCCAACTTAAATCGATTGATAGTAGCCAAGCGACAAAGCACTTAAAAAAGCACCTGAGGGGATTCTATAAAGCGGCACTTAAGGATTGTAAGAGACGCTTACAACAGCATGAGCTCTTGAAATTGAATGGTTGAAATTTAACGGTTGAAATTTAACGGTTGAAGGTGAAACTCTTTAGGGATTTATTGAAAGAGTCGCTGATCATTTTCAAGAAACTCAACAATGCGCTCTTTATAGGAGCGTGCGGACAATAACTCTCTGCCGTTACTTAAGGTGAATTTATACTGGTTATTCGAATTCAAGTAACTTACTTTTGCTATAGCCGATTGGTTAATTAATAGGGAGCGATGGATACGGATAAAACCATTTTCTTGCAGATCAAACTCTAATGTGGATATTGTACTTCTGTACAAATGCATTTTTTCCTTACCGTGAAGCTCGACATAATTTCCACCGGCGTTTATCCAATCAATATCATTTGAATTGATTTTTTTTGTCACCCCTTGAACCTTGATTTCGAAGCTAATACCTTTGTAGGTTAATGTATTGTTTCGCTTTGTTTCCCTTAAAGATTCCAGTTTCTTATGGATGCCAGATAAATTTTGTAATTGAATTTGTTTGATAGCATGACCAAGGGCTTCATAAAATCGAGCATCTTTATAAGGTTTCAACAAATAATCTATGGCATGGTAATTAAAGGCCTCCATAGCATACTGATCAAACGCTGTCACAAAGATAACGACCGGTAACTTTTCTAATTGATCTAAAACGCCAAACCCATCGATTTCAGGCATTTGTATATCCAGAAAAACTAACTCGGGTTGGTGGGTATTTATCGATTGAATGGCCTCTTTGCCATTTTTAGCTTGAGCCAAGACTTCAATTTCATCGACTTCTTCCAATAAATTGGCGATTCTTCGTCTGGCGAGTGGCTCGTCATCGACAATAATAGTACTGATTTTCACGAAAAATTTGACCTAAGCAATGGAAATATTAGTTGTACGCCAAATCCTCTCGGTTTAACGGCATACGCCGAAAAGCTAAAATCATGATCAAACATTTGTTGCAACCTTTGATAAACATTTTTGAGCCCGACTCCACCCGAATTGGGAAGGCGCGGAATATAGGGATTCTGAATACCGTTATCTTCAATTCGAATGACTAGGTCATTTTCTTGACTCTTAATTTCGATCACAATTTCGCAACTTTCGGTCGATTGCGAAAAGCCATGTTTAATTGCATTTTCGATGATCGGTTGTAAGATGAGGTTCGGTACGAGCGCATCATATTGCTGTTGTTGGATATCATAGGTGATCTTTAATCGGTCTTCAAATCGAAGTCTTTCTAATTCGAGGTAGCTTTTGATAAAGGATAGTTCATCTTTGACTGTCACTGTGTGTCGGTTATCTTGCTGTAAAAGCCTGCGCATGAGCGTTGACAATTCAACCAGCATATCTTTCGCTCTTAATTTGTCGAACTCGATTAATGACATGACTGAATTAAGCGCATTAAATAGGAAGTGGGGGTGTAATTGCATTCTAAAAGCCGTTAATTTGGCATTGGCTAATTCTTTTTCTTGATTAGCCAATATATGACTTTGTTGCTGATATTTTTGGTAGTAATTAATTGCATTAAATAGTCCTAATAGGACCCATAGTTCGACATAGCTAGTCACCACTCCCGCGTAAATATTACCAATGATATGCTCCATTGCTTTAGCAATATCCATATCTTCGAACAATAAATAACAACCAATAAATAGCCAATAGGATACAAAACTATGAACGGCTGCAATCACAATACCATTTAGCATATGCAGCGTATTACTAGTCAATGCGATTTGCTTATGCCAAGAAATATAATAGATAAAACGATAAATAAGCGGTACCAAAATAACCCATAGAAAATATCGAGTAAGGATGGGTAGACCTTCAAATAGCCAGCTAAATTTCTCTAAGATGCCGCCGTAGATATAAGGTACAACCGCCTGCATAGTGAATACTACGGAAATCACGACCCCTGCCATTATCAGCATTTTGTAAGAGAATGGCATTGAGCTATTAATATGCACAGATAACTCCTTGTTTGGATGTTTTAGGGCTATACAGTTTTTGCTTTGCGTAAAGCATAGGCAATTTTACTTCATTTTGGATAAATAATGGGGCAGATGACATTTTTAGTGTTGAATTACAATTTTCCAAACCATTGAACACAACAAATGCTGTTCTTACCATAATGGTTTTAGATTTTGTGTGGGTTGGATAATATTTGATTGCCAGTTCGCTATATTCAATTATTTTATACGAGGTTTTATTCAATGAGAATTTTTAAAATTGTATTCTTTTCTAGTTTATGCGCTTTTTCTATGTCGATGATGGCATCAGATAAAGTTAATCTAAATTCTGTTTACCGTTTAATGCACAACAAAGATTATCATTCCGCAGTAGAAAAACTTGAAGATATTCTAAAAAGACATCCTGACGACGCGGGGGCTTGGTATGAATATAGCTTTGCTTTACTCAAAGTTGGTGACGCTAAAAAGGCCATAAAGGCCAGTAAAAAAAGTGCTACATTCGAGGGGTATCGTAAATATGCGACATTTAACTTAGGTGTTGGTTTCGCTTTATTAGGCAAACAAGACTTAGCACTTGAAAGTATTAATCGATCAATACACGACGGTTACCTTAATTTTGATCGACTAAAGAACGAAGAGCCTTTGGCATCGTTACGACATTCGGGTCATTTTAAGTTTGCACCCGAGCAAGAGTATCGGTCTTTTAAGGCTCATAATGGAATAAAGGTACCTTACAAGACCCTTTTACCTAAAAACTATGATGCTTCTAAAACCTATAAAGGCATGATAGCGTTTCCTCCTGGAAATTTCGGTAAAGCATCAGCAGATTGGATGATTAATTCGTTGTTGGACTTTGAAACCAATAAGGACTGGATTATTACCGTTGTCTTAGCGCCAGAAGATGGGTTGATTAACCATCCCGCCCATCATGCTTTGAACGACTTGATGAAAAATCTACGAAAAAATTATTCGATAGCAGAAAATAAATTTCATTTTTTCGGTTACCAAAGCGGAGCAACACCGGCGACGACTTATTCTCAAATGTCTAATTCGTATGTTACCGGTATCACAACGGTTGGTAACTACTCTTGGGAAGAGTGGAAAGACTCCAGTTTAGCTAAATTTGAAAATATGCCTTCATTACTATTGGTGGGAGGAAATGACGCCACTGGTATCCAGATTAATCAGCGTGCTTACAACCTCATTAAACAAAGGAACAAAAACATTGAATTGAAAGTATTTGATGACGAAGGAGCTCGAATCCAAAAGCTAGAAAATGGACGTCTATTTAGTTATCTAAAATAACCATTTTTACTAAAGTTCAGACAGCTAATTGAGGGGCTTGCAACAACAAGTGTACTCAGGATTTAAACTAGAGACCCAGTGAAAAAAGGTGAACTTGTCAATATTTGACCGTATTACCAAGTTCATCACATTCGTTAAAAGGTGACCGGCTTTGGTCATTTTCTAGGAACCAGCCCTAAGTAATAGCAATCTTCGAAGGCAATATCGTCACTAATAGAAATAAAGAGTATTCCGTTTGAGTTCTGCAAGCGCTTGTTTTGATTTACCACGTAAGAAAGATAACGGTGTATCTCGGTAAAGTGTATAATTAGCTCGCTAATTTCTATATCTTTAAACTGATGATAAGGACGTTTCGTTTGAATATGAATAGCTATAAAAAACTGGGTAAATCTCTGGTCATTATTTTGTCGTTGTATGTTGTTGGTTTTAATGTGTTTGCCGACAAAATCTATTCGTGTAAGAGTGCTAGTGGAAAAATGGTTTTTCAAGATAAGCCATGCTCGAAAACGTCAGAGCAGATTTCGTCAAAGACGATAAATTCGAAGAATAGCAGCGCAGCAACCATCAACAAAGCCATCTGCAGAAAAAGTATTGAGAATATTCATAAATATTTAGTTCCGGAAATGGTCAAACTTTTAACGTCTGAAAAACGCGAAGAGTTAGTTCAGAAAAATATTGCCCAGTGCATGAAGGAGCATACGGAAAATGACTATGAAGAAATTCTATGTTTTAGTCGGGCGAATTCAACTCATGCTGCTAGTCTGTGTGTGAGCGCTCCAAAATGAACGAAAGAAACCTTTTAAGCGAATGCATGAATTCCTTGGCTGAGTCCTCTTGAAACCGCCGATGGCGGGTATTAAGAACACTAACAACATCGGTGAGAGAAGGCTCGGTAGCCTGGTAGGTTAATGGAATGGACCCACTATTCAAACGGCTTCAAATGAGCCAAACTGAAAAAGGTTAATAATCAGTTAAAGAATAGGGGTCCAAGATGAATATAGTAACGTGTGGTATCGATTTAGCAAAGAATATTTTTCAAG
>CAJQOL010000181.1 GCA_905479925.1 uncultured Kangiellaceae bacterium | reverse complement strand
GCTTAACGCCCTTCAACTATCTAAAGTTCTTGCTGGAAGAATTACCAAAAAAGCCTGACGACCTAGAATATCTGATGCCCTGGAATGTCGAACTGGAAACAACGATTTAAAACTCAATGTGCCTATGACCGGACGTTTACCATAGTATTGGTATGTAACGTTAAAACTGTCAAGTTGATTTAACAGTATTGGAGAGTTTTTGTGGGTAAATTTGGAATGCCGATTATGCGCAATACTATTTTGAGTCTGGCGTTGTTGTTTTGTCTATGTCCGAATTATCTAGCTGCCGAATCAGCAAAAGTCATCCAAAACAGTCCAGCGAAAGTTTACCAAATCAATGGTAATTTCAGCGACGTAAAAGAGGCACTGATTTTTAGTATCGAAAATCAAGGTTTGGTGGTTTCTTACATTGCAAAAGCCGGTGAGATGCTGGCAAGGACATCGAAAGTTACCGGCGACAAGCCTGCGGTGTACCGCCGGGCTGAGAATGTTTTCTTTTGTAAAGCGACGCTTTCCGACAAACTTGTTAGAGAGAGCCCCCATGGTGTTGTATTTTGCCCGTTTGTCGTTGGCATTTATACTCTAAATAAACCTCAACAATCACCTAACACTAACACTAAAACTGAAACTGCAACCGACACCCCTGTTTATATCAGTTATCCGCGCTTACCCAAGAATATGGCTATTAGTGCTGAGATTGAGAAGCTACTAGAATCGGTTATACAAGAGACCATTGAGTTTTGAGTGATGCCTGTCATTTGAGTGATCCAAAGAACGGACAGTAAATTTTTGTATATTAGCACTAGCTAATTAAGGTAAATCTAATATATCATTAGCTTAATCAATAATAAAAATCTTAAGCGTATTTTAAGAGTAATAAGAAGATTTAGACATTATATAGAACGGCGGTGATCTATGACGCTGTTTAACTAGCATCTAAAACTAAGCTGGAGGGCTTATGGCCTGGTTTGACGATAAAGAAGAGTTTTACCTAGCTCAACAGTTAGAAAAAGAAGGCAACTCTTTAGATATCAGTTCGCGTCGTCACTTCATAAAAAATTCGTTATCATTTCTTGCAGGCTCCGCTAGCATTGCCGCTCTACCAAATACCGTCAACGCGCAAACACCGCCAAACATACCTAAATGGACCCGGTCTTTAGGAAGAGGCGTTGTATCAGTTCCGTATGGGCAGCCATCCAAATACCAAAAAAATACTGTACGAAGAACAGTTCCTTGGTTGACCGCTGACTCCATATCAGCGGTCAGCATGACCCCGCTACAGGACCTTAAAGGGATAATTACGCCAAATGGTTTGGTATTTGAGCGTTACCATGCGGGCGTACCCGATATCAATCCTGATCAGCACAGGCTAATTATTCATGGCTTAGTCGAAAGACCCCGGATATTTACCATGGATGATCTTAAGCGATTCCCTAGCGTCTCCGAAATTAAGTTTTTAGAATGTCCAGCAAATGGAGGGATGGAGTGGAAGGGCCCACAGATGCAAGGCTTACAATTCACCCACGGTATGTTGTCGTGCTGCGAGTGGTCAGGCGTTAAATTATCAACGTTACTCCAAGAAGTAGGCGTTAAATCCGAGGGTAAATGGGTTTTAGCGGAAGGGGCTGACGGTGCCGCAATGGCAAGGAGTATCCCCCTCGAAAAAGCACTAGAGGATACCATCGTTGTTTATGCTCAAAACGGAGAAGCACTTCGACCAGAACAAGGTTACCCCTTGAGATTGCTAAATCCAGGCTGGGAGGGTAATACCAGTATAAAATGGCTACGACGCCTCGAAATTGGCGATAAACCTTGGTATATGCGCGAAGAGACCTCTAAGTACACCGATTTAATGGCGGATGGTAAGGCTCGTAAGTTCAGTTTTGTTCAAGAATGTAACTCTGTGATAACTTCACCTTGCCCCGAAAAACCTTGGAAAAAACATGGTTGGTATGAGCTTGAAGGACTAGCTTGGTCAGGCAATGGCACCATTAAAGCGGTAGACGTTTCTATTGATGGAGGTGTTAAATGGCAACCGGCTCAAATTAAAGGGGTCGTGTTATCAAAGGCTTTAACGCGCTTCTCGTTACCGTTCAAATGGCAAGGTCAACCATTACTATTACAAAGTAGGGCTATTGACAACACCGGTTACGTGCAACCAACTTTGGCTCAGCTGCGAGAACAGCGTGGTATGAATTCAATTTACCACAAGAATGCTATCCACACGTGGCAGGTAACCGCTGATGGGAGTGTCAATAATGTCCAACTCTCCTAAGTCCCGCACATTACAATTACCGTTTATCTGCACCATCATATTGCTTGTCAGTGCTTGTGAACAAAGTTCCCAACAACCGCCATCTCACGCCAATGACTCAAAGGTTGATGAGATCTCAGAGCCAACAAACGATTCAAATATGGTTAACCGTTTTGAAATCGGAGAAGAACTTACCGAGCAAGTTTTAAAAGGCTGGGATATTGATGTTCGACCTGACGGTATGGGTTTGCCCAAAGGCAGCGGCTCTGTAGAGCAGGGCGAGATAATTTACGATGATAAATGTGCAAGCTGTCATGGAAGTTTTGGAGAAGGTGAGGGCCGGTGGCCCGTGCTAGCTGGGGGCGTGGGTTCGCTTACCGACGAAAGGCCAACAAAGACCGTCGGTAGCTATTGGCCCTACGCCTCAACCCTTTGGGATTATATTAATAGAGCGATGCCGTTTACAGCACCGCAAAGTCTAGAGACCGATGAAGTTTACGCGCTAACGGCCTATGTACTAAACCTAAATGACATTGTGGATAGTTCCTTTGTATTAACACAACAGAACTTGGCAAAAATCGAAATGCCGAACAGAGATGGTTTTTATGCTGATACCAGACCAGACACGCTCAATCCTCGATGTATGTCTAACTGCACAAATTTAAGCCAAGTAACAATTAAACAGGCTATTTCTGGAATAACACCCGAACAAACCGATTTGATGGCCCAGCAAACTATCGTAAACGGTTCATCCGATGAGTTGTTAGTTATTGATGATGAAAACACTAACCTGGTCGGCAAAGCGACCTATACCCAAGCCTGTGCGAGTTGCCATGATAACGGTCTAGCCGGAGCTCCTGTAACCGGAAACAAGCAACAATGGCTATCGCGAATTGCCGGTGGAACAGAACTTTTATATCGTCACGCTATAGAAGGATTTAATGCAATGCCCGCAAAAGGTGGACAAACAGCCATAAAAGATGAAAATATAAGAAACGCTGTGGACTATATGGTACTTCTAAGTAGCGAAATTCCCCCGCAAAATAGTAACAATTGAATAATCGACTAGCTAAACACTACACCGGATTGGATGTCATGCAACAAAAGACGTTAACAAAACGAACGCTAACTAGCTCTAGTTGCAGTCATATAAATACTGCTTTTACGGGCTTTGGAAAAGTCTTCAAGGCGCTTATTTTACTAAGCGTTGCTACCATTTCGTGCACGGCTTATACACAAACTAAAACCCTTAGCGAAACGCAAGCACAAGGTAAGGTACTTGCATTTGAACGGGCCAAGGGAAACTGTTTGGCCTGCCATGTAATGGAAGAAGGGGAGTTACCTGGAAATGCTGGACCTCCTTTAGTTATGATGAAAGTTAGATTCCCCGAAAAATCGGTTCTTAAACAACAAATTTGGGACGCGACAATAAGAAACCCAAAAACCATCATGCCGCCTTTTGGACGCCATGGAATTTTAACTGAAAAAGAAATTGATGCTGTTGTGGATTATGTTTATTCACTTTAGCTTTAGAAAGCAATAGAAATAGCTTTAACCCTTTTTATATATAATGAATGTCTAGCGGAGTAAAAAATGTCATTAAACCGACGAAAATTCATCAGCCAATTATCAAAAGCATTTGGCATATCAGCTATCGCAGTAGCTTTTCCAAACATCACATGGGCGGCGTGGCATAAGCAAGCCTTTTCAACGGATAAATTGAGTGACGCAATTGAGCTTCGTTATCCGGGACTAGCAGTCATAGACTCTAACGACGTCACCTTTAAAGCGCCAGCCATAGCGGAGAACGGTGCCGTTGTACCGGTATCAGTTAAAACAAATATCAAAAATGTGAAAAGCATTAGTCTATTTGTAGAGAAAAACCCAACCCCTTTATCTGCTTCATTTAATCTTTCTCCTCGAAGTATTGCAGACATCTCAGTTCGAATACGGATGGGGCAGACCTCCAAGGTTTATGCCTTGGTCGAAGCAGATGGTAAACTTCACCGCGCCGAAAAAGAAGTTAAAGTAACTATCGGTGGTTGTGGTGGTTAGTTATAGCTAATGCAATTTACCATTGAAAGCACGTTATAGAATATATATTAGATAAGAATGAACCTATCGGTAACCGAGAACTAAATCGCTTATCGTTAACTCAAGAGAAAAACATTGAATGAAAATTAAAGCGAGAGCAAAAGGTGAAACTGTCAACGTTAAGATGTTGCTTAAACACCCTATGGAAACCGGACGTCGAAAAGATAAAGATGGAAATACAGTACCGGCCAAGCATATCACTGAGGTTTTGGCTCAGTATCAAGGAGAGCCAATTTTTCATGCAGAGTTTGGAACCTCTGTTTCAAAAAATCCCTTTATTTCTTTTCTGTTTAAAGGACAAGCGGGCGAGAAAGTAGCGATCACTTGGACGGATAATACCGGTGAAACTCTATCCGGCGAAAGCACTATAAAATAGCTCCCTGATCCTTACGAAATCCGGTCTAGCCCTGGGTGAAATTAGATTTTGCATTAAGTTTCGCCAAGGGAGTATTAGCGTTGACCTGTAATTTGTTGAGAGTAAAAATGACAAAAAAAACGATATTAGACGTGCGACGAAGAGAGCATAGGCGGCTTTTAACGAGCTTGCTGATTACAGCAATTGTTGGATTTATGTCCCTGACCGTATCCGCTCAAGATTCAAAACAATTGTCTAAGCAGAATATCGTAAAATCGGTTCACAATGATGTTACTCAGTTTCAAACATTTTACAAACAACGCTTCCCAGAAGTTGAGTTCAACGAATTTGCCAACGGCGTTTACGCCATTGATGAAGCAAGTAGAGAGCAATGGTTAGAAATTGAGGATTTTCCACCCTACGAATTATCAGTAGACCAAGGAAAAGAGTATTTTGAAACCCCCTTTGATAACGGTAAAAGCTACGCAGACTGTTTCGAAAACGGCGGTATCGGAATTCGTCAAAATTTCCCATTTTTTGATTCTAAGAAGGAAATGGTAGTCACTCTCGAACTTGCAATTAACCAATGCAGAATTGATAACGGAATGCCTCCATTAAATTATAAGAAAGGAGAAATCGCTGAAATCTCTGCCTATATGGCGTATACCTCACGCGGCAAAACTTCACAGATAGAAGTAACGACTAAAAAGGCTTTTAAAGCCTATTTAAACGGCAAGCAATTTTTCTACGCTAAGAGGGGACAGCTCAATTTTTCGTGTGCCGATTGTCATATGAATTCTACGGGAATGAAAATTAGAGCCGATATTACCAGTCCAGCATTAGGTCAAACGACCGGTTTTCCAACTTATCGTTCAAAGTGGGATGAGATAGGAACGCTACATTGGCGCTACGCTGGCTGTAATAAAAATATTCGCGCGCTTCCGTTTGCCGCGCAGAGTGAACAATATCGAGATCTAGAGTTTTTTCACTCGATCATGAGTCGTGGATTGCCTATCAACGGACCATCTTCTAGAAAGTGATGTTATCGTTGCGGTATAACAATGATGAACTCAAACTCAACACACAATTAAACACATACAACGGTCATATTCTAAATGAACACTATAACAAAAAATACAGAAAGTAACGCGGCAGCAATGGCGTTTGTGAGTGGGGTTAAAAGACAGTTGTTAGTAACTCAAGAAACCAAACGAACAACCGTTTTCTATGTGTTTTTTAGCTTTATGTTGGCTCTGTCATTTACTTACTCTAACGTTGTTTCCGGCGGTGAAGATACAGTAGCAGCCAGTAACGATAACGGACAGGAAATTACGACTAAAAAAATAACCAAGCGACTTCAAGAAGCAGAAGCAGCATATACTCACATCAAATCTGTTGGATTTGCTTGGACTACAATGAAACCTTTATTAGACGATGCTCGCAGTGCATTAGACAATAATAAAACTGCTCTATCCTCTAATTCACTATTAAAACTTGAGAATCAAATTAAGCAAGCAGCCATTCAATACAAGAACTCTCAAACGGTTCTCGATGATTAGAGTCTGCTCGGCAAGTATTACCATTTTTTATTAGAGTAAGAGATGAGCTTTTTATCGAATAGAGCCAATTCTAACCTGCACATTAAACTTGATTAGATACCTAGTTAGCGAGCTAACTTAATTCTTTAAAGAGAAACAATGAACCTAAACAGAAGAGAATTTACCAAGATATTATCGCTAGCCGCCGCTGGTGGACTTGCACCATCAGTATTTTCTAAGCAACGTCCAGAGACAATGTATCAACTTGGAAATTTCGGTGATGCTCGTTTAATGCACTTCACCGATTGTCATGCACAACTCAATCCCATTTATTTTAGAGAGCCGAGCGTCAACTTGGGTTTCAATCAAGCGTTTAACAAAGCGCCTCATTTAGTTTCCAAACATTTTCTTAATCATTTTAATATCCAACATGGTACGCCCCTAGCGCATGCTTTTAGTTCGCTCAACTTTAGAGAAGAGGCCAAACTTTACGGCAAGGTTGGCGGATTTGCACACCTCAAGAGTTTGGTCGATGACCTGCGTAATCGTTTCGGACATAACAAGTCGTTGCTATTAGACGGCGGTGATACCTGGCAAGGTTCCGGTACGGCGCTTTGGACAAAGGGTCAGGATATGGTCGGAGCGTGTAACCTTCTAGGGGTCGATGTAATGACCGGCCATTGGGAGTTTACCTACCAAGACCAGCAAGTGCTAAAAAACATTAAAGATTTCAACGGCGACTTTGTTGCACAAAATATTCGGGTAAAAGAAGACGCTTTATTCGAAGGCGCATCTGCATACGATGAAGATAGCGGACACCGTTTTAAGCCCTATGTCATCAAAGAGCTAAATGGCCATAGAGTCGCAATAATTGGTCAAGCTTTTCCCTATACACCGGTAGCGAATCCGTCTAGATTTATGCCAGATTGGACCTTTGGGATAAATGATCTTGATATGCAAGAGATTATCGATGAAATAAAAGAAACTGAAAAAACGTCAGCGATTGTTTTGCTATCACATAATGGTATGGATGTTGATTTAAAGATGGCCTCTAGAGTCACAGGTTTAGATGCTATTCTTGGTGGGCACACTCACGATGCTATTCCTCAACCGGTGATAGTCTCAAATCCTAGTGGTAAAACCATTGTAACCAACGCAGGGTCCAACGGTAAGTTTCTTGCCGTATTAGACCTAAAGTTTGGCACAACCGGAGTCGTTGATTTTAGATATAAATTACTTCCAATATTTTCAAACCTAATTCCTGCTAATCAGGAAATGCTTGGTTATATTAACAACGTACGTCATCCCTATAAAGAAAGGCTAAGCAAAACCTTAGCGGTAACCGACGAAACCCTCTATCGGCGAGGTAATTTTAATGGAACCTTTGATCAACTTATTTGCGATGCTTTGCGCCAAACTAACGATACTGAGATTGCTTTTTCACCCGGATTTCGCTGGGGAACAAGTCTGTTACCGGGCCAAACCATCACTATGGAACATGTGCTTGATCAAACCAGTATTACCTACCCGGAAACTTATGTACGAGAAATGACAGGTACACAAATTAAGTCGATTCTAGAGGATGTTGCAGATAATCTCTTTAACCCTGATCCATACTATCAACAAGGTGGTGACATGGTGAGACTCGGTGGATTGGATTATACCATTTCACCAACCAATAACGTTGGCAACAGAATATCCGAAATGAGACTTGATAACGGGACGCTTATTGATGCTAAGAAAGTATATAAAGTGTCTGGCTGGGCTACTGTGGGCTCAAAAAGTAGTGGTGCACCTGTATGGGATAACGTCGCTAGTTATTTAGCAGATAAAAAGAAGATAAAATTAACAAAGCTAAACACACCCAAGATAATCGGTCTTACTAATAACAAGGGAATTTTATAGTGAGACAGCTTTGGTTTGTTATTATTTATAGCCTGTATTGCCTAACGGCGGCATATTGCACCAATGTTTCTGCTGACGAAAAAGTATCGATCAAAGATTTACAAAATGCCGCCGCACAAGCGCAAAAAGCCAACTCCAGCAATAAGCAACTTATTCTTTATGTCGCAGCAACTAATTGTCCATACTGCAAAAAGCTTAACCGAGATGTAATCTATCCCGCCTTGGCCAATCGAGAATACACGTCAAAATTTGTTATCCGCAGGCTCTGGCTTAATAAAAACCGAGTTATCATTGACTTCAAGAATAACAATATAGACGAACAGACATTGTTGAATCAATATGGCATTCGTTATACACCGACCCTTCTATTTGTCGATCAGAATGGTAAGGAAATTGCTCCGCGACTAGAAGGGTATGCACCGGATACTTTATACTGGGATCGACTCGACCGCTCCTTAAAAATAGCGAAAGAGTCATAGCTATAGGTAACTAGTCAGCGAGGAAAAGCATGTCATTCAAACTAATTAGTACGTTAATCTTTAGCGTATTACTTGCAATCATTATTACGTTAATGTGGCTTGGTCTTTCGCAACAAGACTTTGCAGAAAACATGGTGCCGGAACTTATTGGTTTCTGTTTAGAGGGTATATTTTTTATAGGTCTATTATCAATCTGGCAACAGCGAAGGGAACGGAGAAATAAGCGGTCCCTTGCTAAGAGTCTAAGAAGCTTTCTAGGCGTATTTCTCAAAGAAATTAATAGTGGGATTATTTGTAATAGCTTTAGTCCGATTGACAACCCGAAAGAGTTAGAGCAGTCTACAACCGGTATTGATAAACTGAAACTAAACATCAACAACTGTAGCATAAGCGACTCCTCAATCGAGGCGCTGCATAGCTTAAGTCAGCATGAAATCAGCTCTCTAGTCAATCTGCTACCCGTTGCCGCAGAACTCAGTCCTGCTCATATGATTCGATGGAACGATATTCTTAACCAGGTCAAGAAGCTCGCAGCTCTACAAAAAAGAGAGGATATCCGCCAGTTACTATTGGATTTATTAGATAATATCAAGCGTTTTGATGAACTGGGTCTTTAACCAACTAAGCTTAAAAGGACATGTCACCATTGTCAGTTTCAATTCAACCTATAACCATAGAAGAAATTAAAGAGCTGTATCCGTTATGCAATGACCGTGATGTTTGCTGGATGTCAGGTGGTGGGTTAACTTACCCAATGACTTTCGATGAGTTTAAAGACAAGAAAACAATTGCGTTGTCTAATAACGTCAATGAAATGCAGAGTTATGTCATTCGCTATAATGGAATACCTGCTGGTTCTATTGGATATTTTAAGCGA
>CAJQOL010000180.1 GCA_905479925.1 uncultured Kangiellaceae bacterium | reverse complement strand
AGAACGGAATATCATCATCGAATGAATTGTCAAAATCACCCGTTGGCGCTGGTGCTGGTTGCGCGCCAGGCTGTGGTTGATGACTTTGCTGCTGATAACCTTGTTGTTGACCTTGCTGCTGGCCTTGGTTCATTTGCTGTGGTGCTTGTTGCTGTGGTCGTCCGCCGCCCATAGGAGCGCTACCTTCACCTCGGCCTCCTAACATTTGCATAACACCATTAAATCCATCAACGACCACTTCTGTAGAATATCGGTCCTGACCTTGTTTATCCTGCCATTTACGAGTTTGCAATTTGCCTTCAACGTATACTTGAGAACCTTTTCTTAAGTATTCTCCCGCTATTTCAGCTAACTTACCGAAAAACACAACACGGTGCCATTCAGTTTTTTCCTGCATTTGGCCGGTATTCTTATCTTTCCAGCTATCACTCGTTGCAATGCTAATATTAGTTATTGCAGCGCCTCCAGGGGTGTAACGTACTTCAGGATCTTGGCCCAAATTTCCGACGAGTATTACTTTATTGATGCCTCTTGTGGCCATTTATCTTCTCCAATCTTATTTAATTTAACTTATTTTCTTAACTTACAGTATCTGTTCTGACTTTAAAACTAAATTCTCCAAATTTCCTCCTAGCTCCTAGCTCCTAGCTCCTCACCACTAAACTTAGCGAGGCTTTCGTTATCAAGCTGTTCTTTATCTACTTTTAAATAAACAGCCCCGGCTTCCGGTAGAGCGATAGCTTCAGAAACTCCTTCAATCGCTTTGATTTCGTCAATTAATGAGGGGAATGCATCTTCAGCAACATCAGGCATTGTTAGGGTATAACTCGTAAATGCCGGGGGATTTTTTAACCCAAGTAATAACACGGCCCAAATCATCGCCATTAAAGCGCCAATCAAATAAACCCCATCCATTCCTTTATATTGAATGATTAACCCAGCAATAGGCCCACCAAGAAAGGCTCCGGCAAATTGACTGGTAGAATAAACTCCCAGCGCAGTACCTTTGCTAGAAAGAGGTGCTATCCGGGAAATCATCGATGGCAGCAATGCTTCCATTAGATTAAAACCGGTAAAGTAGATAATAATTGCCACCACTAAAATAGTCAGCGGAAACTCAAACATACCGAAGCTGAACTGAACCAAAGCAATCAACATTACGCCCGCCAGCATGACTCGGGAATGCTGGCGCTTTTTTTCAGCGATTATGATCATAGGCAGCATTAATATGACTGCAGCCACCATAGTAGCAAGGTATACCCAACTATGATCAGAAAGCTCCACCCCTAAATCCGCTAAACGGCTTGGAAACGCTACAAAGAATGAGGTTAATAGGAAATGAAGCGTGAAGATCCCGAAATTAAGCCTCATTAGCTGGCCATCTTTAAAGATTCGAGAAAATTCGCCTCGGCTCGCTATCGCGTCGCGTTGTAAGTACTGTGCACCAGGATCTGGGGTAAGAAAATAGATCACTAACATAGCGACCATTGCCAATACAGCGATAGCATAAAAAAGCCCCTGCAAACCAAGCCAATTAGTCAGCCACGGGCCAATAATCATTGCTAACGCAAAGGCGGCACCAATACTCATACCAATACTAGCCATTAATTTGGTTCGTTGGTGGTCACGGGACAGATCCGCAGCTAAAGCCATCACCGCGCTAGCAATAGCACCACAGCCTTGTAACAGTCGCCCAACAATTACGCCATAAATATGATCACTCATAGCTGCAACTACACTACCTAGAGCAAACAAGACCAAACCAAAAAGAATAACCGGTTTACGACCGAATTTGTCCGACATCCAACCAAACGGAATTTGAAATATTGCTTGAGTTAGCCCATAGGCACCAATCGCTAACCCAATTAAAGCTGGTGTATAACCGCCTAAAGATTGCCCTACAATGCTGAAAACCGGTAACAACATGAATAGACCTAACATTCGCAAGGCGAATACGCTACTTAGCGTTAACGCTGCTCGCTTTTCGGTAGAATTCATTGGTTGATTAGTTTTCATTTTAGTAGGCAAACGAGTTATTATGCTTAGTTCAATTTCCAAAGGCTGGCATTATACAAGAACAACTATGAATCACATAGAAGTACGGGGCGCTAAAACGCACAATTTAAAAAATATTGATGTATCTATCCCACGAGATCAGCTTACTGTTATTACAGGGTTGTCTGGTTCAGGAAAGTCATCGCTAGCATTTGATACCCTTTATGCTGAAGGTCAGCGAAGGTATGTTGAATCACTTTCAGCTTATGCTCGCCAATTTTTGTCTTTAATGGAAAAGCCTGATGTCGAGCATATTGACGGTTTATCCCCAGCCATTTCGATTGAGCAAAAATCAACCTCCCATAATCCCCGTTCAACCGTTGGAACCATTACTGAAATATATGACTACCTGAGACTGCTGTATGCGCGGGTTGGAGAGCCTCATTGCCCAGAGCATCGAGTAAAACTAGAAGCTCAAACTGTCAGCCAAATGGTTGATTTTACCCTCGAACTTCCCGAAAATAGCAAATTACTGCTGCTAGCTCCTGTAATACGTAACCGCAAAGGGGAACATCAAAACCTATTTGAGGAGCTCCAGGTTAAAGGGTTTATTCGTGCAAGAATCAACGGAACAACCTATGAGCTAAGCGAAGCGCCAAAACTAGAACTCCATAAAAAACATACCATTGAAGTGGTTGTGGACCGTTTCAAAGTCCGCGCCGACCTGAAACAACGATTAGCAGAATCGTTTGAAACCGCCTTGGAGTTGTCTGATGGCTTAGCCCTTATTGCCCCTATGGACGAAGATTCGGATCTTGATGAATTACTTTTCTCTGCAAAGTTCGCCTGTCCCGATTGTGGACATAGCTTATCTGAATTAGAGCCCCGACTATTTTCATTTAACAACCCCGCCGGTGCATGTGCCACCTGTGATGGTCTAGGGATCGACCAATTTTTTGATCCGGACCGCGTAGTAGTCAACTCCGATGTTTCGCTAGCCGGAGGTGCTATTAGAGGCTGGGACCGCCGCAGCGTCTATTATTTCCACATGCTAAAATCCCTTGCGAAACACTACGATTTTGATATTGAAACACCGTTTAAAAAATTAACCAAAAAAGTTCAGAAGATAATTTTGTATGGTAGCGGTAAAACGCCAATTGAGTTTACCTACACCAATGATCGCGGCGACATCATGAAGCGAAACCACCGGTTTGAAGGTGTTATTCCCAATATGCAACGCCGATATCATGAAACTGAATCCGTTGCCGTTCGCGAAGAGCTACAAAAATATATGACCAAACAGGCCTGCCCTTCTTGTAATGGCAGTCGGCTTCGAGAAGAGTCCCGTAGCGTTCTTATAAAAAAGAGAAATTTACCCTCGTTAACACAACTTCCAATCGACGAAGCTTTTCAGTTTTTCAGCAAACTAAAACTGCCGGGTAAGCGTGGAAAAATTGCTGCCAAAATTCTTAAAGAAATTTGTGATCGGTTAGAGTTTTTGGTCAATGTCGGTCTTGAGTATTTATCATTAGAGCGAAGCGCCGATACGCTATCAGGTGGCGAAGCGCAACGGATTCGACTAGCCAGCCAAATTGGTGCAGGGTTAGTGGGTGTTATGTATGTACTGGATGAACCTTCAATTGGTTTGCACCAACGTGATAACGAACGCTTATTGAAAACCCTTCGGCATTTGAGAGATCTTGGTAATACGGTAATAGTTGTTGAACATGATGAAGATGCTATAAGAACCGCAGACTATGTCCTTGATATCGGTCCAGGTGCCGGCATGCACGGTGGAGAAGTGGTCGCGAAAGGTAAGCTTAAAGATATACTAAAAAATAAGAATTCACTGACGGGAAAATATCTCTCAGGCAAAGAGTCAATTGAAATACCGGCCCAAAGAATCCCTGCAAAAGAAGGTCAATTTTTTGAACTAAAAGGTGCTACAGGAAATAATTTACAATCGGTCGATTTAAAACTTCCTGTTGGTGTTTTTACCTGTGTTACCGGTGTTTCTGGTTCAGGCAAATCAAGCTTGATCAACAATACTTTATACCCGATAGCCGCAACAGAACTAAATCGAGCATCGACGCTAACGCCGTCTAGCTACGCTAGTTATAAAGGAATGGATAACTTTGACAAAGTCGTCGATATTAACCAAAGTCCTATTGGCAGAACACCACGTTCTAATCCCGCAACCTACACCGGAATATTTACTCCAATACGAGAGTTGCTAGCCGGCACTCAAGAGTCGCGTACCCGGGGTTATAAACCCGGCCGATTTAGTTTTAATGTAAAAGGTGGGCGCTGCGAAGCCTGTCAAGGTGATGGCTTAATAAAAGTTGAAATGCATTTTCTTCCCGACATGTATGTACCCTGCGATGTTTGTAAAGGAAAACGTTATAACAGAGAGACCCTTGAAGTAACTTACAAAGGAAAAAACATCAATGAAATACTCGGTTTAACCGTCGAAGATGCTAGAGTTTTCTTTGATGCGATCCCGTCAATTGCAAGAAAATTACAAACACTTATTGATGTAGGTCTTTCTTATATCTGTCTTGGTCAAGCGGCAACCACGCTTTCTGGTGGAGAAGCTCAACGCGTAAAATTATCTAAAGAGTTAAGTAAGCGAGATACCGGTAAAACGCTTTACATTCTAGACGAGCCAACCACAGGACTTCACTTTCACGATGTTAAGCAGCTTTTGGCTGTGTTGCATCGTCTTCGCGACCACGGCAATACCGTGTTAGTGATAGAGCATAATCTTGACGTTATTAAAACAGCCGATTGGGTGATTGATTTAGGACCCGAAGGTGGAAGCAAAGGCGGGCAAATTATCGCTGAAGGTACTCCAGAAACGATTTGTAAGAATAAAAAATCCTACACAGGGAAATTCTTGAAAGAATTGCTGAGCAAATAGATTAGAAATGATGAAAAGAAAAAAAATCTGGATACTCTTCATAGCAGCTTTCGTATTTTTAATCTACTTGGTAGCGAGTGAGAAGAGGTCTAGTGAAGCAATAAAAAAAGAAATCAATGTTGAAAAAGAACTGATTTCGGAAGGTATAGCAACCGTTACGAAAAAGCAGCCGAAAATAGAAAGCTCGGACATTCCCCTATTCGTTCAAGCACACCAATGCCGAGGTGACAGTAAAAATTATACGATTGCCGAGAGAGCTTGGTTAAAACAATTGCCTGTTTATTTAGAAGAGCTTGCGCAGACCTACGACCGTCACTCAACCTTAAAAGCGCTAGTTGGAGTTGTCGGAAAATTTAGAGCTAGCTCTCCATTTGATACGACAAATCGTAAGACAATTCTTAAGAGCTATCAACGCGTTGCTCACTCCTCCCTTAAATTGGAATTGGTTTCCAAGCTAGGTGATAAGGCACTAGTCGAACATCGCATTAACTGGTCAATTATTCCAAATGAAATTTTGGAAGATGTTAAACAATTTCGCCCCGAAGACATCAATAATCTCTTAAGGGCTGGTCGCTACGATGCTCCTTATGAAGTGATTTTTCAGCGAGTTATTGACTTGTCCCGCGACTTTAAAGGCATGAGAACTTCTCAAGTGGCTCCAGATAACCTGTTTGAAAACATATCGTTACTAAACAAGCCGGATTTGCTTGCTCTCTATTTTCGAAATGGTGGCCTAGTTAAGAACGTTACTTCGGGAAGCAACGCATTGGAAAAGCTCATTATCAATGTTGATAAAGAAAGCCTTACGGATTTCTCAGATATGATTAAATTGCTTAGCCAAAACGGTTTATCCGTTAGGTATCGCGTGAAGAACAATAAGCATGTAGTGCTTGGACAGTTTATCGAGACATATACTCGGTTTACTCAAGATGATATTAATAATTTTAAAGCATTAGGTTTCCCCTTTACAGAAGCTGAAACGGAAGAATCAGTTAAAGAGAACCCTAGATACCTAGATTTAGCCAATGCCATCATAGAAAATCGAGATCAGTTTTTAAGAAGCAGACTACAGATTGATTCTTTAGAAAGCTACGCTCAATGTAGAGAGTTACTCGAGGCTTCAGATAAAAATATAGTTAATCAAGCTAGGGTAGACGAAGTAAACGCCATTTTTAAAGAATTTTCAGACGATCTAGAAACACTCAATAAAAAACTATATGAGTTGGAGCCTGGACTAACGGACTGTGCAGTCAAGAGAAAGCCATTTTCGACGAATACAAACACAAAACCGATTCGATACGAGGAGATCAATCGAATTGTGAAAATGTATAGAGAAATGGGAGTTCATCATGCAATAGCAGAGGCGATAGAGTTAGAACTATCTAACAGCGAAAAAAGAAGGCTTGTATCGGCTTTAGCTGGCAGAGATACAAGTTATATTCCTTTTCTCTCAGACTATGGGTTACTACCAGACTCATTTGCAACCGCAGATTTAATGCGGTCACAACCATCAATTATTGAAGCTCTTAGCAAACAAGGGTACGATTTTGACTTACCATCTGATACCGGCCGAAACCTTTTAGAGGCTGCAGTCGCAAGCTGCAATAGCAATTTAGTCAACTGGATGGTCGACCAAAACTTCACTTATCAATATGATAATTTACGCTCCGACGCGTTGGCTATCGCCATTAGAGAACCCTGTTTTAATAATACAAAGAAGAGAATCAAGCTAGTTTCGGCGGTCATGCGTTTTAACCCGACGATTAAGAATTACCATCGTCAACGAATGGCTGAGTTACGACTGAAGAATTATGAGGCGTTCACGAAACTAGTTAATCGCTATCCACAAATTGGTATAAGCAATGAAGTGACGCCCAGTGGCTATTTTTGTAATGTCATAAGTCACTCAACTGAATTGTCTTCGTCTTACCTATAGGATGTAATCGAACTATCGAAGAAATGTTTAGTCAGCAGGAAATAAAATACGTTAATAGACTATTGCCATAATCGGACTATCGAATTTGTCTTCAAAAAAATATTTTTTTACATAGGAACGTGACTATATGAGTATTAGCAAAATTTGGGGCTTCACACTATTTGGCCTAGGGCTACTATTTGCTTTAAGGGGCTTGGTTGTTATATACAACTATTTGACTTTTGAGTCACAGGTTAAACGCTTTTTTGAAGCGGCAGGAATTACAGAAAACTCTATTCGCGGTATGGAATACGTAGCAGCATTTCAGCCGTCTGGACTTAACGGCATGTTCTTGCTGGGTCTTGGTGCTGTTCTTTTGTTTCTAGGAACAATACTACTTAATCGCGCCGCAAAGCCCTCTACATAAACATTCTAATAAGAGGGCTAGCACAACACTGTTAGGTCTCCCTAGACCCCCTTTCTTATTACAGTTAATAGCCAGGTATATGCCAAAAGAGCGGACTGCTATTTAAAGCACTGAACAAAATTTCTTTCTTGTTTGGCCTTCTAATACCAGCAGAAAGTTCTACCTACTTCTATATTCAATAAAATATGATTCTTAGAAAAAGCGCATCAAATTTGGGGAGATTAATTCATCATTCAACTAAAATGAAGTCTCGAAAGTTTTATTGAGTCTGGACAATAGTAGAAATAATGATTATCCTGCCAACTCAACATTTGCTTCTAGCAATTAGAATAATCTCGTCTCTTAAATCAAACGACACTCGATCGCAAAGGAAAACTCTCAATGACTGGACAAATAATCAGACCCTTCGGCCCTACGATCTATAAAGGTAAGTTTTCAGAAAAATTACGACTGGAAATTATCGAGCGTTCGACGAATTCAAACGAAAGCGCCAGCAAACATCTAGCCGGCAATATGAAAATAGAACAATTCATTGAGCTTTCTCAAGAATGTGGTGGTGAACTAACAAGCAAAGTTCAAGACTACCTTGGACAATGCCATCGAGCGGGCCTTTTCAAACCTAAGTCTGAGCTAAAGGGAATGTCATTTGAGAAAATTTGGGTGAACCATCAACAAAAAGGAGAATGGAACCCTCCCCATGTCCATTCTGGCGACTTTTCAATGGTCGGCTATTGTCAGGTCCCTGAGGAGTTAAAAAACGAGTGGAAGTTTGAAAACCAGAAAGGTCAAGATCCCGTCGGCGGAAAAATCCAATGGAATTATGGTACTTCAACGCCGCATAATACAGCAGTCTTCGGGCCAGTTACTCCAGAAGAAGGGGATATTTATATTTTCCCGGCGTGGTTATTACATTTCGTTTTTCCGTTTAATTCGGATGTTACAAGAATTAGCTTTTCGACTAACTGCCACCTGATTTATTAACGTCGATAATTTACGGCGTTAGCGTGCACTGCTTGCCGCAGGTAAGGCGAACTGTTTGCTGCTTAGTGAACTGAATACAGTTGTCAATCGGTCGATTTAAGGGGAAAGAAGTTAAAAATTGTTTTTACTTCGATGACACTATCGCGGCGCCTATAGATTAGGCAGCGTTTTATACTTAAGAGTTAAAAATGGAATCTAACCCATATCGCACACCTAGCAGCTTGCCAAAAAAGCCCGTTACTAAGAACGGAAAATTTGACGAATCTACGGCTAGGATCTGGGCATTTGAAGATAGTAATTGGGGAGTAGGTTTAAAACTCTACAATAGAGGGATTTGGTCAATTGTTTTCGTCAATACTATCATCGCTATTTTAATCATTTCGCTCGTTCCAGACTGTCAAATGGTTTATCCACCGAAAGATGCTGCATGTGAATTAAATGGAATAGATTTTAGTGCATATGTCGCTTACTCAGCAATTTCTTTAATTCCGCTAGTCTTTGGTTTGTTAGTTATTAATTGGCTTCTTAGGCAAGTTATAATGTTTGTCTTTGCGTTCAGAAACTAAACTTGATAAAAGGCTTTACTATATAATTTGACAGGTTCCGTGGAAGCCGTCATTGCTTAGCGTGTTGTTACTCGTTTAAAATACTGCTCATGACCGAACCGTCAATATTGCCCCCTGTGATAATAACCCCGACGTTTCCTTTTGGCTTTACAGCCCCACTTAACAGAGCAGCCAATCCCAAAGCACCGGAAGGTTCAACGACCAATTTCATTCGATAGAAAAGGAACCTTACCGCTTCTTTTATAGCCTCTTCAGTTACCGTCTGCATTTCATCAACATTTTCTAAAACCATTGGAAACGTAATATCCCCCATACTGGCTGTTCGCGTGCCATCGGCTATAGTGTCGGGATTAGGGTTAGCGTGTAATACTCCGGTATTAAATGAACGTGTAGCGTCATCAGCTTGTTCCGGCTCTATGCCAATCACGCGGCAGTTAGCTAGTTTGGCTTTTGTCGCAACAGCCGTACCACTTAACAATCCCCCGCCACCACAAGGCGCAAGCATCATATCGAAGGGCTGGTAACCGTCGGCTTCCATTTGTTCAATAAACTCGAGAGCAGCTGTACCCTGCCCAGCAATAACCATTTCGTTATCAAAAGGTTTGATAAGGGAAAGTTTACCATCGCCATTAACCTTAGCCGCCACTTCCTCTCGACTGATTTCTTGTGGGTCAAAAAGAACCACATTGGCTCCGTAACCCTGTGTTGCTTGACGCTTTATTTGCGGAGAGTTTTTGGGCATGACGATAGTCACCTTCACCCCCAGCATTTTACAAACTAAGGCCACGGCTTGGGCATGATTGCCTGAAGAGTAAGCGATAATACCATTGGCTTTTTGCTCGTCGGTAAGCCGGCTAATGGCGTTATATGCGCCTCTAAACTTAAACGCTCCAACCCGTTGAAAGTTTTCACACTTAAAATAAATATTGGCTCCTAAGAGATCATTCAATGATTTGCACTGCATAACCGGAGTAATATGTGCTTGCTCCTTGAGCAACTCTTTAGCGGATAAAATATGCTTAAAAAACGCGTTCAAAAACTAACTCCCTATTTACGTTTATATACGTTTATGTACGTTTGAAATCACTGCTGATGATGAAATTCAGATAATATCTGTTTACTTACCGGTGTGATATCGTCCGGTAACTCCTCAAAAGAGAACCATTGTAGCTTCTGGCATAAGTGAGCTTCGGCGTTAACTACCTGATTGGTGTAATCGGCTATTTGATAGACTCGATGATAAATGCTTTGTTCATCATCGACCTTAATGGCTATTAGATTTACGTCGACAACATTTATACCCAACTCTTCCTTTAGTTCTCTAGATAATGCCTGTTCAAAAGACTCGTTAGGCTCTTTGTGCCCTACCGGTAAAGACCAATAGTTCGGGAAATCCGTGGTATTAATTCTAAACCCTAGTAGTACACGGTTATCTTTTATCAATACCGCGGAAACCAACTGAACCGAGAAGTCCGCAGCATCAATATTTAGCTGTTGCTCCAAAGTCGTATAGGATGTTTTTGATTGATCGATAAACATGGCCTAATAGTACTTTCAATGCTTGATAGTTACAATCTATAACAATAGCCCGCTTCGCCGATACCGCTCTTGCTCCAACTGCTCGTACCACTTACAATGACTGACTTGCATTTTTATAGATACTAAACAGGATTAGCCATTATGCCTTTAGCCACCAGCAATTTGTTTTCACCAATTCAGTTAGGATCACTTAAACTAAAAAATCGAGTCGTAATGGCTCCCATGACTAGAACTTTTAGCCCAAAGGGTATTCCTAACGATCTAGTAGTGGCTTATTACCAAAGACGTGCAAAAAATGATGTTGGTCTGATTATCACCGAGGGCACCTGTGTCGGTCACAAGGCTGCCAGTGGTTATGCTAATGTTCCCTATATTTACGGAGAAAAGCCTCTAGCAGGCTGGAAGAAAGTGGTTGAAGCGGTGCATCAAGCTGGCGGGAAAATAGTTCCTCAACTTTGGCATGTGGGAGCTATAAGACAAGCAAACAAAGGCGCTGGTCCGGATGAAAGTATTCCCGGCTATAGTCCGTCTGGTTTAGTTATGCCTGGTAAAGAAGTCGGCGTAGCGATGTCGGAACAAGACGTTCAAGATGCCATTGACGCTTTTGTACAAGCAGCCGTTGATTCACAAAAAATAGGGTTTGATGGGGTTGAAATTCATGGAGCCCACGGCTATTTAGTCGACCAGTTTTTCTGGGAAGGAACAAATCAACGGACCGATAAGTATGGCGGCGATTTGGTTGCTCGAACAACATTTGCGGTAGAAATTGTAAAAGGCATTCGTGAGAAATGCGGTGCAGACTTTCCTATTATCTTAAGGTTTTCTCAATGGAAGCAACAAGACTATTCCGCAAAACTAGCCGATACACCCGAGCAGTTAAAGGCATTCCTAACACCTTTAGTAGAGGCCGGCGTTGATATCTTTCATTGCTCTACACGTCGATTCTGGGAGCCAGAATTTGAAGGTTCTGATCTAAACCTTGCAGGGTGGACCAAGAAGCTAACCGGGAAGCCGAGTATTACGGTTGGCAGCGTTGGTTTAAATAGCAGTTTTATCGATGAAGAAAAACGCGATATGGTTGAGTCATCTAGTGTTGAGGAAGACTCGTTAGAGAACCTTTCAACTCGAATCAACAACGATGAGTTTGACTTAGTCGCCGTAGGTCGCGCGGTTTTGCAGGACCCAGAGTGGGTTATTAAGGTGAGAGAAGGCAGAATTAACGAGCTAGAGGATTACTCAAAAACTTCATTGATGGAACTCGTTTAAAGGTAGAAGCTTTAAACCGCTTTTGCTCTACTATCCCATTAAAGAGCAAAAGCGATGGAATAACACTGTGCTTTGAAAACTCGTTCTAGCTACTCCGATTTGTTCTATTAGCTATTAAAAGTAATCGAATACGAGCTCAGATACTTGCTCGTTTCCTCGCTCCCCATAAAACAGTAAAGTTGTAATATGATATTCAAATTCATATTCAACTTGTCCTTCGGTTTCAAATCCTTGTCCACTAAAGAAGGCTTTAGCTTTCGAACTTTCTAGTCCTCGATGAATTTGATCTATCGCCCAGTTGTTATGACCTCGTTTGAGTACTTTAGAGCCGGTATTAGCAAATATACTCTCTGAAAAATGGATCTTTCTTATGCGCTCGTTCTTGATAGTAACTAATAGGTTTTCAGAAAAAGCCAACACTTCTTCGCCATTTTGACCGATCAGTTTTGCTATAGGCCGACCGAGCCTATGGCTAAGTTGTTCTCTAGATATTTGTTCCCCGGAGGTCAGTTTTTTATGTATTTCCTGCAATGACTGATTTAATCCCTGGGCTACCAAGTATTTTCTGAGAGGAGACGGTTGATAATCAGCCCTCAACAAAGAAAAACCTGATAATGAGCGGCTATGAGTATCACTATAAGCATCGTAATTTTGAGCAAAACTTAACTTCAATTGGTTTTGCTCGCGCAGATAAACTAATCGCTCGTTAATCGTTTGAAAATCAAATCCAACACTATTTTTTACCTCACTTTCAGTCGCAAAAATACCAACCTGATTATTTAGCTTCCACGGATAATCATCTAATAAGTTTCGATGCTCAATAAAATTGAGGCCTGCCTGGTTTAGTAACTCAGATCGGGTTGTAATTTTTAGCAACTGATCATCACTGAAGTGAAACCACAGTTTTCGCCCGTAGCCAATGACTCTTTCGTTAGCAAAAGCATAGAGCTCTGCGCTGGGAGAACCAAATACTTCGTACACTTTTTGTTCGGAGTCTCCTAACTTAACGCCGTAGGCGCCATCGTCTAGTGAGACATTGGTTGACGTTAGTTCCTTAATAACGCGTTTTTCTCTAACAGGAGGTGGCGGCATTTCATATTCAAAATTGAGTTTGACGTCATACTTGGAAATAATAGCGTCACCGGAACTACTGTATTTTGCAGGCCTGCTTTCATCAGCGGATAAATCATCACAATTGGAAAACACTTCGGCCTCATATCTAAAAACAACGGCATTAGTTGATCGGCTTAACGACTTTTCTTTAATTTCTCGTTTAGTGAGAATCAAAGCATCAGCATTCATATTAGCCGCTTCTTGTTGGAGCTTTTTTAATAGGCCTGGTGTTACGTCAATGATTTTGTCCCCATCTGTCACGTATTGAGGACCTCGTGCTTTAACTTCCTCGGAACGGCGGTTTTTAATGTTTCTTTTTACCGAAATGGTATCGAGGACTTGGTAATCACAGACAGGATAGAAATCTAAAATCGGAGGTAACGGATTAGCACTCAGCCCGCTGGCAGAAAAAGCAAACGCCCCTATAACAGATAAGATTCTCATTCTCCCGCTCCTCGCAAACAGTACCATTGACGCCGGCCTGTTACAAGAATAACAGCATTTTGCACAACTTCAAAGTTTTAGTTAATAGGGCATTCGAAAAAGAGACATTTCGGCATTTTAATATTAATACCAATATCGGTACCAATAGCGATACCAAATTAGAAACTGCTTCCTAATAGAGGCAGCTTTCAAATTCGAGACAGCTTTCAAATTCGAGACAACTTTCTAAAAGTTTAAATACCTCATAAAGGTTAAATTACCCTTAAAGGTTCGAGAGGTCCTATAGGTTTGAATTACGCTAAAGGCTCGAGGTACCGGTTTGGCTTTAACTAGATTTAGTTGGTTTTGTTACTAGAGGTTTTGTCAGCTGGTTTACTCTCACTTGATTTATTACCGCTGTCAGGTTTCTTACCTCCCTTAAAATCTGTCTCATACCACCCTGTGCCTTTTAATTTAAAAGAAGAGGCCGATACTAGTTTGGTTAAACCAGCCTTATTACAGTTGGGACAGTCTTTTAATGGGTCATCACTCATCCGCTGCAACTTTTCCATACGGTGGTCGCACTCGGTACATCGATATTCGTATATAGGCATAACACTTACTTTCGGCAAAAAATCTTAAGTTGGTAAATATAAGGACTTTTAAACTAATTTAAAGCAAATTCTTAAATATTTAGACAAAAATGGTCAAATAACGCTAGTTTTTGCCGATTGTATGCTCAGAAACCGACTATATAGCTAATTTGAAGTAAGAATAATTGCTAATAAAAAGGCGCGAAAGTAAAATAACGCCCTTAACTCAGCGTTATTGCAGTCATTGAAAACACCCTGCTTGCTTTCGTTAAAGTGAGCTTGTATTTTGCGGTGATTTAGACGCATATTTGCGAAAATTTTAAACGTAGTATCGAGACCAAATTTATGAAAACGAGTCAGTATCTGTTAGCCACATTACGAGAAGACCCAAGTGACGCCGAATTAGCAAGTCATCGTCTAATGCTTAGGGCGGGGATGATCCGTGCTCAAGCCTCTGGTCTCTACACCTGGCTTCCTACCGGCCTGCGCGTTTTAAGAAAAGTAGAGGCGATAATCCGCGAGGAGATGGATGCTGCTGGCGCAAGTGAGATTTTAATGCCGATGGTTCAAGCTGCCGAACTATGGCAGGAGTCTGGGCGCTGGCAAGAATACGGCAGTGAGCTGCTTAGATTGAAAGATCGTCACGATCGCGACTTTTGCCTTGGTCCAACACATGAGGAGATCATTACCTCTGTCATTAGAGACGAGATTCGAAGCTACAAACAATTACCTGCCGTATATTACCAAGTACAGGGAAAATTTAGGGATGAACGCCGTCCTCGCTTTGGTGTTATGCGTGCCCGAGAGTTTTTAATGAAAGATGCCTACTCATTCCACACCACTGAGGAGTGTTTAGATAAAACCTATCAAATCATGTTTGACGCATATACCAAGATTTTTGAACGATTAGGATTGGAATTTAGAGCTGTAATTGCTGATACCGGGTCTATCGGCGGTAATAACTCTCATGAGTTTCACGTACTTGCTGAATCCGGTGAAGACGCCATTGCTTTTAGTAGCGAGAGTAGCTATGCCGCCAATGTTGAAAAGGCAGAGGCGTTAACGGCATCGGTTGAAACTCGTGCACCGGCTAGTGCAGAAATGAAAACGGTTGAAACTCCTGACGTCAGCTCAATTGAGCAAGTCACTCAATTTTTAAATATTGCCGCTGATAAGGTTATCAAAACCCTATTTGTAGAAGCTGAAGAAGAAGGTGCGTTGATCGCTGTTTGTTTGAGAGGCGATCACCAATTGAATGAGATTAAAATTGAAAAGCACCCGTTAGTCAAAGCACCGCTCGCTATGGCAAGTGATGCAGCTATTCTAGCTGCCACCGGCGCTAATGCAGGTTCCGTAGGACCGGTAGCGATTGAGCTAAAAATCATAGCAGACAAAGAAGCGGCGCTTGTCAGTGACTTTGTTTGTGGCGCCAATAATAATGGTCAACATTTAACCGGCGTTAACTGGGAGCGTGATGCTAAATATGATGATATTTTTGATTGTAGAAATATTGTTGAGGGTGACAAAAGTCCTGATGGCAAAGGTAACCTGACAATCAAACGAGGCATTGAAGTTGGTCATATTTTTCAGTTAGGTACAAAATATAGTGAAGCCATGAAAGCTAACGTTCTGAGTGAAAATGGTAAAGCCGTCACGCTAAATATGGGGTGCTATGGAATTGGTGTTTCTCGTATTGTTGCCGCTGCAATTGAACAAAATCACGACGATTACGGGGTAACTTGGCCAGATAACATTGCGCCATTTCAAGTCGCCATTGTGCCAATGAACATGAAGCGTTCTCCAAGAGTCGCAGAGCAGGCTGAAGCCCTTTACCTTAAGCTTAAACAAGCGGGTGTAGAGGTTATCCTCGATGATAGAAAAGAACGTCCTGGCGTAATGTTTGCTGACATGGAACTTATTGGTGTACCTCATCGTATCGTTATCAGCGAACGAGGCATTGATGCGGGAACATTCGAATACAAATATCGTCGTAACAATGACAAAATCGATATCCCTATGGAGCAAGTATTTGAAGCCTTACTTGAAAAAATAAGCAGTTAACAGCCGAGCTTGGTTTAATCTTCTATAATAGAAATAGCGGATAGAGAAAAATCACTCATTTTCTCACCGGCATTTAAGACAAGCATTACTGGAATAGTTTTACTTTGATGACCTTGAAACATTATGTTCTTTGCAAAATGCGCTCGCCAGCACGCACTTTTTTAGGTGCGTTTGCGGGGTTGTTTTTTATTTTGCTGAGCTTACCTCTTCAAGCAACAGGAAAAACAGAAAGCCGCACTCCTAAGCTACCAGGAGCCTCTCAACAAGAACGCCCTGACACCGAGTTTAGAAAAAAGTTAATTGCGACAATTGCAAAAGCGGAACAATCATTTGATGATGAATTTGACGCTGAAGTTTGGCTATTTGAACAAGCCACTAGACTGGCAAAAGTAGCTTCACATATTCCAGAAGACGAACGCTTCACCATTTTAAGAATGGTACATAGTGAGGCAAAAAAAAATGGCTTAGACCCATTACTAATTTTAGCCTTAATCAATGTTGAAAGTGATTTTGACCATTATGCCATTTCTAGCGCAGGAGCCCTTGGCCTTATGCAGGTTATGCCATTTTGGAAAATGGAAATTGGTCACCCCGATGACAACCTCCATGAGATCGAAACTAATTTACGCTACGGCTGCGCAATATTAAGCCTCTATCTTGAAATGGAAAATAACGACACAACAAAAGCGCTTGCCAGATACAACGGTAGCCGTGGGCAACATTGGTATCCAATGCGGGTTTATAAAGCACTGCGAAGAACCTGGCGGCCATGAGTTTAATCGCAGAAGAACAAACAGAGCGTCGCTCCAACAAGCAAACTCCGAAGGTATGCTATAACGCTTCCGGACAACCTAAGACTGCGTTAGTGTTGACCGGTGGTGGCGCGAGAGCCGCTTATCAAGTGGGCGCGTTAAAAGCCATTTCACAACTAATTTTTAAAAGTCATTGTGGTAATCCATTTCCAATTGTTACAGGGACCTCGGCGGGCGCAATTAATGCCACC
>CAJQOL010000179.1 GCA_905479925.1 uncultured Kangiellaceae bacterium | reverse complement strand
TCTAGGGATTATTATCAAGCTGAGTCTCTACAGGGTGTTCATTACTGGATTTATTTTGATCGATTAAAGCAGCAGTGGTTAGTTCATGGGGTTTTCTAATTGATTAATTATTCTGAATTACATTGTTTAACTAATTATTCGTTTTTGCGTGGAGCATCCCATCCCCATGAGCTAGTAATTGAAGCTAAAAAAAATGGTTATCAGGCGATTGCTATTACCGACGAATGTAGTTTGTCAGGTATTGTTAAAGCATGGAAGGAAGCTAAGCAGCAGCAAATTAAATTAATTGTTGGTAGTGAGTTCTTAATCGAAACTAACTCTTCTTCAAAAGAACAAATAAAATTACTTTTGTTAGCAATGGATCGCCAAGGTTATCAACAGATATCTAGCCTAATCTCATTGGCTCGTCGTCGCAGTGATAAGGGAAATTATTCGTTACTTTTGAATGACCTTATTGATAAGACTTCTCGCTGTCTATTTATTATTAAGGTTGAGCATGACTCAAAGCAGCAATGGGTTCATCAAATCAGTCTCCATGCTCGCTCAAGACTTTGGTTAGGTGTCAGTTTGTTATCTGATGGCAATGATCAACGAATTCTTAATCGAGCGACAGAAATCTCTCGTCTAGAAAAATTACCAATAGTGGCTTGTGGTAATGTCCACATGCATAACGTCGAGCGGAAACCTCTTCAGGACCTCCTCACCGCCATACGAATACGAACGCCTATTATGGATGCGGGAAGTCAATTGTTTAAGAATGCTGAGAATCACTTACGTCATTTGAATGTAATCAAAGATAGATATCCCAGTGAGTTGATAGAACAAACCATGGTCATTAGCCAGCTTTGTCACTTTGATTTGGCTGAGCTTCGTTATAACTATCCAAAAGAGCTTGTTCCTCAGGGAGAAAGTCCAGCAAGCTATTTAAGGCGTCTATCTTATCAAGGCGCCGCTAAACGTTGGCCAAAGGGGATCCCACCACATGTCAAAATTTCGCTCGATAGAGAGTTGCAGATTATTCAAGAATTAGCTTACGAACATTATTTTTTAACCGTCTATGATATTGTCGCCTATGCCAGGCGCCATTTCATTTTGTGCCAAGGAAGAGGTTCAGCCGCTAATTCCGTGGTTTGTTACTGTTTGATGATAACCGAAGTTGACCCCGCGCAAAGTGAGTTATTATTTGAACGTTTTATTTCAAAAGAACGTAATGAACCACCTGATATCGATGTTGATTTTGAACATGAGCGACGGGAAGAAGTGATTCAGTATATCTACAATAAATATTCTAGGGAGAGGGCTGCATTGGCGGCAACGGTTATTACTTACCGACCTCGAAGCGCAATTCGTGACGTTGGTAAAGCATTAAACCTTGATCCGCTATTGATTGAAAAATTAGCCAGCTCTATGGCATGGTGGGACTCTAAAAGTGAGTTGATTAAACGTTTTCAAGAGGCAAAAGTCGCGGTAGAAAGTCATATGGCTGAGTTGTTTTTATCGTTGGTGAATCAAATTATGGGTTTTCCTCGTCATCTGTCACAACATGTTGGTGGCTTTATTATTACCGAATCTCCGATTAGTCATTTGGTGCCTTTAGAGAATGCATCTATGCCAGATAGAACCATTATTCAATGGGACAAATATGATATTGAAGCTTTAGGGTTATTGAAAATTGATGTGTTAGCTTTGGGCATGTTAACCGCTATACGAAAAGCGATTGATTTGATTAACAGTTATATGGAACTGCCTATCAGTATGGCGGATATCCCCGATGAAGATCCTAAAACTTATGCGATGTTATGTCGCGGCGATAGCATTGGTGTTTTTCAAGTAGAGTCAAGAGCGCAAATAGCCATGTTACCAAGGTTAAAACCAAGTACTTTTTATGACTTGGTAATTGAAGTTGCGATTGTTAGACCCGGTCCTATACAGGGGGACATGGTTCATCCTTACCTAAAGAGAAGAGAGGGGACGGAAATTTTTGACTACCCGAATGAGGAAGTCAAAAAGGTCTTACAGCGAACCTTGGGCGTGCCTATTTTTCAAGAGCAAGTGATTAAGCTGGCTATGGTCGCTGCGGGCTTTTCAGGCGGAGAGGCGGATCAGTTACGACGAGCAATGGCGGCCTGGAAGCGAACCGGTGAGCTGGAGCAGTTTAGAGAGAAACTGATTAATGGAATGTTAGCGAGAGGGCACTCACAGGAATTTGCTGAGAGAGTCTATAAGCAAATGCAAGGTTTCGGTGAGTATGGTTTTCCTGAGTCCCATGCAGCTAGTTTTGCTCTATTAGTTTATGTATCAGCTTGGTTAAAGTGTCATTATCCCGCAGCATTCTATTGCGGTTTACTTAATAGCCAGCCAATGGGCTTTTATACACCTTCACAATTGGTTCAAGATGCTATAAAGCATCATGTGGAAGTTTTACCAAGCGATATACGTTATAGCGACTGGAGCTCATCGCTAGAAAATATTGAACAGTCAAGTGCGTTATTGGAAGTGAAGCCATCAATTAGATTAGGGTTGAGGCGAATAAAAGGACTTTCTGAGAGTGATGCTATTAATATTATTGAAGCTCGTAAACAGCAACCTTTTGTGAATATTCAAGATTTAGCGCAGCGGGCAAGACTTGACAAAGGCAGTATGGAAAAATTAATTGCTGCTAATGCCTGCGAATATTTAGCGGGTAATCGTCATCAAGGTTTATGGCAAGCAGCAGCTATTGAATCACACAAGCCGTTACTTAATTCGATTGAGTGTGCTAACAATCATGTTTTGCAAGACGGAGTGAAAATGCCTCAACCTAGTGTTGAAGAAGACATGTTAGCTGATTATGCATCGACAGGATTAACATTAGGTCCTCATCCGTTAAAATTACTGCGATCTTTGGCACCTTTTAAAGATTGTAAAACGGCAGAAAGTTTACCGTTTTTAAGAGAGGCCTGTCATATAAGTGTCGCTGGCTTAGTTACTTGTAGGCAGCGACCGTCTACTGCGACGGGTGTATTATTTATTACCTTAGAAGATGAAACTGGAAATATTAATGTTGTGGTTTGGGAAAATTTGCAAAAACGATTTCGTCAGGCACTGCTTAAGAGTCAAATCCTTTTGATAAAGGGAAAAATGGAACGAAAAAATTCAGTTGTTCATATTATTGCTGGATATGCAAAAGATATGAGCGAGAGTATTCGCAAATTTAATCGTTCGAGTAGAGACTTTCACTAATGAAAGGTTAATTAGACTTCAATCGTTAGTGGGTAATATCATCAAAAAGAACCACTCTGTTTTTGCCGTTGTTTTTTGCGTAGTAGAGGGCTTTATCCGCCTGAAGAAATAACTCTTTTGTCACAGAGCAAGCTTTAGAATGTTTCGCTATTCCAATGCTCACCGTCACATTAAATTTTGTGCCCTCATTATTGGTAAAAAGAGCTTGAGAAATATTGCTTAACATTCGCTGTGCAATTGATATGCTTTGTTGGTTATCAATTCGAGGTAGAATGCAGAGAAATTCTTCGCCGCCTATTCGGCCTATAGCATCTTCATTACGCAGTGTTGATTGGCAAATTCCAGATAATTTTCTTATAACATCGTCACCTACAGCATGGCCAAAGTTATCATTGATTTTTTTAAAGTTATCGATGTCGAGCAATAAGATATAAAGACTGCCGTTTTCCGGAGAAATAGAATAGAAGGCTTTTTCGAAAAGCTCAAAAATATAGCGTCGGTTAAATAAGCCGGATAAGGAGTCGGTTATAGAAAGCGCAATAAATTTTTTGGTATTACGCCGCTGCCATAAAAATGCAATAAGAACGATAAGCGCAAAAAGTAATAACAACGCTAATCTATATTGTTGAGCAATGCTATTTTCATAATTCCTTTCAGCTTCTAGCGCTTGAGCTTTGGCTTGCTCTTGAAGTAGTTTTATTTTGGCATCTCTTTTTTCGAGCTCAAAAGTATTACGAAGACCCGCTAGACGCTCATCGGACAGGTCTGCTTCTATCTTAGCTCTTTTCTGGTAATAACCAACAATCAGTTCATAAGCTAGCTGGTAATTCCCTAACTCTTTTTCAATGTCTGAACGAATTTCGTCAATTTCAATTTCCCAGGTTGTATCTTTAAGTTCTGGCAGTTGAATAAACATCTTTGTTGCTTCGGAAAGTGAGACTTTTGCCTGTGTCAATTGACCGAGCTTAATTTCACAACGAGCTCGCTGTTTGAGTAGCTCAACTTTATAATCAAGCTCGCCGCTTAAAACTAATGCGGTTTCAATAATGGAAAGCGCACGCACACAGTCGCCTTTCTCCGCGTACGTCATGGCCAAGCCATAATTGCCATAAAAATCGATATCACTATTTTCAGCAAAATGAATAATCTTAAGGTAATGTTTAAAATTACTAATCGCTAAATCATATTTCTTCCAATAACGATAAGTGGTCGCCAAACCGTATACAGCTTCGGCGGTGTAAGGTTTCGAGTTTATCTTGGTATATCCCTGCAGAGCTTGTTGGTAGTAGCTAACCGACAGCTCATTTTTTTTCATGTAACCGTATACCGCACCATAGGTTTCATTAAGGACTGCCAGAGTAAACTCATCATCTAATTCAAGAGCGAGGCTATAGGCTTCATTTAATTGGGTTAAGGCTATCTCGTATTGATTAAGCAAACTCAATGCGTAGGCATATTCTTGTTTAGCAAATAGATAAAGAGGAACTAGTTGATGAGACTGAGCTAAGCTCATGGCCTTAAGAAAGTAAGTCTTAGCCGATTGGTAGTTACCTTTTCGCCTATCTAAAATTCCGGAGAATATATTGAGCTCAATCACCGCCTTTGGGGCTGTTGTATGGGAAATTAGTTGATACGCGGAAGCTAGCGTTTGTTCGAAATCATTGTACAAATAAAGGAGGTTTTCAGCCTGAGCCTTTCTAATTAGAAACCAAAGCTTTTCATCGTTATCATCGAAATTGGATTGTTCCTCAAAATTAGCTATTCGCAGATAGGCCTTCCAAGGATCCGTTCGAACTTCAGAACTCATATTTTCCAAGTCAATAATATCAAGTTGTTGCGCCAAACTGCCCAATGGCAAAACGCACGAACCTGCAACTATTAGATAGAAAACAAAGGCATATAGATACTTATACATAGGGGTCTTATTATCTAGATAAGCGATTAACAAATCAACAAAACCTTTACTAAGAGGCAATGTATACACTATTAGCGGCAATAGGATGTTTAGGAGTCCAAATTAATCGATGAAAAGTGGCGCCTGTTCAGAGCAAGAATTCTAATAAACGTTAGTAAGCGTCCTAATCGACGCGAGCAAGGATTCTAATAAACGTTAGAAAGAACCCTAACAAAGTCGAGCAAGAACCCTAATAAACGCGAGAAAGAATCGTATCGGTTGGCGGTTGTTCATCGGTGGTTTCAGGGTAGTCCAGCGTATAGTGAAGTCCACGGCTTTCCTTGCGCCTCATAGCGCATTCGATAATCAGCTCAGCGACCGTAATCAGGTTTCTGAGTTCTAGCAAGTCGCTGGTTACAGTAACGTTGGAGTAATAGTCTTTCACTTCTTGTTTGAGAAGCTGAATACGCCTCTTGGCCCGTTCTAAGCGTTTAGTCGTACGTACAATTCCAACGTAGTTCCACATTAAATGGCGCAGCTCGTGCCAGTTATGGGAAACAACAACCTCTTCGTCGGAGTCAGACACCTGGCTCTCATCCCAAGAAGGGATATCAACCGAATCATTAAAGCTGATGTCTTTTTGCTGGATAATGCTTTCAGCGGCTTTTTTCGCATACACTAAACATTCAAGCAGCGAGTTACTGGCCATGCGGTTAGCGCCATGAAGGCCGGTAAAGGCAACTTCACCTATGGCGTATAGCGCTGCTAGGTCGGTCGACGCATGTTTATCAACCACAATGCCTCCACAGGTATAATGGGCCGCTGGGACAACCGGTATTGGATCACTAGTAATATCAATATTGAGCTTGAGCAAACGTTTATATATTGTCGGAAAGTGAGACTTTATAAATTCATCTTCTTTGTGGCTGATATCTAAATAAACACAATCGACACCCAAACGTTTAATTTCGTGATCTATCGCTCTAGCAACAATATCCCTCGGCGCAAGTTCTGCCCTTGAGTCAAACTTGGGCATAAATCGTTCACCGCTAGGTAGTTTTAGGTGAGCGCCCTCACCACGAAGCGCTTCGGTGATAAGGAATGAATTCGCTTTACTATGAAATAGGCAGGTAGGATGAAACTGATTAAATTCTAGGTTGGCAACTCGGCAACCGCTTCGCCAAGCCATCGCAATTCCATCGCCACTGGATATATCAGGGTTACTGGTATACAGATAAACTTTACTTGCGCCACCGGTTGCTAAAACAACAAACTTTGCTTCAAAGGATTCGACTTGCCCGGATTGGCGGTTTAGTGCGTAGGCACCATGACATTGGTTAGGTTCCCCGATAATCCCGAGGCTATGGGTTGTAACCAAGTCGATAGCATTATAATTTTCAAATAGTTTTATTCGTTTATTGTTCAAAATCGCTTCTGAAAGCGTGGTTTGAACGGCTTTACCCGTGGCGTCAGCAGAATGAATAATTCTGCGGTGGCTATGTCCACCTTCACGGGTCAAATGATAGTCATTGTCATCGTCACTATTTTCATCAAGGCTAAACTTAACACCTTTTTGGATTAACCAGTCAATTGCCGCTTTGCTATTTTCAACGGTATATTGGACCGTTTCCTTATTGCATAGATCAGCGCCAGCTCTTAACGTATCCGCAACATGGGAGTCGACGCTATCTGCCTGATCTAGCACCGCGGCAATACCACCTTGCGCATAAAAAGTGGCACCTTCTTTTAGCTGGCCTTTGCAAATCAAATTAATATTAAAATGATCGGCTAAGTGCAGTGCACAGGTGAGACCTGCTGCGCCACTACCAATGATTAATACGTCTGAACGGTGTTTTGTAGTCATAAAAGATGATCTAACAGTAATTTTGCACATTATTGCGCATTTTAATACGTAATTACTAGAGAATATAAACATAACCTCAGCTTGGGACAAGAAACCTTTCCAGCAACATTAATTTAGCGCCTATCGGCGTTAAACTGGTTGATAATAGCTCGCTATTACTGCACCAGTTTGCCTTGTTAGTCACCAAATTAACGTTACTGGCTGTAGGATTTAACAAGCGCCGGTAGCAATGGTCGTGCTTTTAAATCTAATGGCTTGATTTTATTTGAGTGTTTTAAGGCTTCTTATCCCAAGCTGAGGTTACATAACCTCTAATGGTAATTAGGTAATTTGCAAGCCACCTGTCTGCCATAGCTTGCTTGAGTGTCGGTCTTAAAAGGCGTTTAATGATGGGCAAAAATTAGCCTGCTATAAAGCCTTATGTCATATTGTTGATTAGTCCATAATCTCTAGTTAAAACTCTGATATAATTTCATTAATGAGTTGAACGATGCCTAATTGGGGTGACTAAGCTAATTCTTACTGCAACAAAGGCTAATGGAACTTTTTATTAGTGCAAGCAGTCAATGAATGGTCGTTTTGGTGGCTTAAGTCAACTAAACAGCTATTGCTAGCGGAGTTTAGAATATTACCCGTTGCAATGCCTTGTGTAATTTATACAAGTCTTCGGTGGCCATAACCGATTACCATGAAACTGACACTGGCAGTTTTGGATAACTAATAATCAAAAGAACAATAAATGACTAAAACAACAGATGCCGCGTTGGTTGAAAGAGTTCAGCGAGGTGACAAAAAAGCATTTGATATCTTAGTAATTAAGTATCAGAGTAAAATACTGTCGATCGTAAGCCGCTTTATTAGTGATAACGCGGAGATAAACGACGTTGCGCAAGACGCATTTATAAAAGCCTATCGAGCATTACCTAATTTTCGAGGTGAAAGTGCCTTCTATACTTGGTTATATCGAATAGCGATTAATACCGCCAAAAATTACCTAACAGCGCGAGGCCGCAGACCACCAGCGTCGGACATAGATTCACAGGACGCCGAAAGTTATGATGTTGGGGTTGGTCTTAGGGAAAATGCATCCCCTGAAAAGTTGCTGATGAGAGATCAGCTAAAAGATGTTATTTTCAAAACTATTGAAGAATTACCCGATGACTTAAAAACAGCGATTACCCTGAGGGAAATCGAAGGCTTAAGCTACGAGGAAATTGCCGAATCGATGGGTTGTCCGGTAGGAACTGTGCGCTCTCGAATATTTAGAGCGCGAGAAGCCATCGATGATAAAGTAAGGCCGTTAATTAACTAATAATGTGCGCTCAAATAATGCGATAGTGCCAATACCTTCGGGTGTGGCGTTATGATTAGAAACGGTTAAATAGCTTTTTATCATTAAATCGAATAAATAGTGATTTAATGGTGAACTAAATGTAATATCTTGTGTCATAGAATCGCCTTAGTTGTGAACCTGTTGGTACTAGTGGTTTGAGGCAAGACTTGAGACAGCAAAAGTGTATTTTGAAAGTAGATTGATTAGTGTGATTTAACCAATGATTTGATGAGAATTATTCAATTTGAGTCGTTTTACACCAACAATAGATTTTCAAGACTCGAACAAGAGTCAAACAAGATTCAACTATTAGTAATAAGACTAGAAACAATAATAAGAAATATTTAATGAATAGGGTAAATAAGCAGCCGATATTAGGTAATAAATAGCTTGTTTCTCATTCGCTTGGAGTGGAAATCAGTATGGTAAATAAGACTCAATCTTTGTCAGATTTATTGGATGATCAATGTTCAGCTGACGATTTAGGCCCGTTATTAGATGATTCTGAAACGAACGAACGTTGGTTTCGCTATCAAACGGTAAGCGCTATTTTAAAAGAGCAACACTCCGCCAGCGCTTCTAGTGAGTTTTTCCAATCGGTATCCGCAAAAATTGACGCCGAGCCGTCAATTATTGCAGCGCCTTCTCAACAGACACAGCAAACAACCGCAGAAATTCATCCGTTTGTCGCTGAAGTCAAACGCCTAAGTAGTGGTTTTGCTATCGCTGCGACCGTTGCTTTTGCCACTTTCTTTTCTGTCCAAACAATGCAGGTCGCCGATACAGAAGCGGTTTTAAACGATTCTGCAATAGCTGCTAATGCAGGCCAAAGTGAGATTAGTGTGAACCAACAAAGTACTGCTGGTATGGCGACAACAAGTTCAGATTATAACGAGCAGGCCGAAGCAGAAATCTTTGATAATTTGTATTTCCAGAAATCGCCACGTAGAAACAAGGTTGGCATTGCTCAGGTTAGTGGCGAGTATGTACAAACTATTCGCTTTTCAGCGGAGCAGTGGCAAGTAATTCTGGAGCGCTCTTTACGCCAACAAGCAGAGCTAGAAGCCGCTAAGAAAAATGACCAAAACCAAAGTCAAAAAGACAATGATGAGTAGCTTTTTGACTTAAGTAAGAGCAAACAAAGTTTTAATCCTTGTAATTCTATCGATTTTTATTGTATTTAATCGTCTTGCCCCCATGTTTTAGTCAGAGTAAAATTTCTTGAGAGAATTTTATGATGAAAATGTTAACAGAAACAGGGGTAGTCGTAGGTCTTGACGGCCACGACGCACTAGTCCAAACACAAAGCCGCTTAGCCTGTAGCTCTTGCGCTCAGTCGAAAGGCTGCGGTACCGGTGTCATTGAAGAGTATTTATCTTCTAAATCCTTTATAACTCCTTTGTTAAATCCGTTGAACGCCAAGATTGGTGATGTTGTTAAGCTCGAGCTGCCCAAAGCATCCGTGGTTAAAGCATCAATCGTGGTTTATCTATTGCCATTGCTGCTGTTAATTGCCTTTTCAGGGGCAGCGAGCGCTGCAGAATTACCAGAAGCTTACATAACCATTATTGGTATTGTTGGATTAGCATGTGGGATGCTTGTAATAAAATTTTACAATCATAAAATTAAGAATAACGAATTTTACCATCCGGTTATGGTCTCTATAATCAAGCGCAACGATCTGATTCAAGATAATTCCAGTATTAACGACGATACTATCAACATAAATACTCTTTCTTGAATGATTGGGCGCAAAACCTAATGACTGTCGTATACGGTTAATAATTACTTTAATTCTATTTCATTAGTGAAAACAAAAGGAAAAATCAATGGAAAAAAATAAGCAACTTTTCTTATCTTTTATTGTTATTCTAACTAGCATGTTTACGGTTAACACGGCCGCTGCCAGCTCACTACCTGATTTTGTTGAACTGGTTGAAAAGGCGCAACCCAGTGTGGTTAGTATTGCTACAACCATCAAAGTTCCACGTCGAAACCTGTTTTCCCGTTCACAAGGTTCAAGTCAAGGACCCAGCGGTTCGGGCTTTCTTATTTCTAAAGATGGTTTCGTTGTTACTAACAACCATGTTATTGATGGTGTCGAAAAGGTCTTTGTAAGGTTGCACAATGGAAAAGACTTAGAAGCCGAAATAGTTGGTACAGATGCCGAAACCGATATAGCGCTTTTGAAAGTAACCGGTAACGACTTTAAACCTTTTAAAATAGGGAATATTGATAAAACTAAAGTTGGCTCATGGGCGTTAGCGATTGGAGCGCCTTTTGGGTTTGACCAAACGGTTACCGCTGGAATTATAAGTGCTAAGGGAAGAAGTGTTGGTGACCAGTATATCCCCTATATTCAAACGGATGTTGCAATAAACCCAGGGAATTCTGGGGGGCCACTGATTGATATGAGTGGCCGAGTTGTTGGTGTTAATTCAAAGATTCTTAGTACCTCTGGTGGTTCCAACGGTTTGTCTTTTTCTATTCCAATCGATTTAGCAATGGATGTCGTTAATCAAATAAAAGATACCGGACAAGTGGTGAGAGGTTATTTAGGTGTTAACTATCAAGAGGTTAGCTATGATTTAGCCCGATCCTTTGGGCTGGATAAATCACAAGGTGCATTAATTAATGTTGTCGCACCCAACTCTCCAGCGGAACGTTCGGGGATTAAAACCGGTGATATTGTGTTGCAAATTGACGGTAAAACAATCAAGAACTCGACGGAACTGCCTTTTATTATTGGCCGATATCGTCCAGGACAATCCGCCAAGCTCAATATAGTTAGAAATGGTGAGAAAATGAGCTTGACGGTCAACATTGGCAGTAGAAATGGTGGTGTTGCTGAGGCTGCTCCATCGAATCAATCGAATAAAAGTAGCTTTGAGTGGTTAGGTGCTGAGTTTAAGAATATCCCGGAAGAGGTTGCTAGTCGTACTAACATTACCCACGGCGTTATCGTATCTAGCATTGACTCTGGCGCATTATATGATGCGGGTATAAGACAAGGGGATATAATCCAGTCTGTGCAGCTAAAAACCGTTAATGATATAGCGGAACTAGAGTCGGTTGCCGATAAGTTACCAAGAGAGGGCAGTGTACCGGTGCTTGTAAACCGTCCGGATGCAGGCTCCCAATATCTTATTTTGGATTTAGATTAACAACTTCGTTAGTCACAGGCATCTTCGATAATCCGCTGGAGAATAGTTAGTCAATAAGATTTTTGTTAGTTATGATCTTATTGGCTA
>CAJQOL010000178.1 GCA_905479925.1 uncultured Kangiellaceae bacterium | reverse complement strand
ACCATACTGTATGTTTGATTTAGGCATTGAAATCATTTTTGTTGTTACGTTGTTGATTACTTTTGTTGCAGCATATCTAGGTCGTCGACACACAAAGCGTAACAGCGATGGATTGACCAACCAGCAATTAAACCGATGGCTAATTGGTCTTAGTGCTGGCGCCACTGCAAATAGTGGCTTTATTGTAACCGGCGCAGTAGGCTTAGGTTATACCTTTGGCCCGCAGTGGCTATTTTTACCCATTTCTTGGTTTCTTGGTGATTTGATTTTTTGGAAGTTTTGTCCTGAGCGAATCAATCGGGCCGGTGATGAGACCCGAGCGACCACCTTATCTGAACTTCTTGGTCACGGGTTAAGTGGCAAGTTTAAGAGATTCTCTTCAGTGTTAGCGACGCTGCTAATTGTTATTTGTCTGGCTGGTTACACGTCTGCTCAATGGTTAGCAGGTCAAAAATTTATTACCGGCGCATTTGAAATTTCGTCCGCCACGTCTTTGCTGTTGTTCGCGGTGATTATTATTGCTTATACCAGTATCGGCGGTTTTCGTGGTTCTGTTTATGCTGATTCCGTTCAGGCGGTAATTCGTATTTTTGGTACGGCTATAGCTCTTGGTGCCGCCATATATATTGGTGTTGAGGAGTCTGAGCAAGTTTGGGCTAATTGGAACGCTGCAGGTGAAAACTATTTGTCTTGGGTTCCGGGAGCTTCTTTAATTAGTGCTACTTTCTTTGTGGTCGGTTACGCCTTTGCTGCTTTTGGTTTTGGGCTTGGTCAACCCCAATTAGTCTCAAGGTATTTAGCGGGAAGTAGCCCAGAGGAAACAAAGGCTGCGAAATGGATTTATATTTCGTTTGTCCAGTTTACGTGGATTTCAATGACAATATTTGGTGTTTTACTCCGAGGGATTATGCCAGAAATTGATGATCCTGAAACGGGATTAAGTGTTTTCATACGCAGCTATTTCGGAACCATTTTAACCGGTATTATTGTGGCTGACATTTTTGCGACAATCGCAGCAACGTCCAACTCTTTATTGGTGGCGATGAGTCAAGCGGTTATTCACGATTTTTTCCCTCGTTGGGAATCAGAAAAAGGACAAAACAGACTTGAATTGGTGGTTGTCCTTCTTTTGGGGGCTATCACCATGTTAGGTGCGGTGTATCTCGCAGAAAAAGGTAGTGTTTTTACTATTGCGTTGGGTTCCGTCTCTCTAATGGGTGCAGGTTTAGCCGCGCCGGTTTTGATTAAAATATTTGATATGCAGCGGACTAGCTTGTCGCTTTTTCTGTCAATTGCGACTGGTTTTGTATCCGCTATCGTATGGAAATTTAGCGCTGTTGGTCCACTACTAAACGAGGCCGCTGTGGGTTTTATAATTGGATTAATAGTGAATCAGATTACCTGCAAATTGCAAACGAGTGATCGTCGGTTAAACTCTCAAAATTAGGAAATATATCGGTAAATTTTAAACTAGAGCCAATAAAAACTAGAGCCAATAAAAATTAGAGCCAGTAAAAATTAGAGCCAGTAAAAGTAAAAGCCAGTAAAGATTCAAACCAGCAAATAAGCTTAGTTAAAACGGAAATAACAAAAAAATAAAATAATACAAAGGATAATTGTAATTATGGCGATAAAAGAGTGGAAGCTTAAGAAAGAAATCGTACGGATTGCATTTGGACAAATGCGACAAAATGATGTTCCTGATATGGTAATGGATGCCAATACTTTCGACGAGTCGAAGTATGGCTTCGCATGGGATAGCCTTTTAGAAATGTATGGTCACCGGTTTGATAAACCCCGAATTAACGTTGGACCAAACTCGAAATACCGGATATTTTTTGCCGAGTTGAGCGAGCAGTTGGGTTGCGATGAAGTAATGCCTGGTACAACTATTATCGAAGGGAATGCGCTAGATTTTGTTAAAACGCTACCAGATATAACGATAGAGAAGTTATTTTCTGCGCTTCAGCAAGGCGGTGTTCAGTTAGAGTTTAGAGAAGCGATTGAGGAGCTGGTTAAAGTCGATAACCCACTTGTGGTTGCGGAGCAATTTTCCAATATCGAACAAAACCTTAACTTAATTCCGGAAAGTATTAAGTTATGGTATCCCATCTATTACACACCCAACGAGAAACTACCGACCATTCAGGAAGGGCTGGCTAGGGGGCATATTGACCAGTCGCTCTATTATCAAAACACCGATGCCGTCACTCGATGGTTTTCGATTACCAATGACGAATTTTATACAGGATTCGATCAGTGTAAAACCGGGCTTTTAAAGCTCAGTCGTGAGCAACAATGGCTTGATTTTACCCAAGACGTGGACTGCGACGGTATTGTGATGCTTTGCGGTGGCGGAGCTCATAGTAAAGATGCAGTATTGATTAAGTGTTTATTGGACGGTGCACAAAAAAGACAAAATGAAAATAGCAACGACAAAAAGATTCGATATACATTGGTGGATCGGAGTAGCGCGATGCTTGAAGTATCACGCAGTAAGATTGCAGAATTGTTAGACAAGAGAGATGGCCACGATTTTATTGAAATAAGAGCGTTGCGCAGAGATGTCATGTCGATGAATGGCTCTGAGCCGGTACGCGGTTACGGAAAGCTTGCCTGGTTTAATACTGGCGGCACCCTGGGAAACCTAGATGAAGCACAATTTTTCAAGAGTTTAAACCAGACAGCCCAGAAAGGAGACCTACTGATTTTAGGCGTTAGTTGTGTTGATGATAACGGCGAGCTTGATCTTGCTGCATTGGCCAAAGAATATGAGAGAGATGTGGTAAAAGACTTGGTAGCTGTTCCACTTAGCGCGGTTTGGACAACGTTGAGCGTTGATGAAAAGCCAGAGGATGCGCTTTCGTCAATCATTGTAGAAGCGGTACCAAATGAGCTAAGCGCGGTAAAGAACTCAACCACCGTTGTTGCCAAACTACCCAGTGACTCAATGGGAGAAATTATATTGTTTAAATCGAGTCGTTATCAAGAAAGTAGCTTAATTGATTTTGTTAGTGATTACGGTTGGGAACATGTTGTAAGTATCGATGGTTTGGATAGCAGTTTTAAGCAGTTGATGTTCCGCAAGAATTAATGAATAAATTTTGTAAAAGAGGTTAGGCACAATGAATAAAGATATTTTTCTACGACCTTTTCGCTTAGTTTGGGCTTTAGTTACTTTAACTTGTTTAACGCTGGCGAGTTGCTCCGTGCAGGATGAAGATTCAAATGATGGAGAAGCGAGCAAAGTAAAGCAGGTGATAACTGCTGATTTAGTTTTGACCAATGCAAAAATTTATAGTTTTAGTTGGCCAGAACCCGATTTAGAAGGAAGGCCTAATCAAGCCGCACCTTTTAAAGACGGAAATTGGCAACCTGATGCGGATACAATTGTTATTGCGCAGGGTGAAATTATTGCGCTTGGCAATGGCGCTAATATTAGATACCAAAAAAACGATGAAACGCGCGTCATTGACCTGAAAGGAGCAACCATTTTTCCTGGTTTAGTGGACTCTCATGTGCACGTTGCTGAGTTAGGGGAAATATTACATCGAGTTAATCTTATTGACGTAAAATCCCCCCAAGAAGCCGTTACTCGCGCTATCAAATTTGAATCAACCAACCCTAGCGGTTGGTTAATTGGTCAAGGGTGGGATGAGGGAGCTTGGGCTAATAACTACCCAACTAAGCTGTTGCTTGATGAAGCCTTCCCAGATAGACCCGTTGTTTTTAAAAGCTTGCACGGTTTTGCTATTTGGGCAAATTCTAAAGCTATGCAACTCGCGGGAATCGATGCAAAAACACAAGCACCTATTGGTGGAGAAATACTTCGTGATAACAATCTAGAGCCGACGGGAATATTTCTTAACAATGCTGGAAACTTAATTAAACAGGCCATTCCCAAACCATCCGAACAACAGTTTGAATCATTTGTTGTTGACGGGCTTTTGCAGCTGGCTAAAGATGGTTACGTCTCTGTACATCAGGCCGGGGCGACTAGCGAGCATATGACTGCTTTTCAGAACTTGCGCGACAAACAGCAGTTGCCTATTCGGGTTTATCCAATGCTTTCCGCTAGGGATCCGGAATTAGCCGAGCAGTGGATTGCATCCGGACCAAAAATTGATCCCGATGGTTGGTTGGATATTCGCTCAGTTAAAGCTTATTACGATGGTGCGTTGGGTAGCAGGGGCGCTCGCATGATTGAAGGCTATAGTGATCTTCCAGATCACAGGGGGGTGAGCGGTGATGGTTATGGATTTGATCATGAGCTGGTTGAGCGCTTAATGCAGTCTGGTTTTCAAGTCGGCATTCATGCTATCGGCGATGCTGGTAATCGAGAAACACTTGATTATATTGAGTCAGTTTATAAGAAATATCCTGAGACTAAAAATCAGCGGAATCGTATAGAGCATGCGCAAGTGATAAGTCCAGAAGATTTGCCTCGGTTATCGTCAATGTCACTTATTGCTTCAATGGAGCCGCCTCACGCTGTCGAAGATAAAACCTGGGCAGAACAACGGGTAGGTAAAAAGAGAATTCTCGGGGCTTACGCATGGAGAAGTCTTCGTAAACAAAATACTAAACTAACGTTTAATTCTGATTTGCCCGGTTCCGATCATAGTATATTTTACGGGCTACATTCAGCAATAACGCGGCAAGATAAACATGGCTTGCCTGCGAATGGGTGGTACCCAGAACAAAATATGTCTATTGAAGAAGCTGTTAGAGCTTATACACACTGGTCTGCTTATGCTGCGTTTAGAGAAAAACAAACGGGGATTCTTGACGTTGGTCGTTGGGCTGATATTACGGTACTTGATATTGACCCAATGCAGCTGGCAACGTCAGCGCCGGAAAAAATACTATCTGGTCAAGTTGTAATGAACGTTATAAATGGAGAGATTATCTATGAGCGCTAGGTGCGTATCCCGTTAGAGTACGAGCTAGTCCGCTAGATTCCAACTATCGATGAGTACTTATGGCTAAAATGTACAGTGTGGCGAATGAGAGTAATAAATGTTTAAGTTTATCTTATCGCTTGAGGCTTTGGATAATATCGAGGGGAATATGATGGTTAGATTAGTTTATGTATCAATGGTGCTGGTGTTTCTAGCAGGGTGTACTAACGTAAGGGTTAGTGCGGACTCCGTTTCAGATTATAGGAAGTTTGAACTTAAGACCTTTTCTTGGTCGAACTTTAAACAGAATAGGGCTGGGATAGAGAATACTGAGCCGGAAAAAACTGAGCTAGAAAAGACTGGGCCGGAAAAGGCTGGGCCGGAAAAAACAGAGCTGGAAAAGACTAAACAAGAAAGCTCAAATCAGTCCATCAAAGCTCCTATGTTTAGTAGCTCGCTTATGGCAAAACGCATCAAAACATCCGTTGAAAATGCACTTACTGCCAAAGGTAAGGTTAGAACGGAGCAAAATTCTGATTTTGCTATCAGTTATGATATTGAGGTTCGTAAACAACCGTCTCGTTATTTCGACGATTATTCTTCATATGGAGGTGCATTATATGGCGGTGTATTTAATCGTCCCATACGATTTAAGCAACATGGATCACACTTTCGTCAAACCCATATTGAAGCGCGATCGCGAGCTTGGTCTCACGCATCCCATGGTACCAATGTGATACCCCATAAGCTTCTGTCGCGACGTGCTAGAAACATGGCGGTCCTTACGTTGGATATTCGGATGCCTGAAGAAAATGTTTTAGTATGGCGGGGAAAGGCATCCAAGCCCATACCCAGGTCCGTCAACAAGGAACAGTTGGATGAATTTATTGACGATCTTGTTGCGCGGGTTCTGAAAGAGGCTTTCGCGGTCAATTAATTCACCAGAAGTTATCAGAAACTTTGTTTATTACGTCCAGCTCTTTCTCTCGGTTTGTTTCGGGATACGAGCTGGATTAAAATATAGCGCTAACTATTGCGCTAACTATTGCGCTAACTTATGCGCTAAATATAGCACTAAATATCCACGTTATTCAGCACTCTATAAATTGCTAGCAGATTTCTTGTTTCAACTCAGTTAAACTATTGTGCAATTTAAGATTTTGGACCGTCAAGGGTATTTACTTTTGATTGACTCAGATTTTATCCACCGCGACTAATAACAGTGAGGTAAGTTGCTTCTTTAGCAACAGCTTCGTTCACAACCGTTCCAGTTAAAATGACCGACACCTACCTCAATAAATTGATAGCTATTGATCTTCCCATTGTTGGGCAGTTAAAAGCGATCTGCGAGACTATGCAGCAAACGCCTAATCTTGTTTTGCAGGCAGAGCCCGGTGCAGGAAAAACGACTTTAGTGCCCATAGCGCTGTTGGACGTTATTCCTGTGGATAATAAAATTCTCGTGTTAGAGCCTAGGCGACTCGCCGCAAGAAACGCAGCAGCTCGAATGGCCGAACTATTAAAAGAACCAATTGGTCAAACCGTTGGTTATCGAATTAAAAATGATACCTGCGTAACCGGCACAACAAGAATAGAAGTTGTTACTGAGGGGATTTTGACCCGCATGATCCAAACTGATCCTGAGCTAATGGGGGTCGGATTAATTATTTTTGATGAGTTCCATGAACGTAGCTTAGACGCTGAAATTGGCTTAGCATTTTCTCTAGAGGTTCAGCGCTCTATAAGGGAAGACTTGAAAATTTTGGTCATGTCTGCGACTTTAAATACCGCTCCATTATCAAAACTGCTTGGAAACTCACCCATAATAGAGTGTCAGGGGCGAAGTTTCCCAGTTTCTATAGAGTATCGGCCCGCTAAGGCTAACTCTTATTGGCTTGAACATTTAGTTTCAATAATTAGAGAAGCTATGAGTGATGACTATATACCTATTGAACAGTTAGGCCAATCAACCGACGCAGCTAGCTCCGGGGATATTCTAGTTTTTTTACCCGGCGTTGCGGAGATAAATAAAGTGGCTTTAAAGTTAGATGCACTTACGCAGTCGCAAGGTTCTCGGCGTTGGCAAGTTATGAGCCTATATGGTGCGCTTCCTTTTGAGCAACAAAGAAAAGTATTATTACCTATTAAAGGCGTTCGACGAATAATCCTATCGACAAATATCGCGGAAACAAGTGTAACGATTAACGGCGTAATGACCGTTATCGACAGTGGTTTAATGAGGCAAAGCCGGTTTGATGCAAATGTTGGATTTAATCGTTTATTTACCAGAAAAATATCATCCGCTTCGGCAACGCAGCGCGCTGGTCGAGCCGGGCGGTTAGCACCAGGTCGCTGTTTTCGGGCCTGGTCTGAATCAGAAACATTAAGAGCGGAAACTGAAGCTGAAATTCAGCGCGAAGATCTCTCTCGCTTTTCGCTAGAAGTTGCTAAGTGGGGAATAAAAAATACCGAAGAGCTTGCATTGCTGGAGGCGCCTAACATCGGAAATCTAAGTCAGGCTCGCTCTTTACTCTTGTCACTAAAAGCGATGCTTCCATGTGGCAAAATTACTGAGCATGGATTAAAACTTTGTGAGCTTGGCGTTCATCCACGAATTGCACATATGTTAATTCAATCTAAGCATAAAAATGCATCCGCATTGGCAAGCGTGATTGCTGCAATGTTAGAAGAGAAAGATATTTTTGAAGGTGACGCGCGATTTAGTCCAGATTTTCGCGCGCGTTTAGATTTTTTACTCAATCGCCCAAAAGCATCGCGGTTGGGACGGCAGGTTTTTGAGCAGGCAGTAAAGCTCAACATCGCTATTGATAAATTATCTCTGGGAGGTCTTGCCGAAAAAGCTGCCACCCAAGTGACAGAAAACACTCAAACGAGTACGAAATCAAGCAGTCAGCGCATAAAGCCAGTCACTACAGAAAAACCTTTCAACCATAGTTATTCGTCACTGCTTAAGGCAGCTATTGAGCAATACAGGGTCACTAATAATCAAGCTCATTGTATAAATGCCGCAAGCGTAGTTGCAACGGCATTTCCTGACCGAATCGCTCAGAAAAGGGGAGCGGGTTATCGATTATCAAATGGCTCTGGAGTAACAGCCAATGAGGATATTCACTTTGATGATGAGTTCTTAGTGATTATTAAAGCGGGAGGTACGGCAGCCAAGTCTAAAATACATCAGGCGATAGCTCTATCAATGAGTGAGTTAGAAGCTATTTATGGGAACCAGTTCGTCATCAAAGAATCGGTTAAATGGCAACCAAAAACCCAGAAGGTAGAGGCTTATCAATTAACGTTATTCGGCGAATTAGAAATCGCTAAAAAAAGAATCGAAAAGCCGACAGAGTCGCTTGTTTTAAACGGACTCATAGAAGGTGTTCGGCAACTGGGCTTAGATTGTCTTCCTTGGAATGAGGGGGTACGACAGTGGCAGAAACGAGTAGAACTATTGAGAAAAACATGCTCCGACCAAGAGCAAATTCCAGACCTCTCTGATCCATTTTTGCTCGCTTCACTCGAAGAGTGGCTGCTTCCTTTTATCGGTGGAATGAATAAACTTTCACAGATTACGCCAAAGCTATTAAAACGAGCTTTAGAATCTCAAATTGAGTGGAACCTTCAACAGCGTTTGGACCACCTAATGCCACAGAGAATAACGGTTGCCAGTGGCTCACAAGTTAAACTCGATTACTTGGGCGGTGATCAACCTGTATTGGCTGTTAAACTTCAGGAAATGTTCGGTGAACCGCAAACCCCCACCGTTGCTGACGGCAAGGTTCCTGTCCTTATTCACCTACTATCACCGGCGGGACGTCCATTACAAGTAACGGCTGACCTGGCGAGCTTTTGGCAGAATGCTTATCAAGATGTCAAAAAACAAATGCGTGGTCGTTACCCAAAACATCCTTGGCCAGATGATCCTATGACAGCCTTAGCAACAAAATATACTAAGAAGAAATCCAGTCACTATTGAGGGTGTATTGCTATTCCCCAAGCCGTCTCATCAATTGGGATTAATTTGACTAATTTATGTGAGATTAGCATCTAGAACCATTGCGTACTTAGACACTAATATCACATCTACGGGTTTAACTATTCGTTTAATGCGATTTTTTGCTGGCTAGTTCTGCGAGCGCTAACTCTACACGTTTAACTTCTCTAATAACACTGCTCCTACCCATTTCATTATAGATCCACTGTTTGGTTCCAATTTGTAACTGTAAACACAAAATGGTTAACACGCCCCAATAGATTTGGCTGTCTAGAGGTTGGGTGAAAAATTGATAGCCACAATAAACTAGTCCAATAGTGATAATGATGGTTATAATATTAATGAAGATAAACCAGCGCTTCATACCGCCTTTAATGCTTGTCTGAAGCATCGATATTAATCCTTCGTTTTCTTCCGACAAAATTTTATCGATTTCGGCTGATTCATTTTCAAGTTCTTGTTTAATTTTTGAGTCTATGTTCATGGCTTAATTCCTTCTGCTTGTTGGTTCATTAAAATGCTTCTTAACGTGTTTCTCGCACGATTTAATCTTGACTTGATTGTGCCTGTCGGTACGCCGACAATGTCGGAAATTTCGATGACACTCATATCTTCTAAGTAGAACAAATAGACAGCTTGGCCGTCGATTGCTGGCAGTTGTTTAAGTAAATTAACGATATTTTGTTCATCACCTTGTGGTTGACTGGATTCATCAACGACCTGCTCTAGTTCTTCAGGAAGAATCGATTCTTCATGCTTTTTAGAGCGTCGCAATAAATCATAAGTGCTCCACCTAACTGCTCTAAATAACCAGCTCTTAAAAGCTCTGGGGTCTTCCAGTTTTCTTAAGTTTCTCGTGGTTTTTAGCCATCCGTTTTGAACCGCATCTTGGGCCATTTGATGATCTCCACAAAGTCGGTATGAAAATCGCAGCAGAGGTTTCTGATAATACTTGCACAGAAAAACATAAGCCCGTTCATTGCCATTTTTTGCGGCGAGAACAAGTAAGTCTTGTTTTGCTTGTAGCATCAGTTAATCCTTAATTTCTTTGTTCTGGACATAAAGACGTTGTAAAACCTTGAGAGGTTCATTTAAATCTTGTTGAGATGACAAATATTTTATCTTCGAGTTGTATTTAAAAGTTCGATAGAAGCTCTCAATTCGAACGCTATGCTCGCCTTACCCATCATATTGAGGTACTCTGAGTACTCATTTAATCTTAATAGTTTGTCTAAAAGAGGCACATTGTGAGCGAATTATTACCTCATATTACCGTTGATACTAATCCTAAGCCAAACGCTTGTGTCATTTGGTTGCATGGCCTAGGTGCCGACGGGCATGATTTTGAGCCTATTGTTGGTGAGTTAGGCCTTCCGAAATCGGCGGCTGTTCGATTTATCTTTCCACATGCACCGTCCATTCCGGTGACTATAAACGGAGGGTATGTCATGCCAGCGTGGTACGACATATTAGCAATGGATATCGATAGGGAGGTTGATGAAACGCAATTACGTCAATCCGCCGCAGCGGTTGTTGCGTTTATTGAACAACAAATTGCTAGCGGAATTCTGCCGGATAGAATTATTGTTGCCGGTTTCTCTCAAGGAGGAGCGGTAGCGATTGAAGCCGCACTAACCTTTCCAAGAAAATTGGCGGGACTTCTGTTGATGTCGACTTATTTTGCGACTAAGGACAGTATTCAATTATCAGAACAGAACCGTGATATTCCAATTGTTATCCAACACGGTGATTTTGATCCTGTTGTCCCTGTTTCATTAAGTGCTGTAAGTGAGACATTCCTAAAAAACAAAAATTATGCGGTTAGCGTTGCCACCTACCCGATGGAACATTCGGTATGTCCGCAGCAAATTGTCGAAATAGGTCAGTGGATTAATCATCAATTAGGTTTAGTTTAGGCTTTATTTTGGTTTTACTTTTGTTTTTGTTTAGGATTAGGCTTTATTTAGGTATAGGTTATTATGACTAGCGATGATTGGTTTTCACTTGGCCGCTATGTTGAGCTTGATGGTCATCAGATTTTTGTCGTTGATACCAATGATTGGCCTGGAAATCAGGCGAAGCAATCAGCAGAAAAGAACAATACATTATGTATTCTTCATGGATTTCCTACGAGCTCCTATGATTATCACAAAGTCATTGAAACCCTATGCGAGTCCCATCGAGTTATCGTCCATGACCATCTTGGTTTTGGTTTTTCGGATAAGCCCTTAGATTATAGCTATTCGTTAATCGACCAAACAACCGTCGCAGTCAATTTATGGAAACTATTAGGGGTAACCTCTGCACAAATACTAGGGCACGATTACGGAACCAGTATTGTTACCGAATTATTAGCACGAGATAACAACTCTGAAAGTCCAATTGTTTTGGAGAAAGTGTTACTGTGTAATGGCAGCATGCATATTGAAATGGCTCGTCTAAGAATAATACAAAAATTGCTTAGGCTAAAAATTGTTGGACCCTTGGTCGCAAGACTTTCGAGCAAAAGAGTGTTGGCTAGAAACTTGAGAAATATTGGCGTTGATTCTTGCTATTTAAGTGATGCCGAAATAGATGACATTTGGAAAACGATGAATTTCAATCGGGGAAAGCGGATATTGGCAAAAGTCAGCCGATATACATTTGAACGTCAGCAGAGGTGGGACCGCTGGATTGGGGCATTGCGGGAAAGTGACTTACCAATTGAAATAATTTGGCCAGATAGTGACCCAATCGCGATTGCCGCAATGGCAACGGTTATTCATCAGGAAACTAAAAACTCGCAACTTCATTGGTTGAAAGGTGTGGGGCATTTTCCAATGCTTGAGCAACCGAAAAAGTGGTGTTCACTTGTTCAAACGTGTTTGGGACAATAGCTTTCCTTAGCGATAATCATCTATTAGTTTGGTTGAGATATATCCGTTGAGAACAACCAATAACTTGAATGACATTATTATTAAGCTGTGCTTTTTAGTAAGAAATTGCAGCAATATTTGAGCACACCACACTAGTTATTAGGAGGCGCCAATGGCCAAAGAGATAGAGAGAAAATTCCTAATTGACCTAGCTATATTAGGCCCTATGGAAGGCGGAGCGAGCATAAAGCAAGGCTACATATCGACCTCTGACAAAACGGTGGTTCGAGTCAGGGTTGTCTCAGCGGAAGCTTACTTGACTCTTAAAGGGGAAAACATAGGGTTAACTCGTACCGAATTTGAATATCCGATCCCGGTGAGTGATGCCAATGAAATTATTTCTGAACTGTGTAATGGACCTATCATTGAAAAAACCAGATATTTGTTAAAATACTCTAAGCATACTTGGGAGGTTGATATCTTTCATGGAGAGAACCATGGGTTAGTTATAGCGGAAATCGAATTAACTAGCGAAAACGAAGAGTTTGACTTACCGCCCTGGCTCGGAGAAGAGGTTAGTGATGATATAAAATATTTTAACTCAAACCTGCTAGAAAACCCGTTTAAGAATTGGAGCTAAAGAACCAAATTTTTTAACCGCTATTTATTAAAAACGACATATATAAATATAAAAAAATTTATGAATCGAAGAGATCTTAGATTACACCAAGAGCATTGAAACTTCTTGGTGTATTGTTTCAATAAAGGCCTACCGAATTATTTGTCTTCAAAGTGTTCTTTGATATAACCATTCAATAGCTGTATACCAAAAGATGTCGAGCCCGGCGATGCTTTTAATGGGGTTGATTTTTCGTTCCAAGCAACACCAGCAATATCCAAGTGCACCCATGGCGTTGATTCTCTAATGAAGGTTCCTATAAACGCGGCACCGGCGCTTGCGCCAGGAGCGCCAGGACCCGAGTTCATGACATCGGCAACATCATTCTCAATTGCTTTAAAATGATTGTCATTAAGTGGAAGTGGCCAAACTTCATCGCCAGTTTCTTTGCCCATCGCAATAAATAAAGGTGCTAACTCGTCATGTCTACTAAAATAAGCAGCGTAATCTTTTCCGAGGGCGCGGCTTGCTGAACCTGTCAGGGTTGCTAAATCAACCAACAAGCTAGGGTTATAGGTTATATCCCCGTAATAAACGCCATCGGCTAATACAAGTCTTCCTTCGGCATCAGTAGAGCGAATTTGAATGGTCTTGCCAGACATTGAAGTAACAACGTCTCCTGGGCGCTGAGCGTTAGCACCAGGCATGTTCTCCGCTAACGCAGCGATACCCACAACATTAACTTTAGCGTTACGTCCCGCTAGGGCATGTATGGTACCGATGGCGCTTGCGGCACCTGACATATCAAATTTCATATTCCACATGTTGTTTGAACCTTTAATACTTATACCGCCCGTATCAAAGGTAATGCCTTTACCGACTAATGCCACGGGAGCATCTCCTCGCTTTCCACCCATGTATTCAACAATCATCATGCGTGGTGGTCGCTTACTTCCTCGTCCTACCCCATAAATTGCACCCATGCCTTTCTTTAGCATATCTTTTTCATCAAGCACTTTAATTTTTATGTTATCTAAACCTTTAAAGTGTTTTTTCCAGCGCTTAACAAAACTTTGCGGATAAATGATGTTCGCGGGTTCGTTAGACATGTCTCGGCTTAGCCAAATAGCGTTTGCTACGGGATCCAAATTTTGCTTAAAAAATGCTTTTGCATTATCAGCCTCTGGCGTAATAAATTGAATAGTGCTTTGGTATTTTTGGCGCTCTTCATCGGTATAATACTTATCGAAATAATAACTGCCTAACTTTGAACCGTACGCTATATTGGCAGATTGCTCTATCGGTAAGTCGAACGCCATTTGAATATTGTTTTTGAAGGTCTTTATAGCAGCCTGGATAGCGCTACCCCCAATTTTATGGAGTTGTGCATTGTCGAGCTTTTTAATCTTGTCACCTAAACCGACCAACAAAATCTGATTAAAACCGGAATTTTTGGGGGCTGTAATGAGTTGAGAAGTTTCTGGCTTAGCTTCAAATTTGGTCGCATTAATTGCGTGAGTTAATCCGCCATTTGAACGGCTATCAATCTCTTTACCAAAACTTCCAAGTTCGCTATTAGCGTGGATACCTAAAACTAGGTTGCCATCTTTGGGCATTGATTGGCTAAATACAAAGGATGTGGGCGTTTTGTTTTGCTTTGTGTCGGACAACACGTTGAAGCTTGCAAACTGTGCAAGTAGACAGAATGCAAAAATCGGCCATAGTTTCATAATATTTTCTCCGTTTATTAGAACTGGTCAAATTACTCAAAAGGCCAGTAAAGGCTACTGGTCAAAACCATTCGCTATTGAGATCAAATAACCGCTAAGTCGTTACATACGAGTGAAACTTGGTAACGGGGCAGTTTGTTGAGCAATAAAAACTAGGTCAATTTTCGATTAAATACAAAGTCCTTATCATTACTCGATTTTGGGTCGAATTTGTATCCTTCAAGGTTAAAACCTTTTAACTCTTCTACTGACTCAATGCGATTCTGGATGATATAGCGGCTCATCAAACCACGAGCTTTTTTGGCATAAAAGCTAATAATTTTGTACTGACCATTTTTAAAATCTTTAAAAATTGGCGTGATAATTTCAAAGCCTAGTTGCTTTGCTTTCAGGGCTTTAAAGTATTCGTTTGAAGCAAGGTTTACCAAAATTGGCGTCTCACTGTTTTTGAGTTCCTTACTAATTGAATGGTTGAGCTTTTCACCCCAGAATTCATAGAGGTTTTTACCACTATCATTCTCAAATTTAGTTCCCATTTCAAGTCGGTAGGCTTGCATTAAATCAAGAGGTCGCAATACTCCGTAGAGTCCGGAGAGTATTCGCAGATTATTTTGCGCAAAGACTAAGTCGTCTTTGTCTAAGGAGCTAGCATCTAACCCTTGATAGACATCACCACGAAAAGCAAAAATAGATGCTCGAGCATTAGCTTTAGTAAATGGTGTACTAAAAGATTGAAATCTTTCGTAATTCAGCATTGCCAACTTATCGCTTAACTTCATCAAGCTCGCGATATCTTGAGGTGCTAATTCTTTAATTTGATCGATAATGGATTGAGAGTCATCTAAGAATCGAGGTTTAGTCGTTCTTACGTTCGGGACTTCGCTGTCGAAATCAAGACTTTTAGCTGGTGAAATAACCGTCAACATAGGTAAACTCGCAAAATATGAATGTCTATGGCAGAGGATGATAACAGAAAAAGTTCCTATTTAAAGGGCTATATATGATTCAATTAACTTCGATAGTTTCAACCTATATAAGCCTTGTCGTTTTACCCTATACCCACCATTTTTCAGAAGCTGGTCAGTAACAATGACTGTTCTTAACTGTTACTTATTTAGTGGGATTAACCCATCTGCAACCTTTACTACTTGCTCCTGTTAGTTAAATCACGTAGATTATTCAATACATATTGATACAACAAACTTATTGGAATTAATATAATAATGAAAAATAACCAATTGTTTTCCTTGTGTTTTTTCGTTTTTCTTATCGCACTCGGTAGTCATGTTTCAGCTTTCAGTCAACCGTCGTTACATTCGACATCGTTGATGCCGTCGGAGCAAGGCGTTGTAAAACAAATAGATCACCATCATTCTGAAATGCTGGCACTTCTTAAAAAAGTGGTAAACATTAACAGCGGAACGATGAATTTTGATGGAGTTCAGGAAGTCGGTCAAATTTTCTCCCAACAGTTAACGGACTTGGGATTTGAGACTCACTGGGTTGATGGCAAACCCTTTAATAGAGCTGGTCATTTGTATGCATCCTTTGAGGGGGCTGAAGCTTCTGATCGAACCAAAAAGCTCTTATTAATCGGCCATTTAGATACTGTGTTTGAAAAAGGTAGCGAGTTTCAGGCATTTAAAGTGCTGGATGAGTCCCGCGTTGCCGGCCCTGGTATAACCGATATGAAAGGTGGAAATGTCGTAATTGTTTCAGCGCTAAAGGCGTTAAAAAATGCTGGCTCACTTGATAGCATGAAAATAAAAGTGTTGTTAATGGGGGATGAAGAAAAACGTGGATCGCCATTTCACGTTGCGACTCAAAAATTGGTCGAAGCTGGTCATTGGGCTGATATAGCGCTTGGCTTTGAAGATGGTGATGGAGATCCAAAAACCGCTGTAATCTCACGACGCGGTGCGACTAGTTGGTTGCTAAAGGTAAAAGGGCGACCGGCGCACTCTTCACAGATATTTAGGGACGGTTATGGTTATGGAGCTATCTATGAAACCGCAAGAATTCTGAATAGTTTTAGAGAAAAGTTGTCATCGGTTCCTAACTTGACCTTCAATCCCGGCTCGATGGTTGGCGGCACAAAAGCGGAGTTTGATGTTGCTACCGCAAATGGGACAGCGTTTGGTAAAAATAATGTCATTTCCGAAACGGCGATAGTTTATGGAGATATTCGCGCGCTGTCACCTGACCAGTTATCAGAAGCTAAATCAGTGATGAGAAGTATTGTTAATAACAACCTTGCTGAAACAGAGGCTGAAATTTCCTTTTCTGCGGGTTATCCGCCGATGTCTCCGAGCGCAGGAAACAAAAAACTGTTGGCTGAATATAGCGCAGTAAGCGAAGCTATCGGCTTGGGCGCAGTGGTAGCCGTTGACCCGAGAAAAGCTGGAGCAGCGGATATTTCATTTGTCGCAGAACATGTCGATATGGCGTTGGATGGATTAGGTCTTATGGGCTGGGGTGGACATACAGTGAAAGAAGTCGCTGATATCGGAACCCTTAACAGCCAGTCAAAACGTGCAGCGCTACTAATGTGGCGTTTAAGTCGTCATTAATCAAAATACCAGTGACAATCGGTTGCTCAAAAGTTGTTAGGCAATAGTTGAATTCTAAATTAACATTTCCTTACATTTGCTTTACCTAAATTTTACCCTTCAGCTGGCGGCTGAATCTCTCAAGGCTATGAAAATAGGCTATCATAGCGGCCTTAACTGATTTGGGATATTCATTGCTGCACCTTATGATGACATTTAAAAAAGACACCTTTAAGAGTACTTTCCTATTTTTCTTAATAGCAACAAGCTCATTAATTATCTCAAGCTGCGGTGACAGTGGAAATAGCGGAAAATCGTCAAAAGGCGGCGGGCCTGGTAAAAGGCCGGTCACAAAAATTCCGGTAAGTGTTGCTAATCCTGATATTGGCTTAGCCGCTTCTTATTACGTTACTACCGCTACCATTGAGCCTAGTAGCGATGCAAATATAAACTCGCGAACTTCCGGTGTAGTGAAACAGATTCTGCGCGAAGAAGGCGATGATGTAAAAAGTGGCGATATTCTTTTAATTTTGGATGATGACGATCAACGACTGCGCTTACAGCAAGCTAACCAGAAGTTGGCGAGCGCGGAGCGCGAATATAATCGTCTCAATAAAATGAATAAGGCGGGGGTAGTCTCACCTACTGAGTGGGAATCTGCAGAGAATAGTTTTTTGACCGCGCAAACGGAACAAAAATTAGCAGCGTTGGCTTTATCTTATACCCGAGTTTCCGCTCCTTTTGACGGACGAGTCGTTTGGCGTGCTGTCGACCTTGGGGAACATGTCAATCAAAGCGAGTTGCTTTTTCGCATGATGGCTATTAATCCATTGTTGGTTAGGGTTCATATTCCGGCAAATCGATTGGGCCATGTTGCTATTGGCCAAAACGTTGAATTAAATGTCGACAGTGTTGCTCAGCCCTTAAATGCGGAAATAGAATTAGTTAGCCCAATTGTTGACCCTGATACAGGTACTATCAAAATTACCTTGCGGATTGATGAGTATCCTAGCAACGTACGCCCAGGGGACTTTACGGAAGTTCATATGGTTACCAATAAGCATGAAAACGCGTTATTAGTTCCTAGTACTTCGTTAATTGAGGAGCGTGGTCAGTATTATCTCTATGTGGTTGAGGACGGCAAAGCCGTTAGAAAAGAGGTGACTAATGGTTTTGTCATGACAACTCAAACTGAAGTCGTTGCGGGGCTCAATAAGGACGAAATGGTGGTTATACGAGGACAAAGAAGTCTCAAAGATGGTGCACCCGTTGAAGTCTTGGACGGAGATAACACAGTAGATAAAAAGCGCTCAGCTAAAAGAAATGGCGACAAAAGCCAAGGTAAAGGCGAACGAAAGAAACAAGGCGAAAGAAAGAAGCAAGGTTCAAGTAAGAAGGGCGACCAATGATCCGTAGCGCTGTAGAGTTTTCTGTAGCACGTAAAGTTACCGTGCTTATGGTGTCGGTTGCACTAGTGGCGTTTGGTATTGTTGGTTTTTTTCGTTTACCAATCAATTTACTCCCTTCGTTAAGTTATCCGTCGTTAACGGTACAAACAGAATTTACTAATGCGGCCCCCGCTGAAATTGAACAACTAATCACCCGACCTGTAGAGGAAGTTGTTGGTGTATTAAAGGGTTTAAAACAAATTCATTCAGTATCTCGCTCAGGTGTTTCTGAGGTAACTCTTGAGTTCGGTTGGGAAGCTGATATGACCAACCTATCAATGGACATTCGAGAAAAACTCGATCGTCTTGAACTTCCACTAGACGCCGAAACGCCAATCGTCTTACGGTATGACCCGGCGCTTGACCCTATTATGAAGTTAAGTCTAAGCGGTGAATTACCTTTAACCCGCTTACGTTTGATGGGCGACAAAAAAGTCAAAGAGACCTTAGAACGAATTGAAGGCGTAGCGTCAGCAAAAATTCAAGGGGGCGAAGAGGAAGAAATTCACATCAATATCAACCAAGGTAAGGTTGCTGCGATGGGGATTAACCCACAACAGCTTAGCCAGTTGTTAAGTAACTCTAATATAAATCGCCCGGGCGGCTCGTTAAAGAATGACCAAACACAGTTGCTGGTTCGTACACTCAATGAGTACGATAATCTGCAAGAAATACGTGATTTAAGAATTACTCCACCGAATAAACCTGCGGTTCGTTTAGGTGATGTTGCGGAGGTTGTTTGGACAAGTAAAGACAAGGTTGAAATTGCTCGCTTTGGCGGGCAAGAGGGTATATTAGTTTCGTTGTATAAAGAAGGGGATGCTAATACCGTAGAGGTCGCTAATGCGGTAAAAGCCAAAATTGCGGCGCTACAGCGTGAACTTCCGAAAGGCGTAAAAATAGGTGTGCAATTTGATCAATCTCGCTTTATTGAACAATCAATTAATGAAGTAAAACAGTCGCTTCTTTTTGGTGGTATTTTAGCCATCTGTGTTCTTTGGCTATTCCTTCGAAATTTTAGATTAACCGCGATTATAACAACGGCAATTCCACTATCGGTTATTGCCTCGTTTATTTTCATGTACCGATACGATGTTTCCCTCAATATTATGTCCTTAGGTGGTCTTACATTAGGAGTCGGAATGCTGGTCGATTCCGCTATTGTTGTACTTGAATCAATTCACCGTCAACGAGAAAAAGGTTTATCTATCGCGCAAGCTGCCATACAAGGGACATCAGATGTTGGTGGAGCAGTAACGGCGTCGGTTTTAACAACGATCGCGGTATTTATACCGATTGTTTTTGTTGAGGGAATTGCTGGTCAACTTTTTCGCGACCAAGCATTAACGGTTACTTTTAGTTTGATGATGTCTTTGGTTGTGTCTTTTACGCTTATTCCTATGCTTGCATCGTTAGGAAAAAATAGGCATGACAAACCTAGCGATGATGTTTCTAAAAAAACACTCAGTGATGAGTCTAACCAACAGGCAAACGAATCTCTCGGTGTCATTTCCAAAGGTTACGAACGAGCCTTGCGGGTTGTGCTTAAGCATAAGTGGTTGACGGTTTTAGGTGCTTTCGTGGTTTTCTTCTCATCACTTTCCTTAGTTTATAAATTACCAACAGAATTAATTCCACAACTAAGTGAAGGTGAATTTTATTTTGATGTGAGTTTACCTGAGGGCACTGCGTTACCAACCACTAACAATGTTCTTGAGGAAATGGAAATTATCGCCCTGGAAAATCCTGACGTTGCGTCGGTCTATGTGTCCGTTGGAAGCAGAAATGTCAGCGGTGGACTTTCCTTGAAAACCAAAGATGAAAACCTTGCTCAAATTAGTATTGTTATTCGTGACCGTGCCGATGGGGATATGGAGCAACGCGTAATAGCGCAGCTTCGTGAAGCTTACTCGAGAATTCCGCAAGCTAATGCGCAGTTCGGTCGTCCATCTTTCTTCAGTTTGAAAACTCCGATGGAGCTGCTGTTCTTCGGTGATGATTTAGAATCAATGCGCGAATATACGCTGGCCATTTTGCCCCAGGTGGCGGAAATTGATGGCCTGATCGATGTTAGAGCATCACTAGAAACCGGAAATCCGGAGTTGGTAGTTCGGTTCGACCGTGACCAACTTGCGCGTTTAGGTTTTGATATTGAAACGGTTTCGGAAACTTTAAATCGGCGTGTGAATGGCGCAATTGTTTCTCGCTTTCAACAACCTGATCGACAAATTGATATTCGCTTAAGAAATAGAGAAATTGATCGCGACAGCGTTAATGATATGGAAAATATTGTTATTGGTGAGGTTGATGGGCGTCCAGTAACTTTGCGAGCCGTTGCCAATGTTGAATCATTACAAGGGCCTGCGGCAATCGATAGAATACAACAATCGAGAGTGGCCTTAATCGCTGGTAATTTAAAAGGTAGGAGTTTAGCCGATGTTACTGAAGACATCCGATCGCTGATTATCAATAACCCGCCTCCCGCAGAGCTTAGTTTTGAGTTTGGTGGCCAGAACAAGGAAATGCAACAATCATTTAATAGCATGTATTTTGCAATCGCCTTGGCAATATTCTTAGTCTACATTGTGATGGCTTCGACCTTCGAACATTTAGGACACCCTTTTGTCATTTTGTTTACTATTCCACTGGCATTGGTCGGTGTAATTTATGGTCTATTAATAAGCGGTTATGGTATTAGCGTAATTTCAATGATTGGGGTAGTTTTTCTGGTTGGAGTGGTTGTTAATAATGCCATCGTGCTCGTGGATGCGATTAATCAGGCGAGAAGAAAGGGTTTGGAAAAAGTAGAAGCAATTATTGAAGCTGGAAAATCAAGACTCAGACCAATTATGATGACCACTTTTACAACCGTTTTGGGACTACTTCCGATGGCGATTGGATTTGGAGAAGGCGCTGAATTGAGGGCGCCATTAGCAGTTGTGGTATCGTTTGGTTTATTAGTTGCTACATTCTTGACCTTATTTATTATTCCTGCAACCTATTTAATCATGCCATCTCATGTTACCACTGATGAAGAACAAGATGCATTAAACGAACGATTAGAAAAAGCCGAAGAAATTGAAAGTGTTCATACCATGTAACCAGGCCTGTAATTTTTTCGAACTAGCGGAGAGAGCCTATGACTTTACCTGAAATAGCTGTGAAAAGACCGATAGCCACCTTAATGGTATTGATCTGCTTGTTGGTACTTGGTCTTTTAGCGCTAGCTCGATTAGAGCTGGCGTTTATGCCAGAGTCCGAGAGAAAACGTCTTTTTGTTGTTGTTAATTATGATAACGCTTCGCCCAAGGCAATAGAGCGAATGATCATTAAACCGTTGGAGGAGTCCTTAGCTTCGATTAACGGTATGACCAATATGCAAGGAAATAGTGACAGCCGTGGTGGCCGAATTGAATTGGATTTTGATTTCGAAACGGATATGGATGTCGTTCGAGCCGAGATTAGAGAACGAATTGATCGAACCCGTGACGAACTGCCAGAGGATGTCGATCGAATCCTGATAGCTGAGCATTGGAATGCTCGTCGAAGTGGCGAGACAATCTTAGAAGCTAGAATTGCATCGGGGCGAGATTTAAGTAAAAGCTATGAGTTACTTGAGCGAAAAATTGTGCGCCCGTTGGAGAGAATACCGGGAGTTGCGGTTGTTACTCTCGACGGTGTTAACCCCAGGGAAGTGAGAGTTAATCTTGATTTACTTCAATTGCAAAAACACAATATTGACCCTCGCGATATTTGGCAAAGTATTGCTAGGAATAACAAAAATAGCGCTTTAGGATTATTACGAAACGGACAAACGAAAGTATCTTTCCGCGCCGTCGGAGCGCTTTCTGATATTGAAGAAATTCGCCGCTTACCGATTAATAATAGTAATCTTAAATTAAGTGATTTAGCGACTATTACCTACAGCGAACCACCGCTAGAGTACGGCCGTCACTTGGATGGAAATTTTGCCATAGGGCTTAATATTGCTAAGGAATCCACCGCCAATACGATCGCTATAACTGATGCGGTTAGAAAACGAATCGCAGCAATGGAGGATGACCCTGAACTGGACGGTATTAATTTTCTAGTCTGGCAAGATCAAGGTAAAGAGATAAAAAATACGTTGGCTGACCTAGAACAAACGGGATTGTTTGGCGCCATATTTGCGAGTCTTATTTTATTTATTTTTCTACGAAAGTTTACCACTACTTTGGTTGCCGTTTCATGTATTCCTTTTTCGTTGATAGTGACATGTGGAATTATTTGGATTCAAGGAAAATCGCTTAATACTATTTCATTGCTTGGTCTAATAGTTGGTTTAGGAATGTTGGTGGACAATGCGGTTGTCGTTATGGAGAACATCGATCGCTTTCAGAAAAAAGGCTACGGTGGTCGAGTTGCGGCGATTTTGGGAGCGAAAGAAGTTTCCGTAGCGGTTATGACTGCAACGCTGACTTCAATCATTGTATTTTTGCCGATGATTTTTACCAAGCCAACTCAGATGAATATCATTTTGCAGGAGTTGGGGATTACGATAGTCATCACCTTGATTGCTTCGCTACTAATCAGTCAAACATTAATACCCTTAGCATCCCGCCGTCTATTAAAACCGCCTAAGAAGCCGGTAAAAACACCATTAATGGACGCAATACAGGCTCGCTATGTCAAAATGTTGAGCTTCTCTCTAAAACACCGATGGGTTGCGTTTCTAGCGGGGTTGGTAGTCTTTGCATCGACCTGGTATCCCGCAAATAATATTAATTATAATTTTGACGCCGCGCCCACAGAGATGTTTGTGGGAATGGGTATTGAGTTTACAGAGGCAACGTCGCTTGAGGACAAACAAATCATAGTGACTCAAATAGAGAAATCTCTAGAACCTTATAAAGAGGAATTTAATGTTGACTCCATATATAGCTGGTGGAGTGAAAACTATTCGATAGTCCGTCTATATATGAAACAAGGATTTCAGCATGAACAAGCGATGAATGTTGTTCGTAAGAAATTAAAACCTATCCTGCCGAAAATTCCGGGAGTAAGAATTAGGGTTCAAGATAACGGCCCTTTTTGGAGAAGAAATAGCGGTAAGCGGGTTGCCCTTCAACTGCAAGGTCCCGATTCTGAAACCTTAGGAGTGCTCGGTGAAGAGGCTATGACGCTGATAGAAACAATTCCTGGTTTGTTTGATATCTACTCTTCCTCGGAGGGCGGGCAGTTAGAACTGCAAGCCCAGCTGGATCGTGACCGAATGTCAGCTTATGGCATAGCATCGAATGAACCGGCAAGTCTCGTTGAAATGACTTTTAGAGGACGGCGTTTACCTCGTTTTAAAGGAGACGACGGCGAGGTCGACATGCAGTTAATTCTGGGTGATACCGAAGATACAGATGTTAGTGACATTAAGAATCTTACGTTAATCAAAGAAGATGGTAGTAGTATCAATATGGAGAGTGTCTCTGATTTTTCTACTCAAAAAGGGCCTAGTCGAATAAGACGATTTAATAAAATTTCTAGTATTTTCGTTGGCGCTCGTTTTGAGAGTGGACAACGACGAGAATACCAAAAGCAGCTTGTGGATGTTTTAAAAACGATGGACCTACCTGAAGGTTATCGTTGGGAATTTAATCCTCGGTGGAGAGGAGCGGACCAGTCCCAAGACGAATTCATATTGAACCTGTTGTTAGCGCTAGGGCTTATATTTGGCGTTATGGCGAGTCTATTTGAATCTATGCGACAAGCAATTGCGTTAATGATTTCCTTGCCTTTTGCATTAGCTGGCGCATTCTGGACGTTGTATCTTGCCGGTGTCGATTTTGATCAACCGGCGTCGGTGGCTGTTTTGTTATTGTTGGGAGTCGTTGTTAATAATGGAATTGTTATGGTCGAACATATTAACCTTTATCGCCGGGAAGGTTGGAGAAGAACAGACGCAATGATTCAGGGTGGTAAGGAACGGTTAAGGCCTATATTGATGACCGCGCTGACAACTTTAGTGGGTCTAATACCAATAATTATTCAAAAGCCGTCATTAGGTGGAACTTACTATTACTCGATGGCTTATGTCATTATAGGCGGCCTGTTATTTTCAACGGTTCTTACCACATTATTTCTGCCCGCCACTATTGGTTTAGTTGAGGACCTACCTGGTCGAATAATGTGGCTATTGCGAAAGATTAAAGAGCTAGTGATTGGTAAGGTAAAAGTCTCTACGACTCAATAAATATAAGTTTTACTTTGAGAAAGTTCACGGAAGACTAGTTAAAATCCAACGACAATGCTCAATAAACAGAAAATTGCGAAAGGCAGATGATATGAACAAAGATAACCAAACAAAAATTGAAGCCGCGGTATTTAGACGTTTTCTTAAACATTTAGATGATAATAAAGATGTGCAAAATATCGACTTAATGATACTCGCAGACTTTTGTAGAAACTGCCTTTCTAAATGGTATTCTGCGGCTGCCGCTGAAGTGGGCGAACAGGTTGATTATGATGCCGCGCGTGAAATTGTTTATGGTATGACTTATGATGAGTGGAAAGAGAACCACCAAAGTAAGGCCACTCCTGAACAAATGCAAGCATTTGAAGTAAAGCGTCTTGCAAAAGAAAATACCTAGCAGTAGCTTTCCATATTGACTATCAAATAACGAGCGAGCGTAGATAATGAATGTTTTCGTGACTGGAGCTACCGGATTTCTTGGAACTAATTTAGTCCGTTTGCTTGTTGAGCAAGGTGCTTCAATAACCGCTATTAAACGCTCAACCTCCAATATTGATGCGTTTGAAGCTATGCCGGTTGATTGGCATGACGCAGACGTATTGGACTTCAAGGCTCTTGCCGATGCTTGCCCGGAAAATATCGATTATATTTTTCATATTGCTGCGGATACTAGTATGTGGTCCGCCAAAAACGAACAGCAAACTCGAATTAATCTAGACGGTACCAGCAATATCATTAGATTGGCGCTAGAAAAAAAAACCAAACGACTAATTCATACTTCCAGCATAGCCGCTTATGGCATTCACCATGATATTGTCATTGATGAAGATACCCCGCAAAAGGGGAATGAATGCTTTGCAAACTACTACAAAACAAAATATCACTCTGAGCAGATGGTGAAAGCGGCGGTGAATGAGCAAGGCTTGGACGCTGTGATCCTTAATCCGTGCCACCTGGTTGGCCCGTGGGATTACCACAACTGGTCCCAAATGTTGACAATGATCGCCGATGAGTCGCTTCCAGGTGTACCGCCAGGCTACGGCAGTTTTTGCCATATTGAAGAAGTTGCAAAGGCTCATATCACAGCTGCAAGTTTGGGGCGAAAAGGAGAGAATTACATTCTATCCGGCGCAGATGCTTCATTCTTAGAGTTTGTATCTGAAATTGGCAGATTGTTAGGAAAGAAAGTGCCTAGCAAGCCAATGCCAGAAATTCTGTTGAAAATTGTAGGCCATCTATCGGCGTTTATCGCTAGGTTTACCCATAAAGAGCCCAATATGACGCCCGAAAAAGTACTTATTGTTAGTGAGGTGCTTAAGGTTAGCAGTGCAAAGGCGCAGCGAGAATTAAACTATAAAACCGATATTAGCCTCGAAACCATGCTTTCAGACTGTTATCGGTGGATGCTACAACAGGATTTGATTGCAACTAACCGCTAGATCAGTATACTCGCGCAGTCTGTATTCGAGTTTTGAATATTATTAAACTATCTAATTTGGTCCTTTTTATAGGTAACTTTATTAAGTTGCTAGATTATAAGTAAGTTACTAGATAAAAATTTTTATTAAAATCGCATAAGTGAGAGAAAAATGAGCAATCAATACGATTCATTCGAACAAAAAGCCAGTTACGGAATTGGCATGAACATGGGGACTCAATTATTGGGTCAGTCTTTTGAAGGCATTGAAATTGAAGCGGTTGCTCAAGGTCTTAAGGATGCTTTCCAAGGCGTTGAGAGTGCTGTTTCTCGCGAAGACATCCAAGCAAGTTTTGACCACGTCACTAAGTTGATGCAAGAGCAACAAGCGGAAAAGTCAAAGTCAGTGATTGAAGCAGGCGAAAATTTCTTAAAAGAAAATGCTGCTAAAGACGGCGTTACCGTTACAGAGTCTGGACTTCAGTACGAAGTTGTTACAAAAGGCGAAGGTGAAGTTCCTGGCTTAACATCAAAAGTTAAGACTCACTATCATGGAACGCTAATTGATGGAACAGTATTTGATAGCTCTTACAATCGCGGTGAGCCGGCAGAGTTTCCAGTAAATGGCGTTATTGCCGGTTGGACAGAAGCACTTCAATTAATGCCTGTTGGCTCTAAATGGAAATTAACCATTCCTTATGCTTTGGCCTACGGGGAGCAAGGCGCTGGTGGTGCAATTGGACCATGTGAAACTTTGGTATTTGATATCGAGCTACTGGAAATTGTTGGTTAAGCGCTGTTTCGCTAATTAAAAGATCTAATCTATTACGGTAATGCTCAACCGTTGCCGTCAGTCGAGCTACTAGAATAATCTAGTAGCTCACTATAAACCTTAATATTTATTCGTTTTCTTTTTTATATCTTTCTCATGAATTAGAGCCGTGCAGCCGCTCGAGTAGGATTAGAAGCCGGCACTTGTAAACAAAGGCAGCCCTTAACTCGAAATTAGCATTTGCAATATACTACTTATACAGGTAGTATTTGTTTTAAGAT
>CAJQOL010000177.1 GCA_905479925.1 uncultured Kangiellaceae bacterium | reverse complement strand
AACAATGTTGACGTTGAGCTAGTATTCGAGCCTACTTGGAATCGTGATATGATGAGTGATGAGGCTAAACTCGAAACAGGAATGTTTTTCTAATGACAACAACAGATGATATTGTAGAAACCATTAGTTTTTTTGATAGTTGGGAAGATAGATATCGCTACATGATAGACTTAGGCAAAGAATTGCCGTCTGTTGACGAGTCTATACGAACCGATGAAAAACTAGTTCCGGGTTGCCAGAGTCAAGTTTGGATTGAAGCTGACCAAAATGACGATACGCTGAACTTTAAAGTAGATAGTGACGCGCTCATCGTTAAAGGGTTATTAGCAATAGTGATGGCTGCTTACAATAACAAAACTCCACAGCAAATCCTACAGTTTGATATAGAGTCATATTTTACTGCATTAGATCTTATCAAACACCTTAGTCCAACTCGTGGTAACGGTTTGAAAGCCATGGTGGAAAAGATAAAACGATTTGCTAATGATGCAAACTGAATCGCGTGAATTCAAACTTTAAGTTAGCAAGCAGCTATTCTTAAAACAGGCAAAAGGCTGCTTTTCAAATTAGCAAATAACTAGTCTTCAAACTAGCAAACAACTACTTTTCAAATTAGCAAATAGCTACTCTTCAAACTGGCAAAAAACTATTCTTCAGATTAGTTAACAACTACTCCTCAAATTAGCAAACACAGAAATTAATTATGGAGTTAGAAGTCAAGTTTAACGCCGTAATTTGAAATTTAAGCCGCAGTTACTTCAACAATAAACGATTACAATCTTGAAGTACTTCAAAAGCATTTCGAAGTACTTCAAGGTAATTCAGTCCATCGAGTTAGTTCAAGATAAAAAACTCTGACTATTTACCCAACCAACTCGGCTTCTTCTATTGTCACTTTCTTTAATGGTTTAAACAATAATAACATAACCGGCAATAGCGTTAGGTTAGCAAGAAGCGCGACAAACATGGCTAAGCTTGTAAATACACCAAAGTAGATTGACGGCATAAAGTTAGATAAAACTAACACCGAAAAGCCTGCAATAATGGTAATTGATGTAAAATACATAGCACGTGCAATTGTATCGTGACAGGCATACATTGCTTGGGTGTAATCACCGCGTTTTTTGTACTCCGCTTTAAACCGGTGAATGTAATGAATCGTATTATCAACCGCTATACCAATACTAATAGCAGCAATCGTTATCGTCATCATATCCAATGGAATCCCAGACCACCCCATTAAACCTAGAACAAAAAAGGCGCCTATTAAGTTCGGAAACATGCCAATCACCGCTAAACTTAATGACCTGAATAACACCACAAACATAAGCATAATAATGCCAAACACTACACCTAAAGTTAATATTTGAGATTTGAATAAACTTTCCAACATGTTGTTATATAAAATTAGCATTCCCGTGAAATGAAAGTGTTCTTTATCTATTCCTAATTCGCCGTTAAGAAACTCACTGATATCCGCCAATAACTTGTTTCGATTGAGATCCGGATCTGACTCTTTAACTCGAATTAAAAACCTTACCTCATCATTCTCTCGGTCGTAAAATGGTGATAGTACCTGGTCCCGTAAGTCTTCGGGGATTTTCTTTTCTAGTAAAGACAATTCAAAATCATCTAGTCTTTCATTACCGTTGATCTGTTCAACAATTTGCAAACCAGCGGCCAACGATAATACTTTTCCACTCACCGAAAGACTACTTAAGTAATCTTGAATTTTATGTAATTTGTCAATACCAAATGAGGTCATCCAAAGTCTTGGAGATTCTTCAGGGGCAACTTCAGCAAATGCTTCATCGTCCTCAAACTCTTCATCTTCAAACTCGTCATCTTCATTTTCTTCTTCAACAAAGGCAAAATCAGCTTCTATAGCGCCGCGATCAATAATAATTTCTAACGGTGTTGTACCGCCTAGCTCGGTATCAATCACTTTCATACCCTGGTAAATTTCGGTGTTTGTCTTAAAGTAATCAATAAAACGATTATCTACAGACAAATAACCGATCCCCCAAGCGCTAACAGTACTCAGAATTATTGCGGTAAAGGCGACTTGCTTTCGCCATTTATCACTAATTTTCGCTAGCATGTTGGTAAATGCAAAAAACGCCCCTTCTTTACGCTCATCTAAGGATGTCTTCTTGCGAATTAGCATTAACAGTGGAAAGAAAGTAAACGCGATAACAAAGGCTAAACTGACCCCCATGATCATCATCTTTCCAAAATCAATTACCGGTCGAATATCGCTAACCATCAGCGAGCCGAAGGCTACGATTGTGGTCAAACTTGTATAGGCGCAAGGCGTAAACATCGATGAAAGTGTTTCCAGCACTTTCTCGTTATAACTCAGCATTTCAAAATCACGTTCAACTTGTCTGAACCTAACAATTAAGTGAATCATTAATGACATCGTAATAATTAATAACAAAGCGACAAAATTTGAAGATATTACCGTTACCGGCCAATCAAGCCATCCCAGTACACCAATTGCCGATACTGCCGTAACGGTACAACAACCTAGCGTTATAATAATCCAGCGAAGCCTTCTAAATATGAAAGCTTGGATCAATACCAAAATAATAAATACGCCTAAGCCAAAAATAATTAAGTCGCTCTTAACATAATCAACCATGTCATGGGCAATCATTGGTACACCGCCAAGATAGATGGTAGCGACGTCCTTATAGCCATCTTTCAGGTCACGAATACCGTTGATGACTATTTCATTACGAACCGCAACTTCATCAGCAAGCAACCTAAGTTCATTTTTAAGGTTTTGCATAGCCGCCAACTCATAGGGCGTTAGTTTTTCTTTAGTTCGCTGCTTCCATTGCAACTTTCTTAGTTCGTCATTCAATTTGAAATAGTTCTTATTGCCCTTCAAATTGGCTTGTAAAGCAGTGGTCGCTCCGTCTTCACTAATTAGTAGGTTTAGGTACAAAGGAATCGATAGAATATCTTGCTTTGCTTTCGCTAGGTCAACCCCCTTATCTTTCACGAAATAGATGTCTTCTTCAATATTGGACAGGCTGACATTATTCGGATCGAAAATAGGCGCATCAATAAGCGATAAGACAGTTTCGACGCCGGGTAGCTTAGCGACCTGATCGCGCAATGCGGTCAATTGCTTTATAGAATCCGGTGCGAATAACTCATCCTTTGGCGCAAAAGTAATAAAGAGGTAATCGTCAGTTCCGTATTTCTTCTTGATTTTACGATAGTACTCTAACGATTGGTCATTCTCTAAGACCAACGAATCGGCGGAAGCGTCCATTCTAAAAGAGTCGCCATGGGAAGCCACCACCATAACAATGGCAACGGCAACGGCAAAAGAAACAACGGTGTGTCGAATGATAAAATTAGTATAAAGATACTTTAGCCAATTAGGCATAATATTCCCTTAAATAAAGATTTAGATTGTTCATTTTTTATGTGCTTTGACGCAAGCAAACCATTTTATAACGTGCCTAGCGACGCAAGCCAATATTATTTACTTTTATTGTGAATCTAAACTGAATCAAATACTATTATTTGCGTTAATTTGACGAAATATGTGACTATAACCCTATAAATTCTAACTTTTTGGGTATGTTAGTAGACAAAAATACCATAATATAACGTATGAATAAGGGTAAAAACCTTATTTATCAATAACATAGCAAGCACTTATGGATGAAACACATTTTCTGAACGTTTCCTTGGTCAAAACTAACTATTTAGTGGAAATAATAACGACAAAACTAAAGTTCATTTGCTCATCATCCATAGGTAAAATGGTCGATGCTTGGATAGGCTAAGCCGCAAAACAAAATTAAGGCGGTTCTAAGATAATAGACTTCAATTTTATTTGTTTAATGAGATATTGATCTTAGTCAATAGGACGAACTCATTGATTCATATACAATGCGCCTGAAACTCGTCGGTATTGGCCGAGTTCATTGATACAGCAATTCATCATCAATAAAAACAATTAGGAAATCGTATGTCAGATACTCAAGCTTTGACTTACAACTATAAAGTTGTAAAACAATTTTCAATAATGACGGTCGTTTGGGGAATCGTCGGCATGCTAGTCGGTGTAATTATCGCCGCTCAGCTGTTTTTTCCAGATTTAACTTACGGAATTGAATACCTTACCTATGGTCGACTTCGACCACTTCATACCAATGCCGTCATTTTTGCGTTTGGTGGAAGTGCTTTAATGGCAACGTCATTGTATGTGGTACAACGAACCTGCCAAGCCCCCCTTATTAGCAATGGGTTAGCAGCATTTGTATTCTGGGGATGGCAACTAATTATTGTTCTCGCGGCCGTTACCCTGCCTCTCGGAATTACCGGAGGAAAGGAATACGCAGAACTAGAATGGCCAATCGATATATTAATCGCGGTGGTTTGGGTTGCTTACGCCATATTGTTCTTTGGAACAATTATAAAACGTAAAACATCTCATATTTACGTCGCTAACTGGTTTTACGGAGCGTTTATTATAACGGTTGCGGTTTTGCACATTGTCAATAGCGCCGCTGTCCCAGTAACATTAACAAAGTCCTATTCCGCTTATGGTGGTGCCATAGACGCTATGGTGCAATGGTGGTACGGACATAATGCGGTAGGTTTCTTCTTGACCGCAGGCTTTCTTGGCATGATGTACTACTTCATCCCAAAACAAGCTGAACGCCCCGTTTACTCCTACCGCCTTTCAATCGTTCATTTTTGGGCGTTAATAGCAACTTATATGTGGGCCGGGCCTCATCATCTGCAATATACCGCTTTACCAGACTGGGCTCAGTCTCTTGGTATGGTTTTCTCATTGATTCTGCTTGCGCCTTCCTGGGGTGGAATGATCAACGGAATAATGACACTTTCCGGTGCATGGCATAAGTTACGAACCGATCCTATATTAAAGTTCCTTATCGTTTCTTTATCTTTTTATGGGATGTCTACTTTTGAAGGTCCAATGATGGCTATCAAAACGGTCAATGCCCTGTCTCATTATACGGATTGGACAATAGGTCATGTGCATTCGGGTGCTCTGGGTTGGGTCGCTTTCGTGACCATTGGTGCGATGTACTATTTAATTCCTAAATTATATGGAATGAAAGATATGTACAGCACAAACTTGATCAATATTCACTTCTGGGTTTCAACGATTGGTGTTGTGTTGTACATAGCTGCTATGTGGATAGCGGGCGTTATGCAAGGAATGATGTGGCGTGCGGTAAACGCTGATGGCACATTAACTTATAGTTTTATCGAATCAGTCACTACTACTTACCCTTTCTATGCAATTAGACTGGTAGGCGGTGCACTATTCTTCGCGGGTATGTTAATCATGGCTTACAACACCATTAAAACCATTCAACAAAGCCCTGCGAAAGCAGCATAACTAGGGGACGATAATATGAAACATGAAAAAGTAGAAAAAAATATCGGCCTAATGGGCTTGCTTATATTCATCGTTATTAGTTTTGGTGGTTTGGCGGAAATCGTACCTTTATTTTTCATTTCTGATACCACCGAACCGCTAAAAGGAATGAAGCCACATTCTGCTCTAGCCTTGGAAGGAAGGGATATTTATATTCGTGAAGGTTGTAATACCTGCCACTCACAGATGATTCGCCCGTTTAGAGCGGAAACTGAACGCTATGGTCACTACTCAGTTGCCGGAGAGCATGTTTGGGAACATCCGTTCCTTTGGGGCTCCAAAAGAACCGGTCCTGATTTAGCGCGCGTAGGTGGTAGATATAGCGACGAGTGGCACCGAGTTCACTTGCTTAACCCTAGAGATCTCGTTCCCGATTCTAATATGCCCGCGTTTACTTGGCTTGAACATGCGGTTTTAGATGGCGAATTAACCGGCAAGAAAATGGAAGCGCTAAGAATGGTTGGGGTTCCCTATACCGATACTGATATTGCCAATGCAAAGTCGGAAGTTGCCGGTAAAACTGAACTAGACGCAGTAGTGACTTATTTACAGTCATTAGGTCTAATCCTTAAAGACAAGCGATAGAGGAGTTTCTAATGGACCTGAATACAATTAGAAGCTTAGAAACCTTAGCGCTATTTGTTTTATTTCTGGTGTTAATCTATTTGCTTTACCGCAAAACAAACGACAAAACTTTTGAAGAAGCGGCCAACTTACCATTTGTTGGAGATGAAACTTCTACTGAAATAATAACCAAACAAAAAGAAGGTGATGACCATGAGTGAGTTTTGGAACTGGTGGGTTATATTAATTACTGTAGTTAATGTTTTAGGGTGTTGGGCATTGCTCTACTGGACCAGGCGTATGAAAGATTCTGGCGATGAGAATGAAACAACTGGTCACGTTTATGACGGCATTGAAGAGTACAACAACCCGCTCCCGAAATGGTGGCTAAACATGTTTAACATTTGCTTAGTCTTCTCAGTAGTTTACTTAATTTTGTACCCTGGGCTTGGAAACTTTGCTGGTGTTTTAGGTTGGACTCAACAAGGGCAACATGCAGAAGAAGTAGCTGACGCCAAGGCAATATACGCACCGCTATTTGCCAAATATGCTAGCGTGCCAATTGAAGAGCTAAGCAAAGTTAAACAGGCAACGCAGATGGGTAAACGTATTTTCGTTAACACTTGCTTTGGTTGCCATGGCTCGGATGCCAGAGGAAACAAAGGCTACCCGGATTTAACCGACAAAGATTGGTTATATGGTAAAGATGCTGCAGCACTAGAACAAAGCATTTTGAACGGTCGTTCTGGCATGATGCCGGCATACGAAGAAGTTTTTGACGCAGCTCAGATTGATGGTCTGGTTCAGTATGTTGGGCAACTATCTGGTAATCAGGTAAACGAGCAACAGGCAGACATAGGCAAAGCCCTTTATAACCAACAATGTTATGTTTGTCACGGGGTTGATGGTAAAGGTAATGTTGCGCTGGGCGCTCCCAACTTAACTGATAACATCTGGCTTTATGGAGGCTCGTCCACGACTATTGCCGAAACAATCCGTAAAGGTCGAAATGGCATTATGCCCGCTCATAAGGAGATTCTTGGTAAAGAAAAGTCTCACCTAGTGGCAGCCTATGTCTACAGCTTATCTGACAAATAATTTGTAGCCATCGAAAATTTCATTTAGTTAATTTGTTAGTTAGTCAAAATAAAGCAGTTTAAGTTAAACCTATCTTAAGCTGCTTACCAGTTCGCCATATTTTGAACAATTGAGTAGCCTTATGTCCTCCAGCGACGGCAAGAAAGAGAACTACCGAGACCTATACGTCTCACCGGATAAAATTTACCCTCGCCAAATAAACGGTTTCTTTGCAAGACTCCGAATATTGACTGTTTTCCTTCTGTTAGGTTGCTATTACATTACTCCCTGGCTAACTTGGAATGGAAACCAAGCAGTATTATTTGATTTGCCAGCGCGTCAGTTTCATTACTTTGGAGTAACACTTTGGCCGCAGGATTTTATCTACTTAACACTGCTACTGATCATTTGTGCCGTTGGGCTATTTTTGTTTACTACCATTGCCGGTCGGCTCTGGTGTGGTTATGCATGCCCGCAAACCGTTTGGACCGAAACATTTCTTTGGATTGAAGAACTCGTAGAAGGCAATAGAAATAAACGCATTAAACTTGATAAAGGCCCATGGAATGCTAACAAGATATTTCGAAAAAGTACCAAGCATACTTTATGGATTAGTTACGCTCTTTTTACCGGATACACGTTTGTCGGTTACTTCTCTCCAATAAAAGAACTTGGTGTTGACCTGATCAATTTTCAACTAGGGCCTTGGGAATGGTTCTGGGTGCTGTTTTATTCTCTGGCAACCTATGGAAATGCGGGTTGGCTTAGAGAGCAAGTTTGTTTACATATGTGTCCGTATGCTCGCTTTCAAAGTTCAATGTTTGACAAAGACACGCTAATTATTTCCTATGATCAACAACGTGGCGAAAATAGAGGTAAGCGTAAAAAGAATAGTGACTATCAGTTAAAGGGTCTCGGTGACTGTATTGACTGTAATCAATGCGTTCATGTTTGCCCCACCGGTATCGATATCAGAGACGGTCTGCAGTATGAATGTATTGCGTGTGCAGCTTGTATTGACGTGTGCGATAACGTTATGGACAAAATGGGTTACGATAAGGGCTTAATCAAGTACACAACAGAAGTTGAAGAAAAGTCAAACGGGAAACAGCAAACCAAACTATTTAGACCTCGTACCGTTTATTATTTGAGTATTTTTACTTTGGTAGTTGGTAGTTTTTTCTATTTGCTCAGCAATCGAGTTCCGCTAGATATTAACGTACTCAGGGACCGAAACAACCTATACACTGAGACTTTCTCGGGTGATGTAAGTAATATCTATACACTAAAGGTTCTAAACATGTCCCAGGCCAAACAGAATTACCAATTATCGGTTAAAGGCATTGAAGCTATACAAATACAAGGTGAGACTAACTTTAGTATAGAAAGTGGCGAAGTATTAACACTTCCTCTGCGGATTACGGCTCCACCAGAATATCTTCAAAGCCGCTCAAATGATATCATATTCTCTATATCATCTAAGCAACGCCCGGAACTTACAGCTTCTGCCACAGCAAAATTTTTAGGACCGAAAAAGTAATGAATGACAACAGCACAACAGAAGTAATTGAACCGTGGTACAAGCAAGGCTGGCCATGGACTTTAATAGCTATCCCTTTCTTAACCGTTGTTGCCGGTGTAATTACAATTATCATTGCAAGCAACACCGATGATAGTTTAGTTCAAGATGATTATTACAAGAAAGGACTCGCAATCAATAGTAATCTCGCATTGACTCAATTTGCTGCAGATAATCAAATCGCTGCCACCGCCTATTTTGACCAAGCTAGCAAATTATTATTGGTTAAATTATCTTCTGGTCTTGAACTACCAACTTCGCTCACATTAACCTTGTCGCACCCGACTTTAGATCAAAAAGATCGCTCTTATAAACTTAGTCAGCTGGTGGGTAACGAGTACGCCGCCGAAATCGATTCAATAGAAGCGGCGTTTTGGCATGTTTCTATTAATGATGAGTCTGAAAAATGGCAACTTAAGGCAAGGTGGCTATATCCTGACGTTAAACAGATTGATATTACTCCTGAAAACCAAAAAGAGTAAGGTGTAGGCTCTGCTTTGACAAAGATAGATTGCTACCATTGTGGCCTCGATGTTCCGACTGGCGACGACTTCACAGCGGATATACTTAACCAACAAAGATATTTTTGTTGCGCAGGTTGTTTGGCTGTAGCTGAAACTCTTGTTGCAAATGGCCTAACTAACTTCTACCGTTATCGGGAGCAACCTAGCAACCGTCCCGAAGTTCTTATTCCTCAAGAAATTATCGAACTCGAAGCATTAGATAACCCGGACATTGTTAACTCCATCAGTGACATTAATCCAGAACAACAACGTAAAATAGAACTTGGAATCGAGGGCATTACCTGTTCAGCTTGCGGCTGGTTAATTGAAAAAACAATCGCTAAGCTTAGTAGCGTTATTTCTATCTCTGTAAATATAGCCACTCAAAGAGCCACATTAATATGGTGTAAAGACGAGCCATTGAGTGAAATTCTTAAAGCGATCCATGCTCTCGGCTATCGCGCTTACCCGTTTAGCGAAGATGAGCGTGAACGCTCTTTCAGCCGAGTCAATCAAAACTATACTAAGCGTTTGTTAGTTGCCGGACTCGGTATGATGCAAGTAATGACCTATGCCCTGACAATCTATATTGGAGAATTTCAGGACCTAGAAAAAGAGCATCAAACCTTTCTATTCTGGATTAGCGGACTCATAGCGACGCCGGTGGTGTTTTACTCTGCAAAGCCTTTTTTTGTAAGCGCTATTAACGGTTTAAAAGTTGCTAATTTTGGAATGAACCTTCCTGTAAGTATCGCTATTATTGCCGCCTACTCCGCTAGCGTTTATTCACTTCTTTTTGATGGGCAAGCTTTTTATTTTGACTCTGTTGTTATGTTCACTTTTTTTCTACTGATTGGACGTTTTTTTGAGCATAGAGCTCGTTATCAGTCGATTCTAAAGCAGCAAAATTTCAAGCAGCTCATCCCACACTCGGTATCGCTTTTGAAGTCTGATAAACAAGTAGAAAGCGTAGCAATTACTAATGTTCAAACGGGTGACCAATTGGTTATTCACTCAGGCTCACTTATTCCGGTTGACGGGGTATTATTAGATGAATCTGCCACACTCAACGAATCAGTATTAACTGGAGAGTTTTTACCGGTTACAAAATACCGAGGGGACAAACTTGTCAGCGGCTCCACAAACAATTCGGCAACATTTGTTATGGAAGTTTCAAAGTGTTTAGCGGATAGTCATTTGCAACAACTAGTACAACTCCAACAGTTATCAGAAGAAAATAAACCTGCATTCTTAACACTCGCGGACAAGGTTGCTCACTGGTACATATTGGTCCTCTTTTCTGTTTTAGTCGTGGTTGGTATCTATTGGTGGAATACGGACATCGATCGAGTATTCCCTATTGTTCTTTCTGTATTAGTAGTCAGTTGTCCATGTGCGCTATCTCTTGCCACTCCAACAGCTATGGCAACTGCAACGGCGCAACTGTCAGAACTTGGCTTAATGATTAGAAACCAAGACACACTTGCAAAACTCGCGAAGCTAAATAAAGTTTATTTTGATAAAACGGGGACTTTAACCAGTGGCGTCATGACGTTAGAAAAAACTGAAATTCACACCTCAATGTCACATGCCGACTGTTTATTGGCAGCGCAAGCACTTGAAGCCATTTCTAACCACCCTATAGCGTCGGCATTCGCTAGAGCTGGTAATCAAAAGAATTCAAACTCGATTAACATTACCAGCCGTGAGGAGGTTACTGGGCAAGGAGTAAGAGGACAAATAGGCAAGTGCCGGTATTTTCTCGGCAATCAAGAATTCGTTAATCGATGCTCAGGTAAAAAACTTATTGCAAGTCGAACTGAAAATTTTAAAGGTGCACAAACGGTTTTGTATTTAGCTAACGAGAAACAATGGCTAGCAACCTTTACCCTTACTGACCAGCTTAGACAAAACGCCAAACTGCTTGTTTGCTATCTTAAAAAGCGGCGTATTAAAGTCAGCTTATTAAGCGGCGATTCCGAAGCCGCTGTCAGTGCCGTTGCTAAAACCTTAGGTATTTCGGAAGTTATTGCCCAAGCCTCTTCTCAACAAAAACTCTTAGAAATTCAAGAGTCGGAGAAAAACGGACAACGCTGTTTGATGCTTGGAGACGGCTTTAACGATCTAGGAGCCCTAAGCAACGCAAGCGCAAGCATAACTATGGGCTCTGGCGTTGATCTGTCTCGTGCTTCGAGCGACGCCGTTTTATTGTCATCTAATCTTGGTGTGATCGCAGCAACGTTTGCGATTGCGAAAAAGGCAGAGTCCATTATTAAACAAAACCTAAGCTGGGCATTTATTTACAATATCTTGGCTATTCCCTTTGCAGCAGCGGGATGGGTACCGGCTTGGTTAGCAGCCATCGGTATGAGCAGCAGCTCGCTGATCGTTGTATTAAATGCATTACGACTAAGGCGAGCAAATAAACTGACCTAAAGGCGATTAGGTCTGTCTAAATTTTGGTGACAGGATAATGACTTACTGTAAACTGCTGCCGAATTTATTTTTACGTTCAGCAGTTTTAAGCAATGTTAAGTCTTAAGCAGCGTTAGGTTTTAGGCAATGTGACGCCGGTTTGTCCTTGGTATTTTCCCCCCCTATCAGCATAGGAAGTTTCACAAACCTCATCCGACTCAAAAAACAACATTTGAGCAACACCCTCATTGGCATAGATTTTAGCTGGCAGCGGCGTGGTATTTGAAAACTCTAACGTTACGTGCCCTTCCCACTCTGGTTCAAGTGGTGTCACGTTAACAATGATTCCGCAGCGAGCATAGGTTGATTTTCCTAGGCAAACAGTTAGCACACTTCTAGGAATTCGAAAATACTCAACCGTTCTCGCTAATGCAAATGAGTTCGGCGGAATAATACAAACATCAGACTCAACGTTCACAAAACTCTTATCATCGAAATTCTTTGGATCAACCACGGCTGAATGAACGTTGGTAAAGATTTTGAATTCATTAGAGCATCTTACGTCGTAGCCATAACTTGAGGTTCCATAAGAAATGATCCGCTCTCCGTTTGCTTCGCGTACCTGATTAGAAGCAAAGGGCTCGATCATCCCTTGTTCGGCCATTCGCCTCATCCACTTGTCTGATTTGATACTCATTAATATTCCGCCAGTTCAAATTATTCTTGGCGCGAATATTACCACAGTGGTTAAGGCGATAGCACCCATTTATTCGCTACAAAAGCCTACTTTTTAGGCGCCCAAGTAGCTACTTGAATGCCTTGCGCGCCTTTAGAGAAATCTTTGCCTAAGCGGGTTAAGTTTGCAGTTAACTGTCTCGCGATCCCTCGATAAGAAAGTCCAATAGGCCCATCCGGTTGTTTAACCACTGTTGGCACACCTTCATCCAAATCACTTCTAATTGCCATGGTTAACGGTAGCTGACCTAAAACCGGTACTTCGTACTCGGTCGAAAGTCGCTCAGCACCGCCCTCACCAAATATAGCCTCTTGGTGACCGCACTCACTGCAGATATGAGTCGCCATGTTTTCGATAATCCCCATTACTGGTATTTTTACTTTTTCAAACATCGCGATTGCTTTTTTAGCGTCCGCTAAGGCGAGATCCTGTGGGGTTGTTACAATAACAGCTGCGGTGACCGGTATTTTCTGTGCCATTGTCAACTGAATATCTCCGGTACCTGGCGGTAAATCAATAATCAAGTAATCTAAATCACCCCATTGGGTATCTCTTACAATCTGTTGTAATGCCGAAGATGCCATAGGGCCCCGCCATACGGTCGCTTGCTTTTCATCAACTAAGAAACCAATAGACATAGCTTCTAAATCATGGGACGAGATAGGGAGAATGGTTTTTTGGTCCTCAGACACAGGTTTTGCATTTGGTATACCCAGCATTATTGGAATGCTAGGGCCATAGATGTCGGCATCCAATAGACCTACGGTTGCCCCTTCGGCTCTTAAAGCCAATGCTAAGTTAACGCTGGTTGTAGACTTCCCTACTCCACCTTTACCGCTAGCAACAGCTATAATATTCTTAATCTTAGCCAACGGAGCAACGCCTGCTTTTGTTTCATAGGCGACCAGGTTCTGTACCACTTTTATGGTAAACGCTTGGGAAGGCCATTTTGCGACAAGCGCTTCCTTTAATTGGCTTTCAAGTTCAGGGATAAGCCCATTACCAGGAAAGGGAAGCTGAATTAACAGTTCCACTACACCATTTTTGTCTGATGTTTCTTTTAAAAAGTCGACCAGCCTCAGATTCTTAGGAAAACATGGGATAGCGACTGTTTTTATAAAATCTACTAGTGTTTGATGCTCTAACATTTGATTGCTTAACTATATAATTATAAAGCCACAATTATACCCTATCCAATTCAACAAATACCTACCCAATTTGTGTGTCTTTGACTGAATTTTGGTGCTAAAAACATTAAAAATCGGTATAGTTGCGCCAGGTCCAAAATTTCACTAAAGAGCTACAATGTCTCAACAAAAGATACCTTCTAACGGTAACCGCCGAATACTGATTACAAGCGCATTGCCATATGCCAACGGCCCAATCCATATCGGCCATATGCTTGAATATGTGCAAACTGATATTTGGTCTCGTTTTCAGAAGCTAGTAGGAAATGAGTGTTATTACGTCTGTGCCGATGATACCCATGGCACCCCAATTATGTTGAGTGCACAAAAGCAAAACATTACTCCTGAAGAGCTAATAGCAAAAAGCCATGCCGACCACCAGAAGGACTTTGATGGATTTAATGTACAGTTCGACAATTTTCATTCGACCCATAGTCCAGAAAACAAGTTTTTTACTGAACAAGTTTATAATCAGCTGTTGGCGAAAGGCCATATAGCAAAACGTACTATCAACCAGCTTTACGATCCTGAAAAAAATATGTTTCTACCCGACCGCTTTGTAAAGGGAGAATGCCCTAAATGTGGTTCCGCGGATCAATATGGCGATAATTGCGATGTATGTAGCGCTACTTATAGCCCCGTTGAATTGAAAAATCCTAAGTCCGCAGTTTCAGGTTCTACACCAATACTAAAAGACTCGGAACACTTCTTTGTTAAATTGCAAGACTTCGAATCGATGCTAAAACAGTGGCTGCTCACTGGTGTAAGTCAACAAATTGCTAACAAACTTAATGAATGGTTAGAGGTAGGATTACAAGAGTGGGATATTTCAAGAGATGCACCCTACTTCGGCTATCAGATACCTAATGAACCTAACAAGTTTTTCTATGTATGGCTAGATGCGCCGATCGGATACATGGCGAGCTTTAAGAACTTGTGCGATAAGACCCCCGGATTAGAATTTGACGACTTTTGGAATAAAGGCAGTGATGCTGAGCTTTATCATTTTATTGGAAAGGACATTATTAATTTTCACTGCTTATTCTGGCCAGCTTGTTTGAGTGCCGCCGATTACAGAACACCTACGCAGGTATTTGCCCATGGATTCTTAACGGTAAATGGTACAAAAATGTCAAAATCTAAAGGTACCTTTATAAAGGCTTCTACTTATTTAAACCATTTGAACCCTGAATATCTTCGATATTACTTTGCCGCTAAACTATCTAATAAGGTTGATGACTTTGATCTAAACCTTGAAGACTTTGTTCAACGTGTTAACTCTGATTTAGTCAATAAATATGTCAACATTGCCAGTCGCTGCGCAAAATTAGTTCAAAAGTCTGGCGGTGAAATGCATGCTGAAATCGATCAGCCTGAGCTGCTTAAGCAATTTCAAGATACTGCTGAGGAAATATCCCTCAATTATGAAAATCGCGAATACAGTAAAGCGACCAAGGCTATCATGCTACTTGCCGATAAGGCCAATACCTACATAGACGAGAAAGCGCCCTGGACACTTGCCAAGAGTGAAGATACCGCCGACGAAGCGCTAAAAGTATGTTCGATGGGTATAAATCTGTTTAGAATTTTGAGTATCTATTTGAAACCTGTACTACCGGCTTTAGTGAGTAATGTCGAAGCGTTCTTAAACACTGCTCCTTTGAGTTGGCAAGATATCAATCAACCATTGCTTGCCCACCAGCTAAACAAATTTAAGCCGTTAATGAAACGTGTGGATATTAAACAGGTGGAAGTCATGGTTGCATCGTCTGTGGAAGCAGCTCCATCTAAAAAGAAAAACAAAGCGAGCAAAGAAGTTAAAAAGAATGACCTATCCAAAGTTGAGCCGATTAAGCCTGAAATTCAGTTTGAAGACTTTGATAAAATAGACCTTAGATTAGCAAGAATCGTTTCTGCGGAACATGTTGAAGGGGCCGACAAATTATTGCGCTTAAAGTTAGATATAGGTGCAGATGAGAAACAAGTCTTTGCTGGAATAAAATCTGCTTATGCTCCCGAGGACCTCGTCGGACGACTTACCGTGATGGTTGCAAATTTAGCGCCTCGGAAGATGCGTTTTGGTCTCTCGGAAGGTATGGTTCTTGCGGCAGGCCCCGGAGGAAGCGACCTTTGGATTTTAAACCCTGACGAAGGCTCTAAGCCTGGTATGAGAGTTAAGTAGAACAACAAAGGTAACAACTAAAACTGATGAAAGGCGTGTAATAAATGCAAACATTTGAATTATATGGGACTGCCTGGGCAGTCTATATTGTACTAGGTATTTGCTTATTAGGCTTAATTTACTACGGCACAAGAAATAGTCGCTGGCAGACTCGGTATGCGATTATTAGTTTTCTTGCGGTAGGAGCATTTACTCCCGATACAATTACCAGTTCGGATACATTTGCGCCCTTAGTCATCTCCGCGTTATTAAAAGCTGAAGTTGAGGGCAGTACTGCCATTGTTAACGGGTTGACCAAGTTATTAATTTTATGGGGAATCGTTTTTTTCTGTTCCCTAGCTGTTCGGCACTTTTGGTTCGCCAATAAAAAAAATAGTAACCAAGACGAAGTGGGTAGCGTCACCGAATAAAAAGAGCTGTTAGCTTAAAAAGGTAATAGCCACCAACAGTTAAAAACTCTAGATGCCGAATACAGATTTAAATAATTATTAGGTTTAAAGGACTTTAATGTCTGAGATACTACTACTTCTCATCAGTACCGTATTAGTCAATAACTTTGTACTGGTCAAATTTTTAGGTCTTTGCCCGTTCATGGGGGTTTCCAGCCGCGTTGAAACCGCAACAGGTATGGCAGCAGCAACGACGTTTGTATTAACGTTAGCGTCGGTCGCTAGCTATATTATCAATCACTTCATCTTAGCCCCCCTTTCACTCGAGCACCTGCAAGTCTTGTCGTTTATTTTAGCTATAGCCGTGGTAGTCCAATTTACAGAAATGGTAGTACAAAAGACCAGCCCAATGCTTTACCGTCTGTTAGGAATATTTCTTCCATTAATTACTACCAATTGTGCGGTGTTAGGGGTTGCTCTACTCAACGTTAATAATGGCCACAATTTTTTTGAATCAATTATTTACGGTTTTGGAGCAGCGCTTGGCTTTTCGCTAGTACTAATTTTATTCTCAGCCATTAGAGAGCGCATATCAGTTGCCGATGTTCCAAAACCATTTCAAGGTGCGGCGATTAGTTTGATTACCGCGGGACTTATGTCATTGGCATTTATGGGATTTACCGGCTTGGTAAAACTCTAATGACTATAATTTTAGGCACTTTAATCATTTCTATATTGGCTTACCTTTGTGGTGCGTTGCTCGGCTTTGCTTCAATAAAATTTAAGGTCCAAGGTAATCCGATAGTCGCGCAGATTAATGATATTCTTCCGCAGACACAATGCGGCCAATGTGGTCATCCCGGCTGTAAGCCCTACGCAGAAGCAATAGCCGATGGCGCTCCGATAAACCGCTGTCCTCCAGGTGGTGAAGCCGGTATAAAAGCGCTTGCAGAGTTGCTTGATATGGAAGTGATCGATTTAGACGAAGACTGCGGTGAAATAACACAACCTAAAGTTGCTGTCATACGCGAGGATGAATGTATAGGATGTACTAAATGTATTCAAGCATGTCCGGTTGACGCCATAGTTGGTGCCGCCAAACTTATGCATACCGTGATTGAATCTGAATGTACCGGATGTGATCTTTGTGTTCCACCTTGCCCGGTCGACTGTATTGATATGCCTTTCTTAGAAACCTCTATAAAATCTTGGCGAGTACCGGCTCCAACCGAAGCGATTAGAATTGATAACGTCGCTAAAATTGCCATCACTCAAATTGACTAATTGGCTAATTGACCATGACGAAGTTTCAATCGAAAAATATCAGTTACAGTCACCGCAAACTTCCTGGAGGTATAAGACCACCTGAACACAAAACAATTTCAAATAGTTTGGAGATTCAAACTCTACAAGCTCCTGATAAGGTTACCCTAAGAATCGAACCATTATTGATTGAACATTTATTAGTTAGCAAGGGACAGTTCGTTAACAAAGGTGAACCTCTTACAGACGCTCAATTTGTTAATAAGGCCTCTATGATTCACGCTCCAATTTCGGGAACCGTTACCGATATAGGACCGCGTTATTTTGGTCATCAGTCTGGGCTAGCCGAAACAATTCTAACCATCAAAACAAACAGCGATCAGCCAGCTAATGATTATAAGTTTGAACCGATTAAAAACTGGCTGTTAGCGGCATCGGAAGCGCTTTTTGAAAGAATAAAACAAGCAGGTATAGTCGGTTTAGGCGGCGCCGCATTTCCAACCCATTTCAAAATAGCCAGCAGTAAAGACAAGGTGGATACTCTAATTATAAATGCGATGGAGTGCGAACCCTACATTACCTGCGACGACCGATTGCTCCAGGAACACGCTCAAGAAATTATTGAGGGTGCACAAATAACCGCTAGTGTAGTCGGTGCCACTAAAATAATTTTTGGTATCGAAGATAATAAACTCCAGGCTATAAAAAACCTTGATAAAGCAATAGAAAACTATACGGCACAAAGAATCCACATGGAAATAATTGTCGTCGAAACAGCCTATCCAAGTGGTGGTGAAAAACAGATCATTCAACTAATTACGGGAAAAGAAGTACCGAGCAGAAGTTACCCTTCTTCTATTGGGCTGTTAGTACAAAATACAGCAACAGTGCATGCCATTTATAACGCTGTCGTCAAAAGTAAACCCTTGACCAGCCGAGTCGTTACCCTAACAGGCGATCTTATTGATCAGCCTGGAAATTTCTGGGTACCTATAGGTACCTCTGTGGAACACCTGATTAAAACCCTTAACATTGATTCGACCTTGCTAGACTCCGCAATATTTGGAGGACCATTAATGGGAGAGACAATTACCGATTGGAAGCTTGTTACTCAAAAATCGACAAACTGCATAATCTTTAATAAAAGCCCACAACAAGACCGCTCCGCAAAAGAATGCATTAGGTGTGCCGAGTGTGAAGTTGTTTGCCCTGTTTCTCTTGTCCCACAACAACTCTATTGGCATTCTGCCAACCAGCAATGGGATGCGTTAGAACAACATAATATTTCTGATTGCATTGAATGCGGCGCTTGCACTTATGTTTGTCCTAGCGAGATTCCATTAGTCCAGTATTTTCGTTATGCGAAATCTGAGATTAGTTTCAACCGCGAAAAACAACAACAATCTGAAAAATCGAAAAAACGATTTGATAACCGAGAAAAACGCCTCGAGAGAATAAAGCAAGAGCGAGAATTAAAGCGACAACAAAAACAAGAGGCAAGAAGAAAAGCCGCGGAAAACAAACCATCTGACCCCGATGGCAAAAAGTCTGCTATTGCAGCAGCTTTAGCCCGAGTAAAACAAAAGAAAGCGAATGAAAATGAATAAATTTCACCAAGGCCGCTCTACCAGCCAAGTAATGGCGACTGCATGTTTTGCTCTAATACCGGGAGCTTTCGCTCAAATTTATTTTCAGGGCTGGGGTGTATTAATTAACTTGGTCATATGTGCATCGACAGCCATAACCGCCGAAGCAATCATTCTCAAAGTTAGAAAAAAGCCGGTTAGGGAAACTCTCTGTGACTTTTCCGCATTGCTTACAGGACTGCTTATCGCCCTTGCATTACCACCATTATTACCTTGGTGGATGAGTATCATCGGCTGTTCTTTCGCTATTATTATCGCCAAACAATTATATGGCGGTCTTGGCTTTAACCCGTTTAACCCTGCAATGGTGGGTTATGTTTTACTGTTGATATCTTTCCCTATCGAGATGACGGCGTGGCTACCCGCTAAATCAATTGCTTTAGAAGTTGCTAGTTTAACAGAAAGTATTCAACTGATTTTCACCGGCTATACGACGAGTGGCATGGACGTTAATTCTTATCGTCTAATTGCCGATGGTTTTACCATGGCTACACCGCTCGACGAAAGTAAAACAGCGCTTGCGACCGGACTTATGTCCTCTGAGATAATGGCACAAGCTGATTTTCAGAGTAACTTAACCGGTTGGTTTTGGATTAATTGCGCGTTTCTTATCGGTGGATTAAGTTTAATGCTTTTAAGAATTATTCATTGGCATATTCCAGTATCGTTATTAGTTAGCATCTGGTTGACTTCAACTCTACTAAGTTTATACGATAGCGACCTTTTTCTACCTTCTACCACTCTGTTATTTTCGGGTGCGACTATGCTGGGCGCATTTTTCATTGCCACCGATCCGGTTAGCGCGTCGACAACATTTAAGGGCCGATTGATTTATGGGGCAAGTATAGGATTGCTAATTGTGATCATTCGAACCTTTGGTGGTTACCCAGACGGCGTCGCATTTGCGGTTCTCTTGCTCAACATAGCAGCGCCGACTATCGACCATTATACGAAACCACGTGTATACGGCTCGGAGACTAACTAACCATGACAATGGAAAAACAGCCTAATCAAAAGGCGAGCTTATTAGCTGCAATGAACCGCAACGCGCTAACGTTAGCAACCTTCGCTTTCGTTTCAGTTGGACTGATAGCAATAACGCATCATCTGACAAAAAACAAAATTGCAAAAGAAATTGAACTGTCATTACTAAAGCAGTTAGCGATAGTTGCTGAACCGACATCCTATAATAATGATGTCTACAAAGATTGCTTAATGGTTACGGATATAAACCAACCTGAAGCTACTACGGGTCAAAAGGTCTATCGATTACGACAGAATAACTCGAATGTTGGTCTGATGATAACGGCAACGGCTCCCAACGGATACTCGGGAAGAATCGATTTTGCCCTAGCGGTATCTGCCAATGGTTCAATATTGGGTGTCAATGTATTAAAACATCAAGAGACGCCGGGACTAGGTGATAAAATTGAAAGGAATAAAAGTGACTGGATAAAACAGTTTAATAACCTCCCAAAAGGTCAATTTACAAATGTCGACTGGCAGGTAAAAAAAGATGGAGGAAAGTTCGATGCGCTAACCGGAGCAACAGTCACTCCTCGCGCAATTGTATCGGCAGTAAAAAGGAGCTACGACTTTGTTCTTAAAAATCAGTTAGAGCTCTTTGAAAAACCAAGTGATTGCGATGCCAACCTTGTTGAGTGAGCTGAGAGTCTATTTATGAGCACAACTAATCAGTACAAAGACCTTTTTAAGCAAGGCATATGGGATAATAATACTGCATTGGTGCAGCTATTAGGACTGTGTCCATTACTTGCGGTGACTGGAACCTTAATTAATGGTTTAGGTCTTGGCATTGCGACAACATTTGTTTTGGTGGGCTCTAACGTAACCGTATCTATAATTCGCGCCCATATCCCTAAGGAAATACGCATTCCGATTTTCGTTATGTTAATCGCCTCATTTGTGACTAATGTTCAACTTCTCATGAACGCTTTTACCTACGAGCTCTACCTAATTCTCGGTATATTCATACCATTGATTGTTACTAATTGCGCCATTATTGGTCGTGCAGAGGCCTTCGCTAGCAAAAACTCCGTTGGGCCATCTTTTGTCGACGGTTTAGCGCAAGGGTTGGGGTTTACACTGGTATTAATGGTCCTTGGAGGATTAAGGGAGTTGGTTGGTCAAGGTACAATACTCGACGGCGCACATCTTATATTTGGCGAAACCGCTAGAAGCTGGACTAGCCACTTTTATCTAGCGGACCAAAAGTTTCTATTTGCTGTTTTACCGCCGGGTGCATTTATAGGGCTAGGACTACTTATTGCACTAAAAAACTGGTACCAGAATAAACCCTAAGTTTTTTTTTGAAATGTATTAACCCCAAATCATAAAACCTAAAGCTTAAAACTTAAAATTGTTTCTTAAACCATTTCTTTATGGCTATGTGGTAGGATGCCGCCGAACCAAAATTTCTATTGTTAGCACTCTTTACCTTACTTTCGGAAAAGTCTCTAATTTTGGCCTCACCTTCCTTTATCAATTTGCCTTCGCTATTTTTAAGGCGGTAAGTAAAATGTAAACGAAACGGTGTGTTAGATTCCACTACCCGCATATCATCATTATTTGGGCCGTAAAAATAGCGCATCTGTCCAGGCAGGTCGATATTGGTTACATCTATCTCAAGTTTTTGCCCTTCCGCTACATAAGCGTCGGATGCATTTTCAAATAACTTGACGAAGTCCTTCTCTAACCTTTTTAAACTCTTTTTTCGACTATCCCCAGTTAATTGGTAGTCGGAAAACGACTTTCCATCGACCAATTTGAGCGCTACTTCAGAACCCGCCAGAGATGCGTTTGAAACTCCAAGTCCCGCTACAGCTAATACCACTATGAGCGGAGACCTTAATAAGGATAACTTTAGACCTTTCATTTTGAAAACCTCGTTGTTATTTAACGTTGCTGTCGTTTATTACAAATTTACTTTATTAATAACTATTTAGGACGCCTAAATTCTACCTGATTTAGACATTAATTACTGGAATTAGGCGGAGTAACACGGACAATTTCGGATTATCCTAGCCAATCTTTCGCAATTTACGATATATCTCAGTTTTGCTGAAAACAACAGGGGCGACTGCACACGCAAAGCATAAATATTAAATGCCGTTAGTTATCCTAAGATTAGGTCGATGAACTTAGACTGAATGGATTATATTAATTTTACATAAACAACGCCAAAGATTATAAGCCACGCGAATATGCGTACACTGGTCAGTTTCGCTTTCAAAGCGCGGAGTTTAGTTAGACGACAGAACAAAAATAATGTTCGCACCCGATTAGGACTAAATGACAGAACTAAATGACAGAACTATATGACCATATTAAAAATCAAACGGTGAACCAATAAAAAGCTGGTATAATGAGCGGATAATTCATACTTTACAAAATGGCTTTAGATCTAACAATGACAGACGAAACCCTCACCACTAGAGATAAGCTTAACCTAGAAACTGCCACGATAGAATGGAAAGCTTTAGAGCTGTTTTTTGCTCAAGGAAAACTTCTCGTCGTTGAGCCTGAAGCGGATTTAGTCGCTATTGCTAGCCTGATAGCAGACAATGATATTTCAGCTTTGGAAGTAGCGATTGAAGAGCAACAAGTTTCTTTTGCCACCGCGGCGTGGGTAAAAGCTAATTGCGAGCAAAACACGCAACTATGGACCGTAGTTGTTTCTCCTTATGTTGTCACACAACTGGAAACTAACAACTAGAACTAGTAATTTTGATACTTAGATACTTAGATATTTAGAAAACCCGTCCCGTAAAAACCCAAGTAGAAAAATCACAGTAATATCTTGAATATTGCGCTTATTAAAGCGCTGGCCCACTAAAAGCATTTAAGCGTATCCAAGATACGAGAGTTTCTATTTACCGATAGATGATAAAAATTTAATCAATACGGCTAAATTTTTCAGGCTGGCAAATTCCGGAAGGCAAAACAGATCTCGACAAGCATAAAAAAACGGAGCTAAGCTCCGTTTCAATTTCAATCTTAGAAAGTCAGTCATTTCACCATAATAATTTGGTAAATAAATCCAGTGCCCCGACTTTACACGCTTTCACGCCGTTCTCAATCAAGTAATCCGTGGGTACTCCTTGCGTCTGGACTGTTATTACTAACGCGAATACCATAGTAATTGCGATTACTAGACTGGCATGACTGGTCTTTTTCGCACTTTGTCTGTTGAGAATCATTAGTTTCTCCCTTTTTTAAACTAGAAGCATTGTCTCACAAATGTAACAGGAGATCAAGCCTCATCTCTACTTCTGCGCACATAAATGGATGCAGCAATAAATCCAGCAGCTACCATCAGTCCTATCCAAAATGCTGAAGTTCCATACGCTTCGTACCACATGATAGATAAACCATCCATTTCATTCTCGCTAACTAACTGACCGATGTTCGAACCCAATATCAAGCCAGCCTTCGCAAAACGTTCAGCTACCATCTCAATAAAGTATGAACTTCTAAATATCCAACCTTCAGCAATTGTAACCATTAATACAGGTAAAACACCCCAAAGAAAAGCGACTTTCTTCGCATACGAAGAGGCCAACATTAACCATCCCCAAACCGGCGCTAACCAAAGGCTAACAGTGATCAATGAGAACAAAGTATTAAACAATACGCCAAATAGATTAGAAGACCCCCAAATGGACATACCACTGTTACCACCAAACCAAGCAACTATTGTAGAGAAAACTAACAAGAATAACTGAAAGGCTCCTATAACAACAAAATAACAAAGTGGTACCAATATACATACCGAAACTACTTTCGATAGAACCGTTGTTGTATCGGAAATTGGCAATGACTTCCAAAACAAAATGCTTCTATCTTTGCGCTCGTCATAAAGCGAGCTTAAACAGTAGAAAAAGCTGATGATAAGCATAACCAACACAAAAACTGCCGATGATGCATAAAGTCCTATTTGTACACCTCTAGAGCGATCTTGTTCGTTAAGATTTTCAAACTGATCCAAAGCGCGAGGTAAGTGTTCCCAAAACCCGCTGTGATGCCCGTTTTCAATAACTAAAGAATCTCCAGTTATTGCTAATAAAATAGTTATGCCCGCAAAAAACAGAGCCATAATTACCGGTGAATAAAACATAGAACCTTGGTTTTCCCAATATTCTCTTTTTATTAAGGCCTTAAAAGTATTCATTATTTGCCCTCCTTCATTTTAGCAACAAATAGATCTGCAACACTTGGTGAGTGTAATTCACCTAACGGTTCTAGCTCTTCTCTACTCACACCTTCAAAAAGGTAAACCTTTCTTCCAAAAACATCGCGTTGCATGACAGGATTAAGCGCTTCCGCTTTTTCAGCATCGTCTTTGCTAACCATTACTTCAATATAGTTTTCTGACACTTTATCCATCGAATCATTTAGTACTATTTTCCCATCACGAATAAAGATTAAATCAGTCAATAGATTTTCAATTTCTTCAATTTGATGAGTAGTAACTAAAATGCTTCTACCTTCGTCAAAAAACTCGGCCAATAGTTGGTTGTAAAACTCTTTTCGGTACAAAATATCTAAACCTAAGGTCGGTTCATCTAAAACTAGCAGCTCCGCCTCAATTGACATCACCAGCGCTAAATGAAGTTGTGCAACCATTCCCTTTGAAAGCTCCTTTACTTTGGCTGACATTGGAATATTGGTTTTCGCTAAAAAATGTTTGGCTCTTTCTAGATTAAAGTTTGGATGAACCTCAGTAACAAATTCCAAGGCGTTAGATACTTTCAACCATCTAGGAAGTACTGCGACATCCGCTATAAAACTCACTTTTTGCATTATTTCATGGCGCTGACGATTGGGATCTAGACCAAGCACTTTAAGCTCTCCTTCGTAGGACGTAAGTCCTAGAATGGCTTTAAGTACGGTTGTTTTTCCAGCACCATTAGGTCCAACAAGGCCAACAATTCGTCCTCTTTCAACGGAGAAATCAACGGACTTCAACGCTTGATGAGTACCGTAGCTCTTTGAAAGATTCTTTGCTTGTATCAAAGTAGTCATTATTGCTCCTCGTTTTTCTTTTGTTGGTCGTTAACAAGTATCTGAATAGACAAGCCCAAACGCTCGATTCTTTCGAGAATTTTTGGCCACTCTACTTCAAGAAAATGAGTTTTTTCAGTGGAAAGTAATTTTTCGCGTGCTGACTCTGTTACAAACATCCCCAATCCCCTTCTCTTCTCTAAAATCGATTCATCAACTAATTCTTGATAGGCTTTTGATACTGTTAGTGGGTTTATCTGATAATCCGCTGCGACTTGGCGTACCGAAGGCACCGCTTCTCCGTCACTGACTTCGCCATCGATGATTAGCTCAATTACTTTCTCTTTTAACTGCCGAAAGATAGGCTGTTGATCGTTCCAAGTTATTGCTGTCATATTCACTCTCTTGAGATTTCTCAGTTTAAGCTTACGTTATTTACTCTGCTAACTGGCCGAGATTATCTAGCTCTCAACCTTTCCCGTAGTGTTATATGTTACTATAACACCATATCAGTGAAACGCAACCAAAGGGCTAAACACAACTGTGTCCACCTAACTCACTGTATTTATTGAGGTAAATTGGATATTAATAGGATTGTGTCACATTTATTAACATTTTGAACGCTCAAAATCCGACCATTTATTAGTCTACATAGGCTAAATTTTGGCTCGCCGTAAGATAGTGACTGAGTAGATCAGCAAATCAACTATGAATTAATTGCAATCTATGTAACCATTCGCAGCAACCAATAAGCACCGACTTTTACTACAGAAGAGTTGGCCATTAGACGCTTACTCAAGAGAATCACCATGCAATATATTGCTAACCTTAACCGCCGCGGCGAGATCCGTGATCAGGACTCAATGATCGCTGAGCTTATAGAAAAAGAAGACAGTAAGGTTCTGTTGGCGCACAAAGGTCGTTTTTTCTTTAGCGACAATACACCGGTTCATATTAGTCCGAAAAACGTAAAAGCTCGATTAACAAAACAAGAAGCCAGTAGTTTTCCTGCCGGTATCATCTATCTTGGTGAATATCAAAATCTACACTATTTTGTCTATCCGATAATCACCTTAATAGCAGAACTACAAGATCAGCCATTAGTTGATTTAAGAAGCGCTAGTTTAAGTTCGCAAGCGTTTGATCTCGAATGCTTGTTTTATGCCCAGGGCTTATTAAACTGGCACCATTCCCATGTCTACTGCGCTAAATGCGGCCATCAAACATCACCATCATTTTCAGGGCATAGCCGACGCTGCTTAAACAAAGAGTGCAATAAAGAACATTTTCCCAGAATTGAGCCAGCGGTTATTTTCTCAATAGAATATAATTTTGATGGCGTAAAGAGAATTCTGTTAGCAAGGCAAAAACAATGGCCGGATAAAAGATACTCTGTTTTAGCAGGCTTCGCTGAACACGGTGAATCACTAGAATTAGCGGTTAAAAGAGAAGCCTACGAAGAAGCTGGAATTGAAGTTGAAGATGCAACCTACATATCATCTCAACCATGGCCTTTTCCCGCCTCACTGATGGTCGGATTTCATTGCACGGCTAAAACATCGGCAGTTGAGCTACTAGACAAAGAGCTTGAATCAGCCGAGTGGTATAGCGCTAACGAACTTGAAAACGCGCTAACCGACGGCTCATTGCTAATGCCTTTTTCCGTTTCTATTTCTTGGCAAATAATTGACCGTTGGTTTACACAGCAAACAGGCTACTCTATTAAAACACTAAATATAGAATAACGATTGTTGTCACTAAGCCCCATAATTCATCCATTTTTCACAACAGTGCCCCTATGAAAAAACCGACTAAGAAGAAACTAATCGTTTGGCTTAATCAAATACTAATTTTTATTGGTATTTTTATTTTGATAACCTGGTGGCAACAGAAGGATATGTTGAGTACCGGCACTGAAAACCTCTCACCTAGCTTTACACTGGTTAGTATGGATGACCAAGTAATTAGTTTTGAGCCAGCAACATTGGAGAAAAAAACACTTATCTATTTTTTCGCGCCCTGGTGTAGCGTTTGTCATGCATCGATCGATAATATCGAAGCGATTAAGGAATCCTCAGGCGAACACGTTAACTTCTATATCATCGCTCTTGACTGGAAATCTAAACAGGAAATTAGTGATTTCCTTTCCCAACACCATTTAACGATTCCAGTACTGCTTGGCTCTCGCTCTACCTCAGATGCTTTTCAAATAAGAGGTTTCCCAAGTTATTACATTATTGATAAAAATGGAAAAATTAAACATAAAAATATGGGTTATACGACTGAATTAGGTATGCGGGTAAGACTGGGCTTAACCAAAGACTAGACAGGGTTTAAAAATGAGATGGACATCTTTCCCGAGGGGCTGTTTTTTTAAATCTATGAAGTAATTTCAGTCATCTAGAAAATTATTCTATTAACCCTGACAGATAAAGCGCCATCGTATGAAGCTAACTGACGCTTCAATTTTCACTCTACAATTTTCATTCTACAAATTTTACTCTAGTAAGGTTTGGCAACCAATACAAAAACGAGACTCCGGCTTTATTTGCAATCGCTTAAATGCGATAGGTTGGTCACACTCTTCACATATTCCAAACTGCTTGTCATCAATAAACGACAGTACTCTAATTAGCTTTTGCTCTCTTTCGGAGTCTCTACGCAAAGAGTTTATTGCCATTTTCTGCTGTTGGATTGCATCGATTCTTGAAACTCTACCCGTTGAGGTTTGGTCGAGTTCAACGGTTTTAGCTGACGAACTAGAAAGCGATAACAATTCTCTCAACTCTTTGAGTTCTTGTTTGATTATTTGCTTAAGCGCTTGTTTTTCTGATTTGATCATTTTGTATTAAAAATAAAAACGAGTAATCGATAACTAGCCAAACCTACCGTCTTTTTTGCTTTAACGATAAATCACTGATGATTGCTTAGCGTTTATCTCTCAGCCTTAGCGAAAATTGGTTTTTCTGCCACATTTTTCCAGCGATAGAATATTTTTGATAGCTCCGTTTCATCACAGCTTCCACAGCCGCTTCCGCAAGCGCCAGATGAATCGATTACTTCTATGCGACCTTTCTTCTGCCAATGAGCTAACATGCCCTGCATGATTGATTCGCTAACATGGAAATGTCTAGCTAAATCAACAACTGTCATTTGTTGTCGTTCAATCAGCAAGTTTTTAATGTCCATCAACATATTAATAACTCACGGTTGTCGGACTATCGTTATCAGAATAACTTTGACGCTTCTTCGCCCAATGCTTGAGGCCTAAAACGTTTATTGCGTGCAAACCGACAAATAGGCCAATCCAACTAAGAGCTGAAACCGGCGAGCTGCTTATTTGTCCAACTTGATAGACAATGGTCGCTAAACTGTATGCTAAGAAAGTTGTCCAAAGAACCGAAAAAATAGTCCAACGTGTACCAGTTTCTTTGTAGGTTGCCCCTAAAGCTGATACACAGGGAGAGTAAAGAAGAATAAACAATAGATAACTAAACGCACCAAGTGTTCCATCAAAGGATTTTTGTATTAGCGGAAATATGCCTTCACTGATCTCTTGATCTTGAGCAATTGATTGTTGGTCCGTAACATCTACGTTTACACCTAGGGGATCGGACCATGTGCCTAACGCATCGGAGAAATTATCAGGAATTGTCTGAGCTGCTTCTTTTAGTTTGTCGGTAAGTGAAAAGCTCTCGACTTCAGTTTCAACTTCAATTTGACTTAAATAAAGTGCGTCGATAGTTCCAACGATAACTTCTTTAGCAAAAAGGCCAGTAAACAAACCAACCGTTGCAGGCCAATTATCCTCTTTAATTCCTATGGGTGAAAAAGCTGGCGTCAATGATTTTCCAACATTGGTTAGAACCGATTTTTCGGTATTCTCATTTCCAAAACTGAAGTCGGTACCTAATGAGTTCAAAAAACTTAACATAATGACGACAAGAACAATTAACTTGCCAGCACCTAAAACAAAAGACTGTAGCTTTTCCCACGCTTTTAATAGAACACTTTTAAATCTTGGAATATGATAGGCAGGCAGCTCCATCACGAAAGGCGTCGTTTCCCCTGCAAGCAAAGTCTTTTTAAGTAATAGTCCAGTTAGAACCGCAATAACAATACCAATCATATACAGTGCAAAAATCAGGTTCTGTGCATTATCTGGGAAAAATACAGCAGCGAACAATATGTAGACAGGTAAACGCGCTCCACAGGAAATGAACGGGCTCATCATTACCGTCATTATTCTGTCTTTCTCATACTCCAAAGAACGAGTCGCGTAAATAGCAGGTACGGTACAACCTAAACCAACCATTAGTGGAATGAATGACTTACCAGGTAAGCCGATCGCTTGCATAAACCTATCCATAACAAATGCACCGCGAGCCAAATAACCGGAGTCTTCCAGCACCGCCAAGAATAGATAGAGACTCCCGATAATTGGTATAAAGGTAGAAACAACTTGAACGCCACCGCCAACACCGTTTGCAAGTAACGTGATTAACCATTCTGGCAAACCTAGACCCGCTAACCAAATACTTGCACCTTCTACAAGAACGGCATTAACCGTTAGGTCAAAAAAGTCAATAAAGGCACCACCAAAATTGATGGTGAACATAAACATTAGATAGGTGACGAATAAAAAGAGCGGTACACCTAGATATCTATTTAGGAAAATACTATCAAGCTTTTTAGAAAGTGAGCGCGTCAACCGCCCTTCTTTTTGAACGCTAGAATCAATCCAGCTCAATATTCGACTGTAACGAGCTTCGGCAATTACAATGTCAATATCCTCACCATACGCCTCAACAACTTTATTTTGAATCTTGTCTATTTCATCCCTTTGATGCGATTCAATACTAAAGTTATGATCTTCTAGAAGCCTAACCGCCTGCCACTCTGCCCGCTTATGACTATCTGGCGTTTTAGCAAGCTCTTCAACCATCGCTTCATAAAACTCTTGTAGAGGCGGTTCAAATTGTAATGAAAATTGAGAGTCGTCGAAATTTTTCTTTGTAAAATTGGTGAGGGTGTCGGCTAGTGCATCAGGTAGTTTTTTATCACTAGCGATTAACGGAATAACTGAGCAATTTAACTCTTTGGATAGTTTATCAATATCGATAATAATATTATTCTTTTTGGCGACATCCATCATGTTCAAAATAACCAACATGGGCTTGCCAATTTCAAGCAGTTGCGTCGTAAGGTATAGATTACGTTCAATATTAGAAGCATCAATAATATTAACAATTAAATCCGCTTCACCGGAAAGAATGTAGTTTCTAGCAATTTTCTCATCAAGCGCAATTGACTCATCAATAGCATCTAGTGAGTAGGTTCCGGGTAAGTCTACAACATCAATTTGAGAGCTAGAGTTACTCTCATCAAACTTCTGTTTTTGCTGTTTACTTAACTTAAACTTGCCAACCTTTTTCTCAACGGTAACTCCAGGCCAATTACCTACTTGGTGGCGAGAGCCAGTTAATAGATTAAAGGTGGTGGTTTTACCGCTATTTGGATTGCCGCATAACGCAATGGTTGTTGGGTTAGACATTTTCTAGACTTCGTAATAGGAAAGAAGGGAGGATTTAAACGACGTTATTCTGAGTCGTTACTATACGAGCTGTACTTGAATTCCTTGAGCTTCATTTCTACGTAGACTTAACGAAAATCCGCGCAAGTTTAGCTCTAAGGGGCCACCCAGAGGGGCCTTTCTTAATACGTCAAGCTCAATTCCAGGAGTTAACCCCATAGACAATAACTTACGACGAAAAACACTGCCCGCAGCGCCTAAACTAACAATTTTCACCTTTCGTTTAGCATCAACATTGGCCAAACTTTGAGTCATATCTTACTCCAAACTTCGAATTGGATTCGAACCCTCTCAAAAACAAGAGAGACATAATTTCAATGTAATTGAAGCTTAGTCTAAATGCGAATCATTTTCAACAAGATTCGCAGGTGATGACTTTTTAAATGATGATTTAGATCAACAAAGTAAGAATTAGTGATAAATAGCGCTATCAGCGCCTTATTAAGAACTCTAAACGTCCTATTTACCACCAAACCTTTACTATTGTTTCTCAAACAAAAATACGAAACGGTCTGTTTTGCGTCTAATTGAAGGATCGAAAACACTGATACTTTGATCATCAGAGGCGTTAGCTAATAGTTTAGATTCCTTAACAAACTTGAAACCGCGGCTTTCAATATCCTTTTTAACAAAAGCTGGTTCAATTCTATGAAGAGACTTTACAACACTGATACCTGCTCCCTGCTTAGCCGAATGGTCGATTATCAGTAATTTACCTCCAGGCTTTAAGGATTTTTGTAATTGCGGAAATGCTATATCTGACGGAAAACGCCAGGTATTTTCGGTAAAGAAAAAATCATGATACCCCAAAACCAAAATGGCTAGATCATATTTGGCCTCGCCAAGTTTCAATTCGTCGACTTCACTAACTAATTGAGTGACCCCCGCTAATCCCCCTCTTTCAGTTCGCAATTCTAGGTTTTTACCTACAAAGCTTAAATAGGCCTGATTAGTATGAAGAACGACCTGTCCTTTTTTTCCGACTTTGCTAGCGATCAACTCCGAATAGTAACCATCGCCTCCGAGCAGATCTAAAACGGTATCGCCTGACTTAACCCCGGCGAAAGCAAGAATTTCGTGAGGCTTACTTGAAGTATCTCTTTTTAAATCGGCCTCTGTACGAGCCGGTTTTGTCTTCCCATAGGCTGATACATGACTGTTCACCCCAAAACCAATAGTCAGCGAAATTAACAGAATAGTAACTGCTTTCATCAGATTCTCCCTCAAGCTAAAAATGGTATTCTAGCCTACCGATAACCGTTCAACAGCTGAGAAAATGTTACGAATTACGAATTGAGTCTGTATTTTGCAACAACAGTAGACAAAATGACTAGCAATAGCTTACCTAAAAGGTTGATAATTGACCCAATTGAACCATGAGAGATATACCATGCAGTACACGACCGTTGCCTTAGCATCTGCCATTTTGTTGTTCGGACTATATACACTAGTTGTGAGTGTTCGTGTACCAAACGACCTAATCAAACTAAAATATATGAAATCCAAATTCGGTGAAAAAGCGGGTTTTACGGTCCATACAATTGTCTATGTTGTCGTGCCATTTATATTCGGCTATTTTATGTTAATGGCGGGTTTGAATGGCGAAACTATCACTCAATTTATTACCGAGAAGTAGTTAGTGGTGGATTCTGTTTCTAACTTAGCGTTACAAACCGAAAGTTAAACTTTGCTAAATTAAAATAAGAACTTAGAATAAGTAGAACTTAAAACAAGCAGAACTTAAAACAATTAAGAGCTTAAAATTAGTTGGGCGGAAATAGACAACTACCGAAGAAGGTATTACCCCCTAATCAGTGATAATAAGGATGGTTCTGCCTAACTACCCTATTCAGTCAAATGTTCAGTGCATTTCGGCTGGGGATTGGCTAACCAATAAATCAAAACGTTTCGCTGTAAGCAACCCTTCGCCAACGAACTCCTCGAGCTCAATTGTTTGCTGCATATTTAACTCTTCGTAGGTTTTACCATACCGTAGAACGCACTCTCGGTTAATTCGCTGCATAATGCCACGATGCTTCTTGGCTGTTTTTACGGCTTGATTTAATAAACGGGTAAAATCTGAATCGGTCATTAGTACTACTCATAACTAAGTTACTCAATCTCATGAATTAGTATATCGGCCAAAAACATAATCTCTTGAGGAGATTGGCGACCATGCTAATTCGTAATTTACAACCCTAGTCTTGTTTACAAGTTTTTAACTTCTCTTGATCTTGCCGATCTTTGTCTAAGACCAACCGTAAGTCCTCAACTCGCTGTTTTACAGCAACCCCGTAACTATGATCATCGCCCCAAAGTTCGGCGAGCAAGGCCAAGGTTTCATGATCATGTTGGGAAAACAAGCGTCCCGCTCGTTCTGCAGACTCTCTGGAGTTTCCGAGCAAGGTTAAAACATCAATACCTAAATTTAGTGCTGAGTCAAAGGTTTCTCGTTTAAAGGTCTTTACCCCTATATTCATTAATTCATAAGCATGCCGGCGGTCAATAGCCCGCGCGACGATTTGCAAGTTAGGGAAATGTTTTTTTGCTAACTCCGCAATTTCCAAAATTTTATCTGCTTCATCAATTGCGATGACCAACAACTCAGCTTGCGACGCACCGGACGCTTCCAGCAAGTCCTTTCTTGCCGCGTCTCCGTAAAAAACTTTATTACCAAATCGCCTAAGTAAGTCTATTTGGCTAGGACTATGATCTAAAATTGATAAATGATAACCCTGCGCGGTCAATAACCGCCCTACTATTTGTCCAAAACGCCCGTAACCAGCAATGATGACATTCTTAGTTGCTTCAATTTCTTCAGCCTTATCAAAATCAGGTCTAGTAGTGTCCTCACGCTCAATGAACCTTTCATAAAAAATGAGAAGTAATGGCGCTAGTAGCATGGAAATCGCGACTACAAGGGTTGTCAATTTCAATTGATTAGGAGTTAAAAGGGCAAGAGAAGACGACAATGACAGCAGCACAAAAGCAAATTCACCACCTTGAGCTAGCGCTAGGCTGAACAATATCTTTTGTTTGCTCTGCATTTTAAACCAGTGAGCCAAAACATAGAGCACTATCCCTTTAATAATAACCAAGCCAAGCACTAAAAATGTAACAAGCGCGAACTCTTGCTGTAGCAGCGGAAAATCAATTGATGCTCCAACGGTCATAAAAAAGAGACCTAGTAATAGCCCCTTAAATGGCTCAATATCAACCTCTAACTCATGTCTAAACTCGCTCTCGGCAAGTACGACCCCAGCTAAAAAGGTGCCTAGCGCAGGTGAAAGTCCAATCTTTTGCATTATTACAGCTATGACAATCACTAGGAAAAGGGCAAACACTGTAAATAACTCTCTTAGTCTCGTATTCGCAATATATCGAAAAAGTGGTGCCGATATGTATTTACCAGCAAATACAATAGAGGCAATCACAGCGATCGAGATGATGACTTTGAGATAAATTGGGAAGTGCTCAACCAAACTAGAATGACCGTCGGCCACCGCAGAGACGTCCATGAATGTTAATAAAGGTAACATGGCTAGAATTGGTATAATCGCAATATCTTGAAACAGCAGTACAGAAAAGCTATTTTGCCCGGCTTCTAAATTAATCCACCCTTTTTCGTTCAGGGTTTGCAAAACAATTGCAGTAGAGGATAAAGCCAGCATTAGACCGATAGCAAGAGACGTTTGCCAGCGAAAGCCAAAAAACCAAAAACAAATGGAGAACAATATTAGAGACGTTAAACAAACCTGTAACCCACCCAAACCGATGATTGAATGCCTTAACTTCCATAACCTAGAGGGTTGAAGCTCTAAACCTACCAGAAACAGCATCATGACAACTCCGAATTCGGCGAAATGCATAACATCGGTTTGATCACCGACTAAGCCTAGCAAGAACGGTCCGATTAGTATTCCAGCAAGTAAATAACCGAGCACTGAGCCTAGACCTAATCGTTTTGCCACCGGAACCGCCACGATCGCTGCCGCTAAATAGATTACAGCTAAATCAAGCATTGCTTTTCTCCTTAAATATCAACCCACTAGGTTAACCTGACCGATTATCCATGAATAGAGTATCACAAATAGCTAGATAGACACGGCCAGTTAACCTGAACTCGAAAAATTATGGTTTTAAAATCCCAATATAACCAGCCGCTTAGCTCTGCTTGTTGCAACCGCTCGTGCGAACTCCTATTAATTGTTAGAAACAGTGGTGGGACATAGCTATAAAAGGCCGAAGATTAACATCATTTGGAAGGCTAAATTATCCGAGTTTAGGTTAATGGCCGACCAACGCCATGGCTAATAGGATGGTGCTCAAGTGAGGTCATTTAGAAGCAAAGAAATTGCAGACAATAAAAAGCCCCGAGAATATCGAGGCTCTTAAATTTGGTACCAGTGGACGGACTCGAACCGTCACACCCGCAAAGGCGGGGGATTTTGAATCCCCTGTGTCTACCAATTCCACCACACTGGCATAAATTGTTTAATTCCAATCGCTTGGTAGTAGCATGCGCTGTCGACTGGAGCCGGCAATTATATACAAAGCAGAATCGATTGCAATGGCAAATACTCACTTTAGGCTAATTGACTAATATTGAATGTGAAAGGCTCTTTTTTATCCATTCAGAAAAACTTGCTAATTTGTTAATGAGTCACTGACGCTGCGTTTGTAAAATCAACCACGACTCTATTCTAGAGGCGCTTGCCACCATAGGTCATCGCTGTCTATAGGAGATGTTAATGTTTGCAAAAAGCTAATCAGGTCAGCCTTCTCTTGCTCAGACAGCTTCAATGGCAATATATCGAAATGCGGCCTACTTGGGTGTTGTAAACGATTGTAATACGGCGGTGTGGGCATGTCATAGTGCGAGATGACTTGTTCAAGGGTATCAAACTGACCGGTTTGCATATAGGGTGCAGTTTTCCCGATATTCCTTAAACTCGGAGTTTTAAAAGCGCCAACTAACTCCGGCCCCTTCTTTTTTAAGAATCGCATTTCCATACAGTTCTCCGGTTCAGCATCACTATACTCAGATAGACAGGTAAATTCGTCATTAACTAACGCTGATATCGCGGAGAACCGACCTAGATCAACCTGCTGCTTGTCTGACTCCGGCGCGCCAATATTATGAAATTCAAAATTGGAAAATAGCGGTCCGTTATGACAACTTACACAATTGGCTCTACCTAGGAATAATCGCATTCCGTTTTGTTCTGAGTTAGAAAGAACATTCGAACTGGTTAAGCTATTAGTCGATAACGCATCGACAAACCCGTCAAACTTTGCAGGCTGCATTTTGAGTTGTCTTTGGTAAGCCATCAATGCTTTACCCACATTCGCAAATACCTGATTAATTGCTTTTTGTTGTTCAGGCAATAGCTTGCGCCATAAACTTTTTTGCCTGGTTGTACCTAGTGGCGTTGCATCTATCTCTTGTACGATAGAATAAATCGATTCTGGAATAACCGTAAACGTTTCTTCATACGGCTCCCGGTAATTTTTAATAATATGATTTGCAACTTTAGTCCGTGAAAAATTGTGTTCCGAAGGATCTTCAAATGGACCAAGAGCTTGAGACCATAGGCTGTCTTTACGCCCATCCCAAAACTGCCAATGACTCCAAGCAGACGGCAAAACACTCGGAGCATTTCGTTTTACCATACCGATAGCCACCGATCTTTTCAGGCCATCGGTAAAATACTTAGCAGGTTGATGGCAGGTGGCGCAGGAAACCGAACCGTTGCTGCTTAAGTCAGAATCAAAAAATAACCGATGCCCCATTTTAGCTGCCGCTAAACTGTCTGAGTATTGGTTGCTTTCTGATTCAAGAGGCGCTGATAAATTTGTCAGTGACAGATTACTCAGAAATTGAATATCTGCATTAGAATAATCATGCTCTACCTTTTGCTCACCACAACCTATCAGCGAGGCATATGCAATAGAGCCGATAATATATAGCACCTTTCTCATTAGCATCTGATTCACTAGAGAATTAAGTTGAACGTTAAGATATCTAACGGAGCAAGCTCTTGCTCACTCTTAGACACATTGTTGTCGTCATAAATTTCAAATTGAATAACCCACCAGCCTTGCATTTGAAACTTTACACCCTCAACCAAAAACACCCCCGGCGCCAGCTCTTTTGTAACTTGTGGTTGAGTCGGCAGGCCGTGAACATGCCCCGGCATATGACCAACTATTTTGATATTTTTGCCGCTCACAGGCGCACCTTTAACATCACTTATAATTAATCGCCATTGATGAATATTGTTTAACGGAACCTGAGAGACATTGTTTTTCTGCTCTGTGCTATTGTGCACTTCTATATGAGCAAAGTAACCTTGTTGGTTAGATAACCTGAAGGCTGAAATATTCAAATCAGCCGGAGCGCTCTGCCCCATCAGCGAAGCAATCCTTAAGGTCATGACATTATCTTTTTGGATAGAATTCTTATTACCGCTTTGTTGCTCTTCCGCGGTTCCCATTTTGTTTAGCATAGTTGGGTGTACGCTTCGTACTGCAGTATTATGAGAGATATAATCAAGCGTCTCCGGGTCCATGGTCAATGGCGCGCGATTAACAATCCATTTTTCGAAAAGCTCTATTAATCCAACACTAAATGAATCCGCCGCTAACTGCATTTTACTTTGCCCCTGTACTCTGTAATCAGCTCCATTTTTTTGATGTGCTTCCAGTTCATTAGCAAGCCGTTCTGCCTTTTTCAATAACTCCACTTTTACGTCGCTTTGTTTCTCACGTCTAGCTTCTACTCTTGCCTTACTAATAGCTTGCCGAACGCTATTAGCATCAACCAAACTTTGCCTAGCCTTCTTTTCATCGTTATTGGCTTGTTGCAAAAACCTATTAGCCGTTTCAAAGTTCTTATTATTGGCAACTAATGGTTCACTGTTTGCATAAAAAGCTGCCAATGCGGCTAACGCAACCATAATTAATAAATACTTTTTATGATAATAAAACACCGACATTTTCCCACTAGGCTAAAATCAAACACCTATTAATAAGACTAAAGACCGAACCGACAAGTTACCGCTACAGCGCCACAATATCACTACAATACAACTAACCCAAGCTATTTAATTCTAACCAGGCTGCCAAGTCAATTTGATATTGTTCCAAAAAAGAAAAGCGAGTAAGACTACTCGCTTTTTCAGATAGATATTTGCTCAATTTAGCTGAGTTAAAAAGTGATACTCCATTCATTAATGGTACCTAGATCCCTGCTGGCTAAGTCTCTGACTCGAAGTCGCCACTCACCAATTGAATCTTTATTACCAATATCTACCGAGTAAGTTTCAACAATATTGTTTGCAGACCCGCCACTTCGATTATGCAAATTGTATACGGTAGTATCTGGATGAATTAAATCAACCACCAAGTCTCCTTTGTAAGTATGGGTAATATCAACCGAGACGCTAATCACACCTGAACTACCAGTTCTATCAACATCAATAGGACTTTCAACACCCGTGCTATTATTGTCTGGAATACTATAGCTTCCAGTGTTTTCAAATGTTTCAGTTGGCGGTGGAGGTGGTGGTGGCGTCCCATCATCGACGATAGTAACGCTGTAATCCTCGACCTCACCATAGTTAAATGAACCACAGGCCTCTGGCGCTGCATTATAACGCATGGCTACCCTCATCCTCGTTGTAATCAGACTGGTCGTTGTTGGTAACACAAGGGTTCCGTCGATACTTGAAGAGCTCGCACTGCCTGAGTCAAACATGAGCTCATCACTATCGAACACGCTATTAGCATTAACATCTATCCATATACGCCACCATTCGTTATAACTGGTTCCCGAGAATGATGGCGACAGTGAAATACTATTATCGCCGAGCAATAGCTCAACGGATAGATTGGTAAAGTCTGTATATTGAGAGCTTCCCGAGTCGTTAGTAAAGCTGCCGACAGACACACTACTTATCCATTCCTCCGAAGCATTATTTCCCGAAGCATCGCAATAATCAGCCGGTGGTGGTGGCGGAGGGTTATTGATAGCATCGTAATCAGGAGCAACAACAAATAATCCATTACCAATATCGCTTAGAATTACATTTCCACTTGCAAAGTACGGATAGTTGCTCCAGGTACCAGAGAACTGTGCTGAATCAGAGCTAGCTATCGTATCAAAGTAGGCAACCTCAGAAAGCTCACCATTGGTGACATTATCTGTAGACAAAATCCGTAAACCTGCCCGGTAGTTTGTTTCGTAAACCAGCCCATCTTTTGTATAAAGATTATGGTCGATTGCTGCGGTTGGTCCCGTGTATCTGCCTAACTCTTGAGGGTTGTCTAAGTCACTAACATCGTAGATATAGGATGTTGTATTTAGACCATTTCTCGATTCATCAAGTTCATCATTCATAACAATTACGGAATGGGTATCATCAACAAACCAACCTTGGTGGGTGTATTGAGAACCTGAATACCCGGTTCTAGATATTTGTACCGGGCCGTTCTTATTTGTAACATCAACTAGGGTGATGGTATCTTCGTTGTATGCGGCACAGATTTCCCGATTCGCATAGGCTGTGTCAGGTCCATTATAATTAACGCATTGCACATCATGAGTATAACCATCCGAAGAGAAACAACCTGCAAAACTTGGATTCGCCGGACTGGAAACATCAACCATATAAAGCCCACCGCTACATTGGTTACTACCTACAATGTAGGCGAACCCACTATCTTCATTAATTGCAATATTATGCGCAGCGCCAAAACCACCTAGATGATTAGTTTCTGAAAGTGTTGCGCCAGGAGTTACGGTTCGTAGCGTTGTTAAATCAAAAACCTGCAACCCGTGAGAATTATTGCCTCCACCGTCAGCTACGATAAACGCGTGATCAGCGTAAACCTTCATATCTCGCCAAGAATCACTACCGTTGTTATGTGAAGGTAAAAAACCTAAGTGCACGGGGTTTTCTGGATCCGTAACATCAACAAACGCGGTACCATGAGTTCGGCCAACTATCGCAATTTCATTACCGTTTAGCGGGTCAGTCCACCCCCATATATCATTTAGGTTCTGCGTTCCGCCGCCCATATTTTCTTTCGGCAGAAAAGACATAAGGTCAACATTATTACAAGGATAGCCATTAGCGCTGCCATTTGTACAAGTATTAGCAGCGGCTAAATTGAAATTTTCATTAAACAGCATTAACAAAGCTGCAGATGGACCTTCATTACTATCATCAAAAAAGTAATTATCAGGAAACATCGAACTATGCGCTGAAACTAACGTAGAAAATGAAAGACAAAAAGAGAATAGTATTATTTTTACACGAGTGAGCTTCATAAAATCAGTCCTTTTCAGTACCTAATTTTTATTTTGAACACAAAACTGCATGATGAACTAAATAAAATATTGTTTGCGTTTCATTGATCGTTTTTATTATCGAAACGCGAATATCTCAAATCAATATCTGTTGCTATTGGATGAGGCCAACTCGATTATTAGCGAGGAAAAACAAATAAACAAATACCGACTGCGTTACATTAATTATTTATCTCAAGAATCTTGAGATATTTAATAACTTTGTCATAGAGTGTTCTTTTAGCCGCCCCCTAGATGGACACCTATGATTGGTAATGATAGTAAAAACCTACCAAACAAACTAAGTTTTTAGGGATTTCTAATCACTCAACTTGTCTAAAATGTTATTGGGTTTTAATGGTTATTTGTAAAATGACATGCGAGTATTTCAGAGCGACAACTTTGCTCATTGCTTAACTTTGCTCATTGCTTAACTTTGGTCATTACTTAATTTTGGTCATTACTTAAAATATTTAATTTGAAAATGATAACAAACTGGTAAGATAAGTATGAATAGAATTACAAGTAAGGTAAGCGTCCGGCCAAAGACACCTAGTAGAACAAATTATTTCCAATAAACTAACTCCAACACTAACCGTTGGAGAATATCATGGCAAGAAGAACCAAAGAGGATTGGCGAAAGTTAATCGAGGAACAATCTAATGGCGACT